>JAPNTN010000067.1:0-3661 GCA_027249445.1 Dehalococcoidia bacterium | reverse complement strand
ACTAAACCAGCAAACAGGGAAAATATTGGTCTCGGAAGATTGTTAAACGCCAGCACTAGGCCAACACTGAAAGGACTACCCGTAATATCAAATATCAGCCACGTAAGTACAAATAACTCCATGCGGCGACATATCTCATGAACGCCTCCTACATACCAGATCGCTCTAAAATCACGATCAGCCAAGACTTGGATCAATGGCACATTAGAAGGCAATCTACCTTTCAATAGTTAGGACACTCCAGCACAAATTAAAACCCAATGAAGGTAAAAAACCTCCATACTGGGACCACATCGCAACTTGAACTATAATAGTTTATTCGAAAGCTAGCAGAGCATATCTCATAAATATAGTACCTACAGGCACGCCTAGAGGAGCATTCGCAACAAGTACCGCTATTACATGGCTTGAGCCAGGTGAAGCTGGATCTTCAATTAGAATTCGCTTGCCCACATTATTTCCAGTTACAATACCCAGATTGCGGTCTATTTCACCATCAACATAAATTTCGCCATAGTTATCTACGTTCGTCTCAAACCATACCCTTCGACCAGACACATCCTCACCATTAACCTGAGATGGTATAGTAATAGCTATACGGTACCAAGCAAAAGTAAATCCTTTGCTTAATCGCTCCTGAATGTCAACATCCTTATCCCACCCTGAATCGTCATAATCCACTAACCTGGCCGAACTACTCGCCAACTCAGCTACCAAACCCTGATTCGGCTCTCCAGGGACTAATCCGCTTGCTCGCCTCCAACCAGTGGTACCCACTGATGATAAATCATTCGAATTTTCCAAATTTAGCACTAATCTAGCCATTGATTGTTCTCCTTCATAAAATATCAGATACGGATGAATCGCTTTACATGTCTCCCAAAACAAGTCTCATAGGGCCAATAATATACAGATACTACTACTACGAGCTCTTAAGATATCTATCTAGAAACTCTATAGTCCGAGGCCAGGACATATCAGATGCCCGTTTGTTATACCTATTAGGTTGCGCAAAATCCATAAACGCATGGTCTGCTCCAGGATAAGTATAGAATTCGTGGAGTTTACCTAACCTGGTCAATTCTGCATCCAATTTTCTCATATCATCTTGAGAAGGATTTTCATCTATTTCACCGAAATGAAATAACATAGGGCATTCGATAGAATTAGCAAGGTCGAAGGGAGTATTAGCTCCATTCCCTCGAGTTACCCACAGATTTCCCCCATAGTACGGTATTACTACCTTAAAAGCATCCATACTAGCAGCTGCTAGCCAAGCAATCCGGCCTCCCATGCAAAAACCTGTAATACCAATCCTGTCGCTATCTATAGTAGGGAACGATTGCATCCACGATAACGTGGCATCAACATCCTGAATTATTTGAGAATCATCTAGATACGAGTTCCTAGGTGTCCCATCTGACACCATATCAGGTGTCACACGATGAAATAAATCCATTGCTACAGCGACGTAACCGCTTTCGGCCAGCTTATCAGCTATACTTTGAGTGAAGTCGCTAACCCCACTTGCAGGATGAGCTATAACTACTGCGGGGAATTCCCCGTCACCTGAAGGCAGGCTAGAATATACCTGCATTTCAGATCCGTCAACAATAATATTTTCCCAAAATGTTGGCATGTATAACTCCGTTTAATATAATTTCACGCTAATAAAACCATAGTTGACGTTAAACAATATCAGACTAGCCCATCATCTCGCATACTAGCCAAGGTTTTCTCAAAAGCATCAAGTGTAATATCAATATCACTTTCGGTATGTACTGAAGACACTAAGAAAGTATCCCTACCCATTATATCTACACCATTATTTACTAATCCACGTTTGAGGGCTGTAACTAATGGCGTTGCGGTAACATCCTTGATATGTTGGTGATCCATAGTGCACATTTCCCTATCACAATCACAGTCGTCCAACACAACATGAATCATAGATGCTATACCGTGAGCATGACCTGATATTTCTGTACGGGCAAATATTTCATTCAGCCCAGTTTTCAGTCGTATTGCCATATGATCAGCGATTTGATTAATTGGCTGGTTCGCAAGGAGTTCTAAACACGTATACCCTGCAGCAGCAGACAATGGGTTAGCGTTAAATGTTCCTGGATGGTACACCCTTTCGTTGTTATCCCACTCGGATTCTCCCTTGTGAGACATCATATCTATAATATCAGCCTTGCCACCCACAACACCTCCCGGCAACGCCCCTGCTACTATTTTCGCCATAGTCGTAAGATCTGGGGAAACACCATACAATTCTTGCGCGCCCCCTGGAGATGCTCTAAACCCTGTAACAACCTCGTCGAAAATTAAGACTACTCCGTATTGCGAGGTTAATTCACGTAACCCTGAAAGATACCTAGGTATATTAAACGGCAACTGTCCGTAATGTGCCCCCGTAGGCTCTAATATTACAGCTGCAATATCTCGATCCTGTTGGAGAGTTGATTCAATAATTTCAAGATTGCCGGAGGGGATAACGACCATACTGTTAAGCACTTCATTCGCTATACCAACGGGTGCATGGTCAGAACCTACCATAGCGTAATCATGCCAACCATGGAAATGGTCTTGAAATTTAATAACCTTATTTTTCCGTGTGTAAGCCCTCGCTAGGCGCATCGCCATCAAAGTCGCTTCAGTACCCGAACTATGAAACCGCATTTTCTCTATGCGGGGCATCAAACTTTTAATGGCAGCAGCCCATCGGATCTCTTGATCGGTGCAAGCACCAAGATGAGTCCCAATAGCTATTTGCTCCCGCACAGCCTCAGTAATTGCTGGATGGGAATGGCCTAATATCAATGCGCCATGGCCAGATACATAATCGATATATTCATTGCCATCAATATCCCACTTATGAGACCCAATGCCTCTCTCCATATAAAGCGGAAAAGGTTCTATATATCGATTATCGTGAGTAACTCCACTGGGAAACATAGTACGAGCCGTAGTATAGCGCTCTGCTGATCCGGAATGTTTATTTATATATTCCTCTAAGATCGTGCTCATAGTTATGTATCCTCCGTACATAGGCTCATAGCATGTTCCGGGTTATCATACCTTACCCAGACAACATTGTCGCACAATATTTCACTCATCTAGTCAGCATTGTCAGATACTCTGATTTCTTTGGTTAACTGAGGAGGCTTTTTAAGAACAAAGAAACACAATGCTGCAACTGCAGCGCACACACCGCCCGGGCCAATAGCCCATTGGTAATTACCAAAATGATCAAAAACCCAACCTGCGTAAACGGGAGATGCTATTAGCGCCCAACTAAACGCAAATGTTATATAACCACGTAAAGTAGCAAAGCGATCTCTACCATAATATTCTCCGACGGCCGCCCAAATTATTATTCCCGCTCCATCACCTATACCTTGCGAAAGAATGAAAAGCAGTATTAGTACCACCCCAAACCCGTGCCATTCGCCAATAAATAAGAATAAGAAGCCTATTGCCTCGATAGACAGAGTAATACCCAAGATCATTGACTTGGACCAATTATCTGCAAGCCATCCTAAGCCTAGCCTAGCAACAAAATTAATACCAAACATTACTCCAGCTAGATTGGCTGCTTCTTGCCTAGTTACGCCTTTAGTTTCAAGTATCGGGATAAGACTAACTAATATCCCTA
>JAPNTN010000066.1:0-7823 GCA_027249445.1 Dehalococcoidia bacterium | reverse complement strand
CTGGGTTGACATCCCAAATCGTACAGGTCTAGAATTTTCAGGGTAATTGGAGGGTGAATATGCAGGAACTAACCATAGATAGCATACGAGTAAGCCCTATGAATTACCAACGAGTAGTAATCTTAAAGGAAAAAGACTCTGATAGGTATCTTCCGATTTGGATAGGCCCATCGGAAGCTGATGCTATAGCTGTAAAGCTTCAAGACTTAAGTGTTCCCAGGCCTCTGACTCACGATCTTTTGAGGACCGTCATTGATACCTTGGGAGGTGAAGTCTCCCATATCCTAGTTAATGATCTGGAAAACGATACTTTTTACGCGAAGATTGTGATTAAGGTGGACGATAAAATTCAAGAGATAGACTCACGTCCAAGTGATGCTATGGCCTTAGCTGTTAGGTCTAAGGCTCCTATATTTGCAGAAGATGCCGTTATGGATAAAGCGGGTGTTTTGCTAGATAAAGAGACAGGGAAACCAATGATTCCGGATAGACCAGGTCAAACCGAAACTCCTGACAGTGCAGAGGTTAATGAGGAGGAGTTAAGACGGATGTCTGCCTTCACTGATTTCATAAACGATTTAGATTTGGACGACTTTGGAAAGCCACAAGCAGGAGTGTAAGGTATAACAGCAAATTGAGTGTATAAGACATATAAGTCTTTTATCAACTCAATTTCTACGATTTTCGTTAACTCAGATACTTAATTCGTCTACAATTTGGCAAATTGACTTTTAAAAACCTGAATGATAACATTTGCGAGGTTTCTTGATAGGGCATCCTAGATGGGCTATAGCGCTAAGACTCGCTGGCCTGGGATGGTACGTAGCGTTTTGCATAGTCGGCGGTATTGTAGTCGGCATAATGCTCGACAAATGGTTGGGCTCAGTCTTCATTCTTACCTTGATAGGTATACTTGTGGGAACTGTTGCGGCGTTCTGGGGTATATATAAGATGGTTGAACCAATGCTCTATAACTCGGGAAAGCAGTCCCTAAAAAAACAGAGGGGTGACAAATAGTGTTGTCGGGTGGGCTAGGAAAAAGTCTACTTCTGGGAGTGATAGTGGCTCTGGTAGCTCTGTTACTGCTCGGCTTCGTTATTGGCGGTATCGGATCCGCTATCCGAGGCCAAGACAGCTTCGTCCCTCAACCTGCAATACATCTACCCCCTCAACCTGTATTTCCTGCATCTAAGAGAAACCTTCATCTAGGGCTAACCGAGAAGGGAGCCGATCATAAGGCTGCAGATAAAGATCATTCAAATGATTCGGGTCACGGCAAAGAGGTTGGTGGTCACGATAGTGGTCATGGGGAAGAGTCTGGAGATCACGGTGACGGACACCACTCGACCCCGTTGGGAGTCACCGAATTCGCAGTTACCAACACAATGCTGTCCGCGTGGTTAGCTTCAGTAGTTATGATACTGTTTTTTGTACTAGGCGCGGGTCGGAAACGATTGATTCCAGGAAGAATGCAAGGTCTAGTGGAGACTCTATTTGAAGGTATCATTAGTTTTTCCACAGGAGTGCTAGGTCCAGAAATGGCGCGCAAAGCGTTTCCAATAGTTGCCACCATATTCTTCTTTGTGTTGTTCAACGCGTGGCTGGCACTGTTCCCGTTCTATCAGTTCCTTGGATATGTGGGAGAAGATAATCTCATACTAGTTCATCTAGTGAGGCCAGCTGGAACGGACCTGAACATGCCCTTAGCTTTGGCGCTAGTTTCCTTTGTATTTGTGGAATATTGGGGTTTTAAGGCGCATGGTGTCGGATACCTCACAAAGTTCTTTGCATTTGGCAGCATTTTCAAAAAAGGATTATTTGGGGGTCTGATTGATATATTCGTAGGTATACTCGAATTTATCAGTGAATTAATTAGGATAGTTAGTTTTACATTCAGGCTGTTTGGAAATATGACAGCCGGAGAAATATTAGTAGTTATGATCACATTTTTGGCACCTCTAGTGATCACTAACTTTGTTTATGGGTTAGAACTGCTGGTTGGTTTGATCCAATCAGTAATATTTGCTGGATTGACTCTCGTGTTCTTATCGGTGGCTGTCCAGCATGAGGAACACTAAAAGGCGTTAATACATAGGAGGCTATAGAAAATGGTGTTGTTAGAGGCATTGAGCGGAGAAGCGGCGAAACTACTAGCTGCCGGTTTGGCAATCGCAATAGGGGTGATTGGCCCTGGTATAGGTATTGGTATACTTGGCGCTGGTGCGATGAACGCAATAGGGAGAAATCCAGAAGCAGCTGGCTCCATTACTACGAATATGATTTTGGCCATAGCGTTCGCTGAGGCTTTGGGTATTTACGCTTTGATCGTCTCGGTCATTCTCCTGTTCGTAGTCTAGTCCAATATAGTCGGCATTGGAGAGGGAGTAAACGTGACACAGTTAGGAATTAATCTTCCGACGTTAGTAGCGTATCTACTGAACTTCGTAGTTCTACTGGGCGTTTTATACGCGTTCGCATATAAACCGCTCTTGAAGGCTATGGATCAACGGTCTGAACGTATAAGAGAAAGTTTGGAGGCCGCTGACAAGGCCCGGGATGAGGCTGCAAATGCTCAGACAGCAGTCGAAGAGCAATTGACAGAAGCTCGGAGAGAAGGTCAACGTTTGTTAGATCAGGCCAGGGAAGCTGCTAACCGATTTAGAGAAGAAGAAATGGATAAAGCCCGCGGTGACGCGGAAAATTTCGTGGAACGAGCTCGTGTTGAAATACAGCAGGAACGGGAGGCAGCTTTGGCTGAAGTCAGAGTTGCGTTCGGGGATTTGGCTATAACTGCGGCAGAACGAGTAATACGGCGAACTGTTGATAGGCAAGCTCATGACGAACTTATATCCCAGGTCTTAGAGGAAAGCGGTCAGAATACCAACAAAGGTTAGTAATTATGGCAAAACAAGTATCTGGAGATAGATACGCAAGGGCGCTATTCGAACTAGCAAGTGAAAAAGGCACTGTTGATGACTGGCTAGTTCAGCTTGATTTAGCAGTTCAAGTCCTGAACGACGACGAATTTCGCGCCTTGTTAAACCACGCTGAGGTATCGTTGCTTAGGAAGAGAGAAGCGGTGGAAGCCGTGCTGGCTGAAGTCGACCCCATGGTTCAAAACTTGATCTCTCTATTAGTAGCTCGAGGTTCTGTAGGAGTGGTCGGGGATGTATATGATAATTACACTCGACTGGTGGATATTGCAAAAGGTAGGCAGCGAGTGGAATTAACCTCTGCTGTTGAGCTTGATGATAATCAAATCGATAAGATAAAGGTATTTGTAGAAGGTTTAGTAAAAAAAGAAGTAGTTATTCACACTAGTGTAGACGAATCTATCCTGGGTGGCATAGTTATCCAAATAGGTGATCAACTACTAGATGGTAGTACCAAGACGCAGTTAGAGGGACTTCGGAAGCAAGTACGCTCTGAAGTAGTGGTATCTTAAATTCGCTAGATTAAAGGAGACTTCCTATGGCAATTAGGGGTCAAGAGATAGTTTCATTAATAAAGCGCCAGATTGAAGAATTCGGCGGAGATTTGACGCTTGTTGATGTTGGTAGCGTTGTTCAGGTCGGTGATGGTGTTGCAAGTATACAGGGACTTCAAGGTGTCCAATCTAATGAATTGTTGGATTTCGGTAATGATGTCCTT
Source organism: Dehalococcoidia bacterium (assembly GCA_027249445.1). GTDB lineage: Bacteria > Chloroflexota > Dehalococcoidia > Lucifugimonadales > UBA3495 > UBA3495. Next base: position 4,172 of record JAPNTN010000066.1, on the reverse strand, counting down.
GGTGTAGCAATGAACCTTGAATCGGATTTAGTTGGTGCGGCCATTCTAGGTGATCCCAATGCCGTTAAAGAAGGGGATCGGGTTAGATCCACTGGTCAGATTATCGAAGTTCCTGTGGGTGAGTCGCTGGTTGGTAGGGTTGTTGATCCTTTGGGTAGGCCCCTTGATGGCAAAGGACCTGTGGGAACTACTGAAACACGGCCGGTTGAAACTGTTGCGCCTAACGTGGTGGTGAGGAAATCTGTTGATACTCCTGTACAGACGGGGATTAAATCAATCGACGCGATGATTCCCATCGGAAGGGGTCAGCGAGAACTCATAATTGGAGACAGGTCAACAGGCAAGACCGCTATCGCCATAGACTCAATAATAAATCAAAAAGGCGGAGACCTAATATGTATCTACGTAGCTGTGGGACAGAAGCAGAGTAAAGTTGCCCAGGTCGTAGGAACGTTGGAAGAAAATGACGCGTTGAGTCACACGATTGTAGTCAACGCAGGATCATCTGATTCGGCGCCGTTGCAGTTTATTGCTCCGTACGCCGGTTGTGCAATGGGAGAATATTTTATGGATCAGGGCAAAGATGTTCTGATTGTGTATGATGATCTAACAAAACACGCTTGGGCGTATCGCCAAATGTCATTGTTATTACGACGGCCGGCCGGTCGAGAAGCGTATCCTGGAGATGTCTTCTATCTGCATAGTAGATTGCTGGAGCGTGCTGCTAGACTGGATGACGAGCATGGTGGAGGGTCGCTAACCGCGTTGCCAATCATTGAAACTCAGGCTGGTGATGTGTCTGCGTATATCCCTACTAATGTGATCTCCATAACGGACGGTCAGATATATTTAGAGCCAGAGCTTTTCAATGCTGGAATCCGACCGGCTGTGAACGTTGGTTTGTCAGTATCACGTGTTGGAGGAGCTGCTCAGACCAGGGCAATTAGGCAAGTTGCAGGAAGACTGAGATTAGATTTGGCCCAATATCGCGAACTAGCGAGCTTCGCTCAATTCGGCACTGCTGATCTGGACGCGGCAACAAGGGCTCAGTTGGCTAGGGGCGAACTGTCGACCGAGGTCCTAAAACAGGGACAGTACGTGCCATTATCTCTTGGCAATGAGGTAATAGTACTTTTTGCTGTGAATGCTGGACTAATGGATGATGTGGAAATATCAAAGTGTGGCGCATTTGAAGAACAGTTGTTGCGATATATGGATAGTAACCATCCCGAAATGGCTTCAACGATTATGGAGACAGGGGATATTTCAGAAGAACTCCAAGCAAATTTGACCAAGGCAATTAACGATTTCAAGACTACATTTGCATAATGAATAGAACGAACGATACAAATAGAGCGTATATAAATGCCTAGTGTAAGAGATATAAGGCGGCGTATACGAAGCGTCGAAAATACTGGTAAGGTAACGAATGCTATGTCGCTAGTTGCTGCCTCAAAGATGCGTAGAGCTCAGATGGCAGTGACCCAAGGGCGACCGTATTCCGAAAAAATGCTGCAGGTTATTACTAACCTTGCAGCACAGCCGATCAACGACTCGGGTTCGGTGCATCCTTTACTGGAATCAAGACCAGTCAATAATGTTGGACTATTACTGATAGAGCCCGACCGCGGTTTGGCGGGAGGTCTGCACTCCTCGATAAATGGTAGTGTCGGGAGATTTATGGGCTCCTTAGAGTCAAATGTTTCTACGATATGCGTTGGTAGAAAAGGTAGAGAATTCCTGAATCGATCTGGAAGTCATATTGTAGAGTTTTTCACAGATTTGGGAGACAGGCCGACTTTGTCTGAGACGGAACAGATATCATCTTTGGTGATACAAGAATATTCTAACGGCAACATGGATGAATTGTATGTTGCTTATGCCAAATTCGAATCTACGATGTCCCAGAAACCTGTAGTCGAAAAACTCTTGCCTGTGGAACCGGCCGAGTTGACCTCAGCTGCATTATCGGGATACACCTACGAACCAGATCCAGCGAGCCTGATTGATACGCTATTGCCGAAGTTCATCGCGGTTCAAGTTTACCAGGCGATTTTGGAGTCAATAGCTAGCGAGCAGTCTGCTCGTATGGTTGCAATGCGTAGTGCTACAGATAACGCGAAATCGTTAGGCGAAGAACTGACTTTAACAATGAATAAATTAAGACAAGACAGCATCACCAATGAATTATTGGACTTGGTGGGCGGTCAAATGGCCCTAGAGGGGTAACGGGTATTTCTGGAGGTTAGCTCATGGCTACAGGAAAGATAGTACAGGTCATTGGGACAGTGGTGGATGTTGAATTTCCACCTGACGAATTGCCTAAGTTGTTCGATGCTTTGACGTGTGATAACAACGGGGAAAATTTAGTCTTAGAAGTCCAGCAACACATCGGAAATAATTGGACCAGATGCCTTGCACTCGGCGCGACTGACGGTCTAGCTAGAGGCTCGGAAGTTGTAGATACGGGCGACAAAGTTTCTGTTCCGGTTGGTAAAGAAACTTTGGGGCGGCTATTTGACGTCACAGGTACCCCGCTGGATAATCTGGGACCTGTCGAGTCAGAGCAGACATGGCCTATTCATAGACCTGCACCAGATTTTGAAGATCAAAATCCTAATGTGGAAATTCTTGAGACCGGAATCAAAGTATTCGACTTGATCACTCCGTTTCCCAAGGGTGGTAAGGTAGGAGCGTATGGTGGTGCCGGTGTTGGTAAAACTGTCATCATTCAGGAATTAATTAGAAATATCGGAGCGGAGCACCAGGGAGTATCGGTGTTCGCTGGGGTTGGGGAACGATCCAGAGAGGGAAATGACCTTTGGCATGAAATGCAGGACTCAGGTGTGTTGTCTAGTACGGTACTGGTATTTGGACAAATGAACGAGACTCCAGGTGTGCGTGCTCGGATCGGATTGACTGGTCTGACAATGGCGGAATACTTCAGGGAAGAAGAGAATCAGGACGTTCTGCTTTTCATAGATAATATTTACAGATATATCTTGGCAGGCATGGAAGTGTCAGCCTTGCTAGGCAGGATGCCGTCAGCGGTCGGATATCAACCTACATTGGGGACAGAAATGGGAGCTCTGCAGGAAAGAATTACTTCCACTAAATCGGGCTCAATAACGTCGTTTCAGGCGATATATGTTCCGGCGGATGACTACACAGACCCGGGAATTGTAACGACTTTCGGACATCTTGACGCGGTTGTGTCTTTAGAAAGGTCTTTGGCTGCACAAGGTCTATATCCTGCAGTGGATCCTTTGGCATCATTCGCTAGGATATTAGAACCGAGAATAGTAGGTGAGGAACACTACAGGGTTGCAAGAGGCGTGCAGCAGGTGCTGCAACGTTATAGGGATTTGCAGGACATAATAGCGATTCTCGGAATCGAAGAATTATCTGAAGAGGATCGAATGGTTGTATTTCGGGCAAGGAAAATACAGAGATTTTTGACCCAACCATTCTTCGTTGCTGAAGCATTTACTAACCAACCGGGTAAGTATGTTCCAGTCAGGGAAACTGTTAGAGGATTCGCTGAAATATTGGAAGGCAAGCACGATGATCTTCCTGAACAAGCTTTCTACATGGTTGGTACAATAGACGAAGCTATTGAGAAAGCTCAGCAAATGCAGGAATCGGTAGCTTAAATCTGATGGCAACCATGAGAGTCCAAATAATAACTCCAGAAAAGGAAGTGTATTCTGACGAAGTCGATGTTCTGGTAGCACCAGGTACTGAAGGCCAGTTAGGTATACTGCCTAATCATTCTCCGTTGATGACAGCGTTGCAACAAGGCACTATAAGGGTTACAAAGAATGGATTGGATCAGCGTTGGACCGTCACTGGAGGATTCTTAGAGGTATTGTCTAATCAAGTTATGATACTGGCTGAGGATATAACCGAGGATTAACTGGCAGTATATAAACTATGCTTTTGGAGCCCTGACCTAATTAGGTCAGGGCTTTTGTATGAAGATAATACGTCATAGATTGTAACGATAATACTGGGTCAATATTCTGAATTCACTAGGGACATGAAGTGTTATACAAGCATAATGTAGGATTGCTTTTATGCCATATTCTAACAATTCATCAATGACGGACTGGGTTCGTTGGATAGGAACAGCAACGATACTAATATCAATGGAATGATCCCTAACTAGTGTG
>JAPNTN010000065.1:0-2975 GCA_027249445.1 Dehalococcoidia bacterium | reverse complement strand
TCAGATGGAAGAGGATGGAAAAGAGAACTAGTAGATCCGGATGAGGGGCAAAGTCTGGTAGCTGGGCCCGCATTAGACACGTTGCGACAGATATTAATTGTTGGTTCGGAAAACGGTTATTTGTATGCCTTGGATGCTGTCAGTTCTGAAGAGCTGTGGCGTTTTAAAGCTGACGGTAAAATATGGACAACTCCTGAGATCAGTAACGGAATAGTATATTTTGGTTCTCACGACAAGAATATATACGCTCTAGATATTAGCACTGGTAAAGAGAAGTGGCGGACGGCGACTGATGGAGTTATCGTAGCGAAACCATTTGTATGGAATGATCTCGTTATTGTTGGTTCCTTTGATAGAAAAGTATATGCGCTGGATTCGAGATATGGAGAGATTCAGTGGGAATTTGAAACTAAGAATTGGATATGGGGATCAGCTATAGGAAATAATCGTTCGGTGTTTGTGGGTTCAATGGATGGAAATGTATATTCACTTGACAACAATGGTGTCGCCCAGTGGTCTCATGAATTAGGTTCTCCAATAGTTTCTACTCCGGTTCTAGTTCCTAGAGGTCTTGTCGTAGCGTCAATAGACGGCAAATTAACCCTGCTCGAGACCGCCACAGGCGATACGGTGACAGCGTCACTAACGTTACCAGATGATGAGATAAAGGCTCCCCTATACACAATTCCATTAGATGAGAGTGATTTGAGCACGACTGGCGTGCAAGCCTCTGGAGGAAACCAAAGGGAGTCAGTATTCATTGGTAGTCAGGAAGGAACGATTCTGCGCATACAGATTAAGTCGGTTCAGAGCCAATTGTGGTGTTTTGACACAAAAGAAAAAGAGCCGTGTGGTTAAAATCTTAAGTTGGGGTAGGAATCCTTGGAAATTTTCTTAGTTCTTTGGAACGAGGGTATTATAAGGCCTATGTTGAACACCTTACTGGTGTTCTATGTCTTGTTCTTCAATCAAATGGGTATTGCCATTATTGTGTTTACTCTATTGATCCGTTTGATTACGCTGCCTCTAACTTTGAAGCAGATTCGGCAGATGAGAGCCATGACTACCCTGCAACCGAAAATGAAAGAGATTCAAGAACGGTATGTAGGAGACCGGTCCAGAATATCCCAGGAAACCATGAAAATGTACAAAGAAGCTGGAGTCAGTCCTCTGGGTTGTGTTGGCCCTCTTATTATCCAGCTGCCAATATTGATTGGGTTATTTAGAGTACTTATTCAGGTATTACCAACTAATCCAGATGACCTTGTGGGTGTTGCAGATCGACTCTATGCATGGGTTACTTTCGTTCCAATTCATCAGGCCGCACCACTAAATGACAGATTCTTGTGGTTAAACCTTGCAGAACCTGACCCAACGAATATAGTATTACCTGTCTTGGTAGCTGCTTCTACTTGGGTTCAACAAAAAATGACCATGACCCCATCTATTGATCCTAGGCAGCAGTCTACGCAAAATATGATGCTTTGGATGATGCCGATCTTTTTAGGGGTGTTCTCGCTGGGATGGCCTAGTGGATTGCCACTGTACTGGATAGTATCCAACGCTGTAGGAATTGGTATACAGTATTTTATAACCGGCTTCGGACCATTATTTCCATTGTTTCCCAAACCTGAGCCGGCAACGAGTCGATCTCAATCAAATACTCAGCAGAAAAGAGATAAGACTCCAGAGGAGATAGACGATGACGGAAGAACCAGTAATACGAACCGCCAGAACCGTAGAAGAGGCAGAAGAACTGGCTCTGAAAGAGCTAGGCGCCGACCGCAACGAGGTAGAGGTAGAAATACTAAGTAGAGGCAAAGCCGGGTTCCTTGGAATTGGAGCAGAACTAGCTAGAGTTCGTGTCCGTAGGATTACAGAAGGTGGAGATACGGCATCCTTTGCAATGAATACAGTGAAAGAGATACTGGATCTCTCCGGTATTAATGTTGGTATAAATATTCGCTCAGCACACGACCAGGATGTAGGCGGTCCCATTATAGATATAACGGGCGAAGACGCAGGGCTGCTAATCGGAAGAAGAGGCCAGACATTACAAGCCTTACAATTTATGGTCAATATGATTGCTCGTAATCGGCATGACGACAGTACTCCTGATGGAGCACGAATAATGGTAGATGTCGAAAGATATAGACAGAGGCGAGAAGGTTCTCTAAAGGACATGGCGATAAGGGTAGCTTCCAGAGTTACTCAGACTGGACGAACAATTGTCTTAGAACCAATGTCAGCCGCAGATAGACGTGTGATTCACATGTCCTTAGCCGATAATGCTAGTGTTTCAACGGAAAGTGTAGGCTATGGTGATGATAGGAAAGTCCAAATAATGCCCGCGGCCGGGAGTTCAGAAGACTAAACTCGCTTAATTATCGAATAACTGCAAAAGACATTTAATCAGTACGAACAGATCAGGTTTAACGGCCCTATATATGGCGTTGACCACACCTAATAATCGATTTAGAATAGCGCCGTGAGAAACGACAGTAGCCAATCTAGCCAATATGCTTCGTATGACCACCCCAAAGAGGAATGTGGAGTTGTAGCGGTTCATATGCCAGGCGAGGAGGCTAGTCGTCTGGCGTTCTTTGGTTTGTTTGCTCTTCAGCACCGCGGTCAAGAGAGCGCAGGTATAGCCACCTCTGACGGCGACGGCATTAATATCCATTCCCAAATGGGTCTGGTTACACAGATTTTCCGGGAACAAGACTTTTACCCTCTCGTTGGTGATATGGCAATTGGGCATACCAGGTATTCCACTACTGGGAGTAGCTTATTGTGTAATGCTCAACCGATGTTGGTGGAAGGATATCATGGTAAGTTAGCACTCGCGCATAATGGCAACATAATTAACACAGTGCAGCTAAGAAATCAGTTAAAGGAGCAGTCGAACTGCTCCTTTTCTTCTACTACAGATTCAGAAATTATTGCCCTCCTTATGGTTAATGCTCCGGGTAATA
>JAPNTN010000064.1:0-3556 GCA_027249445.1 Dehalococcoidia bacterium | reverse complement strand
GGAGTTCGAGTCAATTGTATAGCACCTGGGTTGGTGTATTCTCCCATGGTTGCTCCGCGTATGGATGATGATCTACGCCAAGTGAGGAGAAACGCGGCTCCATTACGTACTGAGGGGGATTCATGGGATATCGGATATGCCGCGTTGTACCTTGCTAGTGATGAAGCCAGGTGGGTTAATGGAATAACTATACCTGTAGATGCTGGACTAACAGCCGTGTCACCTGTAACTTATCAGACTTTATCTCAGCAGCAGCGGTATTAGTCTTATATTGAAATGAGGTGATAATAAAAAAGGCCTTCTATATAGAAGGCCTTTTTTATTATCATAATGTTTTGGTTCTATTGTGCTGCTTTGAGCAAATTCCAGTGGCTTGTCTTTGAAGCCGATGTTCCAGGGAATGTCCAAGACTCAATTACTTCTGGGTTTGCTGTTACTTGGAGTGCGAACCAGAAAAATGGAATGTCTGCAAAATTATCAAATCGGTCATCCCCAACTTTCTGGACCTGTTTGTCGATCTCATCCGGGTCGACGGTTTGTGCTATTGCGGCCCATGCTTCATTGATTGCGTCAGATTCGTAGTTACGACCAGCTCCATCGGGATATGCCCACGCTCTGACTCGGTCTACTACTGAGCGCATGGTTATAACGTTTCCCCAGCCTCCTTGCTTGATCATATCGTTCTTTTCCCTGTAGGCGGAGCGTACGGTTCCCCATTCACTATCGACGATCTTCAAGTCTATACCGATTGGTTGCCAGTAGTTGATTAGTGCTTCAACCATAACAGCCGTTTCAGGCTCGTCGGATGATACATAGTTCCATATGGTGAATTCCATTGGGTTGTCTGGGCTGTAGCCAGCTTCTGCCATGAGGGCTTTCGCTGCTTCAGGATCGAACCCATACATATCATCCCATTTCTCTTCCCATTCCGGATTGTAACCTTCTAGAGTCGGGTGGAACGCTGTGTTATACATGGTCGTCCCGGCTCCCTTGAGGATGAAGTCAATTAGCTCATCCCTGTCTACAGCTTTATTCATTGCTTGACGGATTTTTAAGCCGTTCTCAGGAGAAACCCACGGGACTGTAGGATCATAGTCGGGATCGCCTGTCGAGAAGTACATTCCACCTAAGAACAATGTTAGGTAGTTGGTAGGCACCTGGGCCTCCAAGGTTATCATACCCCGTTTCATTGCTTCGAACTGTAATTCGCGGGATAGTGATGACATGTGGGACTCTCCGACTAGTAGCATTGCCAACCTAGTAGCGTCTTCTCTAACCCATTTAATTTCGATTTCTTTAAAATCGGGTCTTTCACCTCTCCAGTGATCTCCGTCTGATAGTTCAAACCATATGCCTTCACCGGTATCCCTGCCTCCGTATTCATAAGGGCCAGTACCAATAGGCTTTTCGTCGAAGCTTTCTAGGCCTTCGTCGATTTGTTTCTTGCTTAGTATGAGGAACTCTCCGCCACCGAATCCACGAGAGGCCATTGCAGGCCACAATGTGGTCGACCCTTCCATGTTAAAGGTTATGGTGTGATCGTCGACAATTTCAAAACCCTCTTCTCCAGGTTTCATTTCTTTAAGAAATTGTTTGAAACTTGAAGTGGCTTCATCGGACCTGTGGAGAGCTAGTGAAGCTGCCACGTCGGCGGTGGTAAGCTCGCCGTAGTCGTCATGAAATGGAATGCCTTCTTGAAGATGGAATGTCCAAGAACTAGCATCCGCATTTGATTCCCATGAGGTAGCTATTCTGGGAACTCGAGCGTTCGTTGTTGCTTCGAGGTCTAATAGCGTTTCTGCCCATGGATCAAATTGGTAGTAAGATGGCCTTCCTACCGTCCAGTTTCTATTAGTTTCAATGACCTCGCCAAAGGCGTATATTACGCGATCAACTTTGGCGGTAACTTGTTCAGAATCTTGTACTGGTTTAGGAGTGGCTGTCACAACGACTTCCTTCAATACTTCGACAGGCACTTCTTTCAATACTTCCTTTTCAACTATTACAGGTTCGGATGGGGCTGACGTGCCGCAAGCTACTGCCACTAATGACAGGATAGCTAAGACACCCAAAACCCATGGTAAGGACATATAAGATCTCATAGTAGTGAACCCCCTTATATATTGATTGAACGTAGAAACTGTATTGAGCTTGCTGAATTTACCTATGTAGCGTAGTTCACACAAGCTAACTTCTGTTGTACTATGGGTGAACCATATACTACGAAATACTATAGTATATTGCAATACGTATATTATTTAGACTAAATAGAAGGCGCTACGGCGATAGTAATGACGCGAAAGGGATCATCTAGTGCCCGTAATTCGTAACTTATTGCACCCAAATGAGCCTGAATATTCTAAATAACGCCTGATACCGTTAAAGCCTATTAACATAAGGTTAGAGATTTAATATGCAAAGGTTTATATTAATCAGGGTTTTTCATTCAATACTAGCGTTACTAGCGATAAGCATGATCATTTTCTTCCTTGCGCGTATCTCTGGGGATCCAATAGAGATGTTGTTGCCTATTGAGGCTACAGACGAAGAATTTGAGCAAGTTAGAGCAGCTTGGGGGTTGGATAAGCCACTTCCCGTGCAATATATAACGTATTTGGGGAATGTATTAAGGGGCAATTTTGGTCAATCGATAAAGTGGCAAGGAGAGGATGCGTTATCGCTCGTATTGGAGAGATTTCCGGCTACTCTGGAATTAGCTTTCTTGTCTCTGGGAGTCAGTGCGGCCATAGCTCTTCCAATAGGTGTGATTGTCGCAGTGAAAAAAGATACAGGAATTGACTTTGCCGGTAAGATAATTGCTCTTATGGGTCAGTCACTACCCTCATTTTGGCTTGGTCTAATGCTGATGTGGATTTTTTCTGTCCAATTTGGCCTTCTCCCTACCTCGGGGCATGGAACATTGAGACATCTGATATTGCCGTCCATAGCCCTTGGATATTTTCAGGTAGCAGCTGTCATGCGATTGACGCGGTCATCAATGTTGGAAGTTTTAGATACTGAATTTGTGAAGTTAGCCCGTATAAAAGGGTTGTCCGAAACTAAAGTAATTTGGAAACACTGTCTGAGAAATGCATTAATCGCACCGTTGACTTATTTTGGGCTGATATTGGGTGGATTTCTTACGGGATCAGTCGTTACAGAAACGGTGTTCACTTGGCCAGGTGTAGGATTGCTCGCTGTTGATGCCGTGAGGGCGCGTGATTTTCAGGTTGTGCAATCTGTAGTGGTCTTTTTTGCATTTATATTTATCGTTTGCAATCTAGTTGTAGATATACTGTATGCGTACCTGGATCCCAGAATACGCTACACGCATTAAGACAATTATTATCAACTATATATGGATGGTTCAAGAATGAGTGCTCTTACAGGAGACAGGGTAGCTATACCTGAGATTAAACAAGTTAGTAGAATCTCTGCCGCACTGCGGAGATACCCTTTGATTCCTATAACTATCCTAATGATTGTGTTAGTTATACCCGCAATATTCGCTAATGTAGTGGCACCACATCATCCAACGGTAGGGAAACTGAGTGAA
>JAPNTN010000063.1:0-9222 GCA_027249445.1 Dehalococcoidia bacterium | reverse complement strand
GTTGGACATACTTAAAGAGACACTTCGCAGATTAAACGTCATAGGCCACTATCGAGAGCTTGGCACAGATCGCCAACGCAAAGAAAGCATGATAGCCCTGGCATCAACCCAGTTACTCGTCCAACTGTCCAGCATGCCCATTGCCATGACAATACCCTCTGTTGCTAGGCACTTCGAGGTAGAAGTTTCACAAGCATCCTGGATGGTGGTTATTCGGTTGCTAATGCTAGGTAGCACCGTGTTTTTAGCCGCCCGACTAGGAGAACGGTACGGTTACGCCAGAATATACTTCATCGGTGCGATCCTTATGACCGTAGCCAGTGTCCTATCCGCATTCTCTAATAGTTTACTAACTTTGATTCTATGGAGTGGGGTAGTTGGACTCGGTGGCGCTCTGATCACAGGTAACGCTAATGCTATTCTAGCCCAGGTATTTGATACTAACGAAAGAGGAAGAGCTTTTTCCGTCATGGTAGTGTCTGCTCGGCTGGGGACTCTGATAGGTTTGGCATTATTTGGAATTTTCTTGCAATACTTCAGCTGGAGACTGGTATTTCTAACAAGTCTTCCTATAGGCCTGCTGGCCATGAAGAACAGTTACCCTCTTTTGAAATACCAAGCAGAGCAATTCAAAGACACAGTGAAAGCAATTAACATTAATTACGTGGCAGCTGTGCTTATGGTTGCAACGCTTGGGGCTCTAATACTCTCAGGAATGCATATTCACGAAGGAGCAGAAACCTTCACTTCAAACGAAGCTTTGGCCTACCACGTTCCAATGCATCTATTATTCTTTGCCCTGCTTGGGCTATTTATAGTAGTACAGGGCAGAACCGGCGAACCATTCGTGCAGTTCGAGTACTTCAAACAGAAAGCCTTCTCCATGGCGCTTTACAGCAACACCACATTTCATCTGTCCATGCTCGCGGTTACAACGCTCATACCAATCGTTATAGAGAACGGACTAGGTTATTCACCAATCGTAGTTGCTCTAGTTATAATGCCGAACCAGTTAATGGGATTATTCCTACCTGCCTTAGCTGGTTGGATCTACGACAAATACAACCCCAGGTGGCTTCGACCATCTGCACTTATGGGAATAGCTTTGGGGTTTGTGCTAGTAGGATTCTTCGCTGGTGTAGTGCCAGTATGGGGGATTCCGATACTTTTGCTACCAGCGTACATAGGATCTAACCTTTTCAACACCGCAAACAATGCCTTAGTAATGAACACTCTACCAGAGAGTACCGCCTTCGCTTCAGGAATGCTAGAAACCACTAGACAAATGGGACACACCGTAGGGGCAACCATTAGCGCAGCTGTTGTCAGCTTGGCCATTCCTGCTACGATAGAGTTCTTGAGTCCTAGTGATCTTCAGGCAGTTTACAGAGAAGGATTCAGATATGCAGCTATAGCAGTTGTATGGATAATGGTATCAGGAAGTATAGTGGCAGCATTCCAAAAAATGCCAGAGAGCATGCAGAAACGTAAAGATGCTGACCCCAAACCTCAGCCAACCGGCGGAGACTAACTGACAGACTGACCAGTGCAATTGCGACCCAGACACGTTACTTGGCTAACACCGTACGTCATTGCTACCACGCACTCACGCAGGTACACTGTCAGTTACAGTGTTGTTCCAAACCACCCGTATAGGAGACTCTAATACATGGCTATATTCCTACGTGATGTCGAAGTGTCCGAAACATTATCCATGGATCAGATGATTGAAAAGATTGAGTCTATGCAATCGTATTATGGAAACGGGGAAGCCTCTAATCTGCCAAGAAGAAAGATCATATCCAGTGGCGGAATGCTGGCAGTTATGGGCGGCGGCTTATTTTACGAGGGCGTTCTAGGAGTGAAGACATACACTGTTGTAAAAGGACAGTATTCTTTTCAGGTAAGCCTCTATGATGCCGAAACAGGGAAACTTTTATGCTATACCCAAGCCAATCGGCTAGGGCAACTACGAACTGGCGCAACAACCGCGGTGGCCGCAAAATATTTGACTCACAATCCCGATGTAACAGTTGGAATCATTGGTACTGGATACCAAGCAGCAACCCAATTAGAAGCAGTTTCTAAAGTCCGAAACATTACTAACATAAAAGCTTTCAGCCGGACGGAATCTAGCAGGAAGCTATTCGCTGAAAACATGAGTGATGCACTACAAGTGCCTGTAACAGCAGGAGCATCAGCGGAAGAAACTGTCAGAAATTCTGACATCATAATATGTATAGCTGCAACCATGGAGCCCGTAATAAACGGGGAGTGGCTCGCCGATGGCTCTACCCTTATAGCAGCAGGTCCTACTACATGGAGGGCGAAGGAAGTAGATAGCCTAACCCTAACTCGATCGGAGAAAATAGTCGTTGATTCCATTGATCAGGCCCCTACTGAGTCTGGAGATTTATCGAATGCCGTTGATCAAGGAATTATCCAGTGGAGTCAATTGGTCGAATTAAGATATGTCGTATCCGGAAAACAATCAGGGCGCGACAACAAAGATCAGATAATATATACCAAATTGATGGGCACTGGTGTAGCAGACGTTGCAGCAGCCAAATTAGCATATGACACCGCCAAACGGCTAGGCGTTGGAACTGAGATGGACTGGTAGATCATTTGAATGACAGATACTCTACTGTAGGCTGGACGTTGTAGCTAGCCTCATCCGCTAAAAGACTCTCTACGGCCGCTCTAGCAGTGTCGAGCGAAGTAAAACAAGGAATACGCTTTTCTACAGCTACTCGCCGAATATCAAAGCCATCTCGAAGAACATTAGCGGACCCAGTAACTGTGTTTACAACCGCTTTTACGCTCCCATCTTCAATGACATCAATAACATTTGGATGTCCCTCATTCAACTTCTTTGTGGTCATAGTGACTGGAAAACCCATAGCGGTTATCATAGCCGCAGTGCCCTCGGTTGCATATAGGTTGCATTCGGCATCCACCAGTGACCTAATCATTGTAGTAGCTTCCGCCTTATCAGTATCTGCAATGCTCAACAATACACCCGAACCTTTGGCTAGACTTAAATTCGCAGCCAATAAAGCCTTTGATAATGCCTTAGGAAAATCTACGTCTACTCCCATAACTTCGCCTGTAGACTTCATCTCAGGGCCTAAGAACCAATCTACTCCCACGAGCTTCGCCATAGAGAAAACCGGAGCCTTTATACCAACTAAATCCTGCTTAGGCCAGAGGCCCCCGTTGTAACCCAAGTCCGCCAACTTTTCACCGAGCATAACTCGGGTGGCTACTTTAGCAACTGGTAGGCCAGTTACTTTGGATATAAATGGTATTGTCCTGCTCCCTCGTGGATTAACTTCAATGATGTATATCGACGACGAACTCACAGTGGATGATTCAACATTGGGACTTCGGTAAGCACCCCCACCGCTGATAACGAACTGAATATTCATTAACCCGACCACTCCTAGTTCCAATCCAATGCGAGTAGTGTAATCAACGATGGTGTCCACTTCTTCGTCAGTAAGATTCAATCCAGGATATATTGCCATTGAATCCCCGCTATGAACACCGGCCCTTTCAATATGCTCCATTATCCCTGGTATAAGAACTTGTTCCCCGTCACATATCGCATCAACTTCACACTCTTTACCCTCAACGTAATGATCTACTAATACCCTTTGATCAGGTGTAACTTGTGTAGCGACCGTCAGATATCTGATCAATTCCGTGGCATTTTGTACGATCTCCATCGCCCTTCCGCCTAGCACATAGCTTGGCCTAACAACTATTGGATACCCAATAGTCTGAGCAATATTTAAAGCCTCTTCGACTGACGCAACGGCAGCCCCTGGCGGCTGCGGTATACCTAACCTAGCCATAAATGCTTCAAATTTGTGACGGTCAGAAGCAATATCTATTGTTTCCGCACTGGATCCTAGTATAGGCAAACCCACTTGATCTAATAACTGGGAGAGATTTATTGCGGTCTGACCGCCAAATTGCACTACTGAGGCAGGTGCCGTACCCTCGATGGTCTCATTATCAATTATGTCTCTAACAGCCTCCTCATCTAGCGGTTCGAAATACAACCTGTTGCTGGTATCAAAGTCAGTAGAGACAGTCTCTGGATTAGAGTTGATCATAACACTATTTATGCCAGATTCTGACAAAGCAATTGCCGCATGGACACTACAATAATCAAATTCAATACCCTGGCCTATTCTAATTGGACCACTACCAATGACTATAGCTTTCTCAGCCATTAAACATGGTGCTTCATTCTCATTGTCATAACTACTGTAATAATATGGGGTGACTGCTTCGAACTCAGCAGCGCAGGTGTCCACCATTTTATACACAGGTCGAATACCCAATCCAATGCGCAGTTGGCGAGCCTGTTCGGGAAGCATGTCGGCTAAAGTAGCTATTTGCCTATCAGAAAAACCTAGCTTTTTCGCCTGTAGTAGCAATGTGCCATCTAATTTCTCTGATAGAAGCCGTCGTTCCATGTTTACTATACGTTCAAGCGCACTTATGAACCATGGATCAATATAGGCCCTCTCTTGAATATACTGAGATGTACAATCACGACGTAAAGCGGCCATTATCGCCCACAGCCGTAAATCATTTGGATATAAGGGAAGTGCATCCAAATCTAATTCACTACTTTGTTCTTGCAACCATGCCGAATCTTCCCAAAGTAAGGTTCTATTATCTATCTCTAAAGAGCGGACTGCTTTTTGCAATGCTGCTTCAAACGACCTATCCACAGCCATTACTTCGCCGGTAGCTTTCATTTGAGTAGTAACATGCCGATCACCGTTGGGAAATTTATCAAATGGCCACCTGGGAATTTTGACGACACAGTAATCAAGAGCAGGCTCAAATGCCGCTCCAGTAGTACTTGTAACTGCATTAGGGATTTCATCCAATCGTTTACCTATAGCAATCTTAGCTGAGACACGCGCAATGGGATAACCGGTAGCTTTACTTGCTAACGCGGAACTTCTGCTCACACGGGGATTCACTTCAATTATGTAATACGGAGAGTCAGCATCCCAATCGGAAGCAATTACCTTCTCAACATCAGGGTGGGGCCTAAGCGCCATTTGAATATTACAACCACCCTCAATTCCCAAACCTCTAATTATCTTAAGACTCGCACTACGTAACATCTGATATTCTTTGTCAGTCAAGGTCTGACTAGGAGCCACAACAATACTGTCTCCTGTATGTGCTCCCATTGGATCCAGATTTTCCATATTACAAATAGTAATACAATTATCCGCTCCGTCCCTGATTACTTCATATTCAATCTCTTTCCATCCAACAAGGGATCGTTCCAATAAAATTTGAGAAATAGGACTAGAGGCCAGCCCAGATTCAACAATCGCTTCAAATTGATCCCAAGTCTCTGCTATTCCACCACCCGTACCTCCAAGTGTATAAGCAGGACGAATCACTAGAGGCAATCCGGTTTCTGTGGCAAATTGACGCGCGTCTTCCGCAGTAGAAACGGTAATATTTGGCGGTTCAGGCTCACCAATTTCATGTAGAAAACTACGAAAGAAATCTCGATCTTCAGACTTTCGTATTGTATCTAGCGGGGTGCCCAGTAACTTTACCCCGTATTTGTCTAACACACCTTCGTCAGACAGTGCTACCGCCAAATTTAAAGCCGTCTGTCCACCAAGAGTTGGCAATATACCATCCGGCCGCTCCTTGTCGATTATCCTATCGATAACCTCCACTGTGAGTGGCTCAATATACACCTTATCGGCGATATCACTATCGGTCATTATAGTCGCCGGGTTAGAGTTGATCAGTACGGTTGTTATTCCTTCTTCCCGAAGGGATTTACACGCCTGAGTTCCTGCATAATCAAATTCCGCCGCTTGCCCTATAACAATAGGACCTGAACCTATAACCAACACTTTCTGGAGTCTATCTAACCCTTCAACCACTGCTACTGGCTCCTTCCGCCGTAATACCCCTAATATACCAAACTTTATCTAAACTTGAGGAAGCCTACCTGGTAGATCTATTAGTTGCCTATCATAAAGTGTATTAAGCATCTGATAGATGAACGAACCGTAAAGCTTTCCATCCCAATCAAATTTACTCATCCCAGGGAACTCTTGTTGCGATCTGGGGGGGACTTTAAAATTTACACGACATTCGTCCACTTTCTCCAGTTCAACACATCCCACTGGTTCATCAACAGTCTGATTATTAGTTTTATCTATCAAGGCTACTGACAAACCCCAATTACTACCCAACTGAGCCCTATTTATTGTACCTATCTGATATCCATAATTATTACAACTAAATGTTGGCACCACTTGGTCCAACAAACCCAACGCGTCCGACAAACTCGTCGGAAGCTCCACCTCAACCCCCTCCTCTAATAAAACCATACTAAAAGAAGACACAAAACCTCCAAATATTGCAAAAAGAAATTAATAATAACTAGAAGAAGATTGGTGCTGGTTATCAACCTATTTGGCTGAGTTTAAATATTATTTATCCGAATCATCACCTCTCATTAATCAAATCAATAAACTTATCAAAGAGATACTCATTATCCTTTGGACCTGGAGCAGCTTCTGAATGATACTGAATCGTGAACAATGGTATTTCCCGATGGATTAGCCCTTCAACTGTCCCGTCGTTCAAATTCACGTGAGACACATCCAAACCTGAAGGCAACGAATCTCCATCTACTGCATACCCATGGTTTTGCGCAGTAATATAGATTCGTCCCGTCTCCATATCTTTGACCGGATGGTTACCACCTCTATGGCCAAATTTTAACTTGTACGTATTAGCTCCCAGTGCTCTGGCTATCAACTGATGGCCAAGGCATATTCCCATTACTGGCACCTTTCCCAAGACTTTCTTGACATTTTCAACAATATAATCAAGGTGCCGCGGATCTCCCGGGCCAGGCGAAAATAGAATACCAGAAGGCTCAAGAGCCAACATATCTTCTGCCGATGTGTTCGCTGGTATTGCTATTACTTCGCAACCACGCTGTTCCAAGAGGCGAAGCACATTGTATTTCAGCCCTACATCATTCACCAAGATACGATACGACGAGTTTATCCCGGTTTTAGTCCCCGGCTCCCATGTATAGTGCTCCGAAGTTGTTACAGTGCTAACTAAATCCAAATCATCATAATTAGGGAGTGTAGCTAATCTTTTTAAAGACTTACTCGGATCATCTGTCGAAATAATTCCTGACATCACACCTTGGTTTCTCAATCGTTTAGTGATAGCACGAGTATCCACACCTGCTATCCCTGGTATACCGTACTCTGATAAATACTCATGCAGTGTAGTTCTACTTGACCCGTGACTAGGTTCATCACAGCACTCTCTAACAACCAACCCTGATACTTGTATAGTTCTGGATTCTACATCATCAAGGTTAATACCATAATTACCTATAAGAGGATAGGTCAAAGTTACTAGTTGCCCAGCATATGATGGGTCCGTTAATACTTCTTGATAACCCGTCATACTTGTATTAAATACCACTTCGCCATGAGCATCGCTTACAGCACCAAATGCTTCTCCCGTATGAACTGATCCATCAGCCAACACCAAATATGTTACAGCCACACTCCTACTCCTTTCCGCCTACATCTGGACCTTGGTACACAATCCCTCCATCTACAATGGTCATTTGTACTAGCCCTCGTAATGTCGCCCCATTTAGGGGGGTATTCCGGCCTTTGGAGACAAACAATTCGGAATCGACCGTCCACTCCTTGTCAGGGTCTATTAATACTAAATCTGCAGCTGTATTAGGTTCTAAACTTTTATAAGCGTCGCATTGAGCTCCGAGCACTTTCGCGGGACCTACTGTCAATCTATCTATTAGAGTAGATAAACTCAACTGACCAGAATGAACCAACTGACACAGGGACCCCACCGCAGTTTCTAATACACTGATACCAAAAGACGCTTCTTCATAAGTAACCTGTTTACTCGCAATGTCATGGGGAGCGTGATCAGTAGCTATACAATCTATAACACCTTCGTTAAGCCCGTCTATCAAAGCTCGCACATCATTCGATGTACGTAACGGGGGATATACCTTCGTAGAAGTGTCGTAACTATCATTAGGGGATATACCATTCATATCATCAGACGAGGTCAAAACCCTCTCGTCAGTCAATAATAAATGGTGGGGACAAACCTCTGCTGTTATACTCAAGCCTCTATTTTTTGCTTCCCTGACCAATGCTACAGATCCAGCAGTACTCAAATGTGCAACGTGCAACTTACCCCCAGTTAATTCAGCTAGAGCTATATCTCTAGCGACCATCGCTTCCTCAGCTGCGGCCGGTATACCCGGGAGTCCTAACCGAGTCGACACTGGACCTTCACACATAACCCCGCCTTTGGATAAAGTATGATCCTGGCAATGATTACTAATCGGTAGACCCAAGTCTTTACTGTACGCCAGAGCTAGTCTCATAATATTAGAATCCCAGACAGGATCCCCATCATCGCTGAAGGCTACCACGCCAGCAATAGCTAGCTCTTCCATTTCCGACAACTCGTAACCTTTGCGACCTTTAGTAACACATCCGATTGGCCAAACGCGAACTACGCCATCCTCAACAGTTTTGGCACGGATATAATCGACCACTGCTACATTATCAATAGCGGGTTCCGTATTAGGCATACTGCATAAAGTAGTAAACCCTCCTCTAGCAGCCGCTCTGGTCCCAGTTGATATAGTCTCCTTATATTCAAACCCTGGTTCCCTTAGATGGCAATGTAAATCAATAAAACCAGGACAAACTATTAGCCCGCCAGCGTCAACAATGATTACATCAGATAAGGACTCTTTCTCTATATGAGCTTCTCTAGCAACTATCGTTCCATTATTTATAAGCAAGTCTCCGTTACGATCATATCCCGAAGACGGATCAATAATGCGACCATTAGTTATCAAAATTCCTGGTTTACTGACCATTACGGATGCTCCTCTTCTATCTGGTAGCCACCTGCACTTACTTGATACAACAAAGCCATTCTGAGTGCTACTCCATTAGTTACCTGTTCTTCAATCAACGATCTGCCGCCGTGAGCTACCTCAGTACTTATCTCTATTCCTTCATTCATTGGACCAGGATGCATTACTAGCACTTCTTTGCTGGCACTTGAAAGTCTATCTTTTGTAATTTGCCAACGCCGAATATATTCCCTCAGAGAGGGCAGATACCC
>JAPNTN010000062.1:0-12227 GCA_027249445.1 Dehalococcoidia bacterium | reverse complement strand
AAGCCATTATATGAATTCGTCGCCGAAGAGGATTATCTACGGGTCGGCCTAGCAATTTGGACAGTGTTCAACAACTCAGACATGCTCAGAAAAAATCGTATGATGGCCAGATTAAAAGTCTTAATTGACCGCATCGGCCTAGACGAATTCAGACAGCTAGTAGATACAGAATTAGACCAAATAGGTCCAATAGACGCAGTTCCTCTTATGGAAGCCGAAGACGTTCAATTAGAGACTCCGCCTACTGTACCTAACACTTCCACAAACGGACACACTGAAGACGGAGAGTACAAATACTGGCTTGCTAGTAACGTTGAAGCACAGAAACAAGCTGGATACAATCTTGTCCATGTTAAACCAGTACGCGGTAATATAAGCCCCGAGCAATTTAGAGGACTTGCTAATATAATGCGCACCTACACTGGTGGCAAAGCACATGCCACCCAGGAACAGAATCTAGTTTTAAGATGGGTACCCGATAATTGCCTGACAACTGTATGGCAGGCCTTAAAAGATATTGATCTCTCTGAGGGTGGGGCTAACGAGATAACTAACGTTGTCTCCTGCCCAGGAACGGACAGTTGCAAGCTAGGTATTACATCGTCAATGGGTCTAGCGCAAGCCATCAGATCAGAGCTCGGCACATGGGATGAGTTGCTGGAAGACGATGGTGTAAAAAAGATACGAATCAAGATGAGTGGTTGTCCAAATGGATGTGGCCTGCACCACATCGCTAATATAGGATTCCACGGCGGAGCTATGAAAGGACCAGATGGCAACCAAATACCCGCTTTCGAACTATTCTTGGGAGGTAACTACGGAGATAATCGCGTAGAAGATTCCCAGATAGGCACCCGTATTCCAAAAGTTAAAGTGCCTTCCAAGCTCGTACCTTCTGTTGTTAAAAGCATCGTCACATATTACAAAGACAACCGACAGAATGAGAATGAATTATTTAACCAATTCCTTAACAGAGTAGGGCTTGAAGAAGTAACCACTATCGCCGCTAAAGCTCAAGAGGCTGGAGAAAACACTCAACCTGGTTCAGACATGTATGTGGACTGGGAAAGAACTGATTTGTACGTACTTGAGCGTGGCGAAGGTGAATGCGCGGTCTAGAGCAGATAAAGTGCCTCCATCGTTAGAAAACAAAGTAATCGCATTCGTAGAATCCCGTATGTCTAGCCAGATGGGTTCTCTAATCACTCGGCACGGAGGCACTCCGTATTCGGCACCAGTATTACAAGAGATATACTCAAAGGATGACCCGACGGTCCACCAGATAGTTCACGACATGTGCTCAGGCACACTTGATGCTATAGTTCTACAAACCGGAGTAGGAACGGCTGCCCTTATAGAAACTTCCAATTCAATGGGGCTTGAAAATGAGTTTCTCACCGCACTCGATAAAACGACAATAATAGCGAGAAGCCCAAAACCGGCAAGTGTTCTAAGAAAGAATAAGATTCACATAGATATCATGCCACCTGAGCCATACACTACAAAAGACCTCATAGCAGCACTTCCAGATACTCCTCTGACAGGAAAAAGGATAGCGATACAACAATATGGCGCTGCGAACAGCATATTGTCTCAAGAACTATCCAACAGAGGAGCTAGTGTCCAAGAGGTATCATTGTATTCATGGGGATTACCAGAGGATCAGACTCCCGTCGTAAACATGATCAACGACATAGCTAATGGACAAATAGACGTTTTAGCGTTTACCAGCCAACCACAAGTACCAAATCTACTGAATATAGCTGAGAAGCACCAAAGCAAGGATTCATTGATATCTGATTTATCGGGACAAATCGTCGTTGCTTCCGTCGGGCCGGTATGCACAAAGAGATTAAACGATCTTGGAATCTCAGTAGACGTTGAACCAGAGCACCCTCACATGGGAAGTATGATCATTGCCATAGCAGAGTACTTGGCCGATTAGTAGTCAATATACCACCATTACTTACGTTCCCTAGCTACGAAGCCAGGCTTTAACTTTTTCCCATGCCGACTTACGTTCCTCGATTACTTTCCCGCGCCATTTCTTTTCATAACCAGTGGAACCACTGCCAGGTTTACGATATATCAGGAGATATGCCATGAGGAATATTCCAAGTGCTGGCCAAATCAATAACGGGAACCGTATCCACGCTAGCAACAGCACCGCTGCTCCCACTATCATAATTTTCGCGGGGGTTAATGCAAAAGAAAATTTACGGCGCTTTGAACTATTGCTAAATCCGGATTCCTGTACATGACCCGCTTGTTGCTGTGGATATTGACCTTCAACAGGACTTTCAGATTCACCATAATTAGCTAATATATCTTCGATTTCTTTCTCATATTTTTCTGGCATAAGCTCACTTCGCCATTACAATAGCGTGTTATACATTCTTTACATAGTCAAATTTACGACGGATTATATGTTTTTCCAAATATTCTCTTATATCGGTTATCACAGACATGCTAGAAACTCTTACTAAATGAGATGCGCAAAATATACAGTCTGATGATCCAAACTTCAATACGGGCATATCACAATTAAACACTGATATAGCAGTATTAGTCCACTCACATTCTACGTGTCTAGACGAATGATAACCCCATACCTGTTTCACTATTGCTCTCTCAAGAAGATAATCTATATGCCAGTGGAGTTTTTTATCAGACCGCAGATGTCTACTAACCCTGTTTTCAAGCCCGTTCAAAGCACTACCAAAATATATGTAATAACCAGCATCAAAAGATTTTACGCCAAGCTTACCCACCGTGAATTCTGCTGGCTCTTCCAAGTTGCATACTAGCGCATAACTACCCTTCAAATCTAACTCTCAAATACACTGAAGTATATACTTCAAGTAACAGGGTGACATATACTAGATAGTAATCCAATAGTTACGGTGTTGCCATGGCCTTACGCGAACAACTGGAATCAGATATCAAAGATTCAATGCGCAGTCGTAATCAATCTAGATTAGAAACTTTAAGATTTCTGAAGAGCCAAATACAACTAGTTGAGAAAAACCAGCTGAAAGAACTCGATGAGGCTGGTTTGCTTGATGTAGTCGCCAAACAAGTCAAAGAGCGCAGAGAAAGCTTAACAATGTTTGAACAGGGAAACCGTTCTGACTTGGCGGAACGTGAATCTATTGCACTTGAAATATTACAAGAATACTTGCCAGAACAATTATCCCAAGACGAACTAACGAATTTAATAAAAAAGGTTATTGAAGAAGTAGGAGCAACTACATCGAGTGACAAAGGAAAAATAATGGGACGGCTAATGCCTCAAATAAAGGGTAAGGCCGATGGCACTCAAGTAAATACCATTGTCACCGAATTGTTAGACCTACTCTGATTC
Organism: Dehalococcoidia bacterium; assembly: GCA_027249445.1. Classification (GTDB taxonomy): domain Bacteria; phylum Chloroflexota; class Dehalococcoidia; order Lucifugimonadales; family UBA3495; genus UBA3495. The sequence continues at coordinate 8,863 of JAPNTN010000062.1, read as the reverse complement.
AAAGCACTATAGAGAAGAATGCATGCGATTCGGTATTGTTGTGTTTCCTGGCACATGGAGCGATTCTGATTGCCATTACGTAGTAACTAATATATTAAGACACGAAGCCGACTACATATGGCATAAGGAAACCGATCTTAGCAAATATGAATGTATTATTATCCCAGGGGGATTTTCCTACGGAGACTATCTACGGGCAGGAGCCATAGCTAGATTCTCACCTATAATGCAATCCATCTACAGATTTGTCGAAGATGGTAAATCAGTTATAGGAATATGTAACGGTTTTCAAATTCTATGTGAATCTGGCCTATTACCAGGCGTCCTGAGAAGAAATCGGCACCTTGAATATAGATGCCAATGGACAAACCTAATGACCGAGCATTCAGACACCATTTTCACCAACGATTGCCTACCCAACCAGATCTTGAAAATACCCGTATCACACGGTGAAGGCAATTACTACGCAGATGATCAAACCCTTAACGACCTAGAAAGCACTGGTAGAGTGTTATTTCGATATTGTGATCAAGACGGCAATCCCACTGACGATGCCAACCCAAATGGTTCATCGAATAATATAGCCGGTATTACTAACACACAGGGAAATGTACTAGGCATGATGCCTCATCCAGAACGAAGTTGTGAAAATTTACTAGGTAGCACTGATGGAAATTTAATATTTCAATCTATAATAAATTTTCACAAATCCAGGTGAAGATTAAATGCTACCCATTGCATTAGCGTTCCTAGCAGCTATCGGATTCGGTAGTTCAGCAATATTCGCTCGGATTGGTATGCGCGGGATACATCCTCTGACATCTGCATTCATATCTGTAGTAGTAAGTTTCATACCAGCTGCGATACTTGCAGCGATATTTGCTCTTGATGATATAAAAAAGCTCCCACTAATCGCATTGGCTGCTTTTTTAGGACTTGGTGCCCTAAATTTCATAGGTGGACGCACCCAAAATCACATCTCCATCAACATGATTGGGGCTGCACGATCTAGTCCATTTGTAGGTTCAGCCACTATGTTCGCCTCAATATTCGCAGTCATAATATTGGGAGAATATCTTCACCCGATGGTAGCCCTAGGTACGGCGGCAGTCGTGATAGGAGTGGTTCTAACCAGTGCGGGACACATGGTTTCTGTAAGTTGGCATTTAGACAAAAGGTCGCTGATAGGCTACGCCACAGGCCTAGGTGCAGCTGCTTCATACGGTGGGTCTACCTTAGTAGCCAAATCACTTAGCGACGCTTATGGCTCTCCTCTATTGGTAGCCGCCGCCGCTATGTTCTTCGGTATGATATTGTTGGCCCCGCTAGGAGCTAGACAAGCTGGTCAGGCTATACGCTCAGCAAGATCGGGAATCTTTTTCATTGTGCTGTGCGGACTTGCGTCAGCAACCGGAGTTATAAGTTTATTTACGGCTTTATCCATGTCTAATGTGGTAACAGTGACTCCTATCGCGTCTACTAACCCTCTTATCACTCTTTTCTTAGCACATCTATTCCTGAACAAACTAGAAAAGGTAACAAAATGGCTGCTAGCTGGAACATCCTTGACGGTTTTAGGAGTAATTCTAGTTATCTTGGGAAGCATATAACTACATTAATATCACGAATTGGAGCAATGCCCGATGTCTATCAGCCAAGACATACTAGATGAAATAGCCTTAAGCAGGTCAGAATACGAACTCATAATAGACAAAATAGACAGGGACCCGAATGGAGTAGAACTAGGCCTGTTCGGTGCTCTTTGGAGCGAGCACTGCGGCTATAAACATTCTAAGCCTCTACTTGGGCTACTGCCGAGTAAATCAGCCCGAGTATTATCAAAAACAGGCGCTGAAAACGCGGGAGCTATAGATATCGGCAACGGAATGGCAATCGTTTTCAAAGTAGAATCCCACAATCATCCGTCGGCTGTAGAACCGCTACAAGGTGCCGCGACCGGTGTCGGAGGAATCGTCAGAGACATATTGGCCATGGGAGCCAGGCCAATCGCTCTACTTAATTCATTACGATTTGGAGATCTAAATCAGCCAAACAACCAGCATCTGTTCAATGGCGTTGTCAACGGTATCTCATGGTACGGGAATTGCATTGGAGTCCCAGACGTCGCTGGAGAAATATACTTTGATAAATCCTACACACAAAACCCATTGGTGAACGCAATGTGCGTAGGACTTGTGGCGATCAATAATATAGCAACATCGGACGCAGGAGCCCCTGGGAATACACTTCTGTTAGTAGGGTCTGGAACCGGTAGAGATGGCATACACGGAGCCTCAGGCCTCGCTTCCCGCACCTTTGACGAAGAGCAGGAACTTCGCCCCACCGTTCAAGTAGGTAATCCTTTCCTGGAAAAAGTGTTAATTGAAGCATGCTTAGAAGCTCTAGAGACTGGCAAGGTAGCTGGCATACAAGACCTAGGAGCCGCTGGTCTTACCAGTGCTGCTATAGAATCAGTATCTAAAAGCGGAAACGGGTTGATACTAGATGTATCTAAGGTCCATCGACGAGAAACCGGAATGTCAGCTTACGAGGTAATGCTGTCTGAATCTCAAGAACGTATGCTTTTATCTATACCGAATCAATACGTACCAGATATTCAATCAATCATGGATAAATGGGATGTCCAGAGCAGCATAATAGGCACAGTAACTGATGAACCCCGAGCCCATATATACGACTCTGAAGAAATGGTTGCCAACTTGCCCATTAAAGAATTATCCGATGCACCTAAATACCGACTAAAAGGAGAGCAGTCCTCAGATCAAATTAAAAGACAAAAAATATCGCTTTCAGACGCGAATCCGAAAAATTTAGATCCCACAGAAGTACTGTTCAAATTGATATCGTCACATAACATCAGTAGTAGGCAAAGCGTTTACCGACAATACGATCATCAAGTTCAAACTAACACGGTAGTAGGACCTGGTGACTCTGATGCAGCGGTAATAAGAATTAAAGGCACAGGCAATGCTATAGCATTAACAATAGATGGAAATGGTAGATATTGTTACCTAGACCCATTTAGAGGGGGACAAATAGTGGTCGCCGAAGCTTGCAGAAATTTGTCATGCACTGGTGCAGAACCATTGGCATTGACTGATTGTCTCAATTTCGGCGACCCTGAGAGGCCGGATATCTACTTCCAACTAGAGCAGGCTATAAAGGGAATGGCGAAAGCATGCAGATCTTTGGGAGTGCCCATTGTAAGCGGCAACGTCAGTCTTTATAACGAATCGCAGGGTCAGCCAATATATCCAACACCTATTATTGGTGGGTTAGGTTTACTGCCTGACCCAACCTATGCTATGAAAAGTGGGTTTATACAAGAAGGCGAAAAAGTGTTTCTAGTTGGTTCAAATAGCCTTCGCCCGCGCCTTTCCGATTTAGCTGGGAGCGAATATCTTCATCTGATTCACAACAAGGTTGTGGGTCGTCCTACAATAGATATCGGTCTAGAGAAAGCTTTACAGAGTTTCTGCCGTAAAGCTATATCAGATCGTTTACTGTCCTCTTGTCATGATTGTTCTGATGGAGGACTAGCGATAGCCATTTCCGAATCCGCAATGCAAAACCAAATTGGCTTTATTGCAAATTCAACTCTATCGGCTCCTTCTACTAGATGGGACACTATTCTATTTGGAGAGCGGCAATCGAGAGTTATAATTTCGATTAGCCCAGAGAATGAGAAGGAATTATTGGCAACTGCGAATACCCTCGGAGTGCCTCTAAGCGAAATAGGTACTACAGGCGGGGACTTTATTACCTTAGGGAACAATTTATCGGTGTCCCTACAAGAACTTACAGATTCCTGGTCCAACGCACTGGAGCAACTTTAGATTTTATACCACATGCCAATTAAAACGGCACGACTCATTCTGTGATTGGGCGCGAAATTATCCATAAACTAACGACAGTGTAAATTACCATCAACACCAACATTGGTATCTGGCTCCGTAAGGCTTGACTAGAATCTTTATACATAGCCAAGGCCTTTACATGTGATAAATAGACAGCTATCACATGTCCTACAACAATGGCTATCACGGAGAAGAACCAGATAAAGCGAGCATTAGTAACATTTATATTAATCAAGTAATCAGCTGTACCGAATATATCCCAATCGAACCCAAACGGGTCAGAAACAAGCGGGATTATTTGTTGACCTTGAATAAGCAAGTACGCCAGAAAGTGAGCGTAATTATACGCCAACGCAATGGGAATTAACGTAAATACAAACGACCTCATCACATAATCAGGGGAGTATGGCCGGTCTAGTACTACATTAGCTATAAAGACTGAAACTATCTTGTATACCGACAAAAACGCGGCAAAAGATATTATCAAACCTAGTGTATTGGCGATAGTTATTCCATTAATAAAAGGCGAAGTCAAATTAGGCAATAATATGATAAAGAAGCCTTGGATAGCTGACCATTCCGGTGTAGCACTAAATCCATCGAAAGTAACAGAGGCTAATAACATCATGATCATTGCAAGCACACTGGGTCTAACCGTGCCACTAATGTTCAGTCCAACTGCAGGTGGGCGTATATTCAAATGCTTTGAATCAGAAAAATACATACATTCGTAACAATTTACACATTCCGATTGTGACTCTTTGCATTCTTCAGAGCCACATGATTTGCAGACACCTTTTTGATTTTGACTTACTTCAAAGATTGAGAATCTACTCAGAAGATCAAAAACAACTGAAAATACTTCACAGTTCCTAAGCCACATATACTTACCAAATATAAACATTCCTATAAATGTGTATATTGAATACAATAGAACAAGGAATCCTAAAGCCCGTGGGTTAGAACTTTCCATAAAGGAAGTTTCTATCCAAGCAAATATAATGAACATAATCAAGGCGGGCCATAGGCTCCATCTATTAGGATAATCACTTATCGCGGCTAATCTTTCGCCTCGGTTCGTAACCTTATAGATATTCTCAAACCACCCAAAAATAATCTTCCATGGATTGGTTAATTCCCAGACATTACCGATAAGGGCAACAACGAATCCAAAGCCAACCCACCATATCACCCACACAAATGTAGGCGCGAAATTCTCTACTCCTCTAGTCGTGCCCAGCAGGCTAGAACTGAGCAATAATAAGAAAACCAACACGGCTCCGACATGTATGACCCATGTAATAGGTCGAATGATTGTTAACCAAGTCCGGTTATTACTAATGAGAGACAACCTAGGATAGCTGAGAGATTCAACTACTCCCTTCAGCAGCATGCCCACCATCAAAAACGACACCATGATAGTTACCGCTCCACCAAAAATAAAAAAGCTAAGCGGTATAGGAACTGCGTAGCGCGCACCCAGGCCATGCGCTAAGAGCGATTCAGGAGTAAAAATGGTAACGCCTAACGCTAGTATTACTGCAATCAACATTGTAGATCTCATCTACACATGACCTCTTTGAAAAATTGGATGGTCTTTATTTGTGATCATTCTACTCTGTCTCTTTGAAAGTCTTAATATAGTTAATAACATTCCATATGTCTTTACTAGAAAGAACTTCTCCAAAGCTAGGCATTTCAGTACCATTTATGCCCTCGGATATATAATCATATAAGTCCGCATCAGAATGCAGCGGCACATGCTCTATTAAATTGGCAGCAGGGACTTTAAGTTCTGTAGTCAGAGGCCCGCTTCCAGTTCCGGAGTCTCCGTGGCATGCTGCGCAATTTGACTGGTACAGCATAAATCCTGATTCCACAGAATCAGAAGTTGGTAAGATAGGATTGATCAACACTTCTTCACTAGCACCAGACAGAGCATTTGAAGTCACAAGTATAAACATCCCACAGCAGAACAAAATTGAACCTATTGCCATCGACAACACACCTTTACGTGTCCCCCAGCCTCCTAAAGGTAGAGCTAAAACAACTAGAATAAAACCTATAAGACATATCTCTATTCCCCAAAATAAACGCCCATTTTCGGCATTCGGCTCAATCATGGCATTTCTGTTCTCATCACCAGGTTGTATGTCAAATCTAAAAGCCGTTCTCACATCAAATGCACCAGGCTGACGTACCACGATATTAGCCTGCCATTCACCTGACAAACCCAACAACTGGTTTTCTAATCGATAAACACCTCGTTTATCGAATGAGGCCGATAACGTCTCAGCACCTAAGTCCATATTTGCGTATACAAGACTTACGTCGACAGTAGCTTCAGGTCCAATGCCCCCAGACTTATCATCAGTTATTTTGATTACAAAATCGTTTATACCAGTGACTGCAGGGTTTACAGCAAACTCAATTTCCGATCCGTCGACAAGGTCATTCATGGTGAAATTAGAATTATTGGCCAAGCCTAATTTGGACGCAGTTTGCCGTGCAGGTTCTAAGCTCGTCATAAAACCGACACATAAAAGTAATATCGTCGCCACTGAAACCTCTAATACCAGAATATTTTTAATCAATCTAGTAACTGGTCTAACTGAGTCAATCCGTTTCCTAAGCCATATTAGATGTATAGACCCTAATATTAGAAGGACAGCGAACAATGCCAATTTAATGAGTAAAGCAAACCCATAAGGAGTCATTAACGCGTTTACAACTGTGATCTGTGCCCAGGCACTGAACAAACCAGTTATTATCAAAATCAATACACTGCATATCGCAACCAAAGAAAAACGAGAGACTAGCTTGGCTAGATATTTCCTAGATTCAGCCTGATCCCCGAATTTAACAATCGACACAACTATAAACATTAAGCAGATCAAGCCTCCTACCCAAAGGCTTGCAGCCAACAAATGAATATAATCCGTAACAACCGCAGGAATCACCAGAGACCTCAATGCGGCTCCGTGACTTGTTAAGCTCAGGGGTAGCATTGAACCTGCAGCACAAAATACAAGAACAACTAGCAGTACTGGCCTTAGTATTCCGTGCGATTGCTTACTTGTTATTTTGTGCAAATATAAGGTTAAAACAAATACAAGAGCCAGCCCAACTCTCCACAGCCATAAATTACCCCACTGTGTTTCTAAAGCAAAGAGAACCATTGGGGTACCAATGACATGAAGAACAGACGCTTCATAGAGAATACTGGTCTGAGCTAGCAATTGTGCCACTGAGGCTACAATAAAAATAACTGCTCCAGCCAAAGATAGTAAAACTTCTGAAGAATCATAGTGAGATCTAATGTGCTGAACGTACGAAGACTGATATTGATCGTTTGATCTCAGACTGACTATGAAAAGTCGAAATAACCCCACTCCTAGCATGAGTAGTCCACCTAATAGAAGAAACCACCTCAATATAGGGTCAAACGGAGAAATTATAAGAGGTTCTTCATCAGTTACAACTCCTGCTTGATTGGCTATGGGCTGCCCAACCGCGAAAATGTAAGCACCACGCAATATATGGCCATCAACAGTCGAAAGGTTTTTCCAAACCACGGTATATGTACCATCTTGGAGATCAGATAGAGACACAGACATAACAGTACGATCATTGGAGTCAACATAACTATCGTTAAGATCTACGCTAACACCCAAATTATCTAGCACAGTTATTTCACTGAAATTGGGTTCTATTGTTTCGCTGAACCAGATAGTTACTTTTGATGGTGCTGTGTCTAATTCCGCATTGGGGGCAGGTATGGATCGTTCATGATTAGCATGCCCAAAAACTGGTGTAGCAATCATCAATTCGATGCTCAACATACCAACAATAGCCAGCAATAATAAGCCTAAGATTGTTCTGTTATGCATTTCTCCCTATATGCCTAAAGATATGAGTATTTATGAATACTACAAGGTTCCTTGCCCCTGTTATCAATAAATATCACATTCGTAACACGTACGATTGAATCAACATCACCGAGTACGGGACTTATCTATCTCTTTTAGATATCAATATATACAAGCTTACTGATCCGGTGAACAATCCCAATATCCCGCAAACAATCCCTGCTATGCCTAAAGTTATATATGTCTTACCTTGCTTAGCATAATCTGACTGCAAACCTCGAACGACTCCTTCAATTTCTCTGCCAGACGCAACTTTATTGGGAAATTGATTAATGGACGGTGACTGAACTAAATCAAATCCGCCAGTTCCTGATTCAAAAGACTCTTCAAAAGCAGTAGATTCGATAAACCCAGTAAACCTAAACTTGTAAATCCCTGGATGAGTTGGAATAAAGTCAGCCACATAATGGCCAGGGTCATTAAACACCGGTCTCAATTCCATGAGATCCGATACGTTCCTGGACTCCGCATGCGTAATTTCAACCTTTAAGGTAGATTCAAGACCCAAAACAGGTGACCCCTCGCGAATTTGCTCACTTGTAGATGAGGTATCCGGCATGAGACCACTAGTAACGTTCGCGTAAGATTGCCCGACATTCTTCCAAACGATAGTTGTTCCTGGAGACGCGTTAGACGTTAATGGTTCGAATAACCCTGAATCGTTTATCTCAATTACTATCGTCCCTGATATATCAAAATGTTTCTGGACATTAATAGAGCCAACTACATCGTGGCGGAGATGATTGTGAAACGGAAGTGTCATCCCTTCCAAATCTTTGGTTATAGCAAAGGAAAATGTATCTTCTGGATTTATAGTCGGGGAACTGAATATAACTCCATGCTCCTCAGGATCAACATCTAGTTTTTGATGACTAGATCCGTGCCCCTCATGACTAGATCCATGCTCCTCATGACTAGATCCGTGCCCCTCATGACTAGATCCGTGCCCCTCATGACTAGATCCGTGCCCGCTGTGGCCAGATCCGTCTCTATCTTGTAATTTCATAACACGTATGCTGGCACCATTAGGAAAACCTTCAAAAGCAGGCTCTTCCA
>JAPNTN010000061.1:0-2741 GCA_027249445.1 Dehalococcoidia bacterium | reverse complement strand
CTCAATTACTGACTCAGGTGTTCCACATATAACCTTCGTCTCTAATATATCTTCATACGACATCCTGCCCAACTTTTCAGCTCTTTCCTTTAGTAGGGCTGCCCTGTCTGGCCCAGTACCACCAGTTCCTTCTTCATCACGGCCTTCTTCGTACCGCCGTTTCATCCTTGAGAAATACGCCTCGATTGTTTCTCTTGGTTCGGTGAGTGCCCCTTCCTTCGTGCTACTCACATATATAGGCACCCTGACTGATATATCTCCCGAGTCACCCTGATGACCTGCCTCGACCCACGACTTATGATATTCCCTTAAATTAGTCTCCAAATCATTTACATCCATACCGCGCATAGAAAGAAAAATGGGAAACCCCAATTTCCCCACCCTGGAAAAACTGTCGCTGGTAGTAGACGCTAAGCGTACCTTGGGATAAGGTTTCTGAAATGGAATAGGAGTCACTTGAGCATCATGAACTTGGTTAAATGTGCCATTATACGAAAATGGCTCTCCTTTCCAAGCCTCAAGGATTATATCCAACGCTTCCTGAAACCGCTCCCTGCTTTCCTCGTAAGGTATATGCATAGCCTGGTACGCTTTCTCATTGCCACTACGTCCGACTCCAAATTCAAATCTCCCTTCACTAATCTGATCTACGGTAGCCGCTTCTTCCGCAATCCTAAGGGGATTAATTAGCGGTAGAACCTGCACCGCCATTCCTACCCTAAGTCGCTTGGTCCTAGTCGCAATAGAGCTGGCAACTACAATTGGCGCTGATATTGGTCTGTTACCATTAAAATGTGTCTCTCCAAGCCAAACCGTATCCAGCCCAGTCTCTTCAGCCAGATCAACTAGATCAAAAGCTTCCTGAAACGCACTCTCATGACCTCTACCCTGCCGTGTTGAGAAATCCAAAAACATTCCAAAATCCATATATGTACACCTTACCCATTAGCAAGCTTGATCAATTATCCACATTATAGAGAAGAGGTTCAGAATATCAATAAATACAGCAGGCTAGTCTTACATTCGTGCCAAATGCGTCATACTTGGCTGTCTGGCTGATGCAATAAAACCAACGCTCACCAGGGATAGTACGGCAAACCAGATCAGGGCGTTTTCATAGGAACTAAAAGAATCATAAACTAGTCCGGATGCCAATGGACCTATTGCAAAACCCACCACCTGTGTTGATCGGCTTATCCCGTATATCGAACCCATTATTCCTCGACCATAAAATCTGGCCCACAATATTGGAGCCAATGTATTGACCCCCGTACCAACAATGCCATTCAGGATTGCAAACATGTAAGCCATCGACAATGTTGTTGTGTTAAGCAGAATCATCAGGCTAATGGCAGATAATAAATATACCGTTCCTAACATCAACCGTGGTGAAAACTTCTCAGATATCCATCCCAACACTATCGCAGATATTGCCCCTGAAAACGCCATTAAACTTATGACCGATACCGCTGCTCCAGAAGAAATATCCTGCTGAACCAGGTAGGGGATAAGGTGAAGACCTACCCCAGAAGTGCAAATTGCCGCTATGAATAATGATCCCAGGACAGCCCAAAAACTATAGGTTGATACTGCCTGGTGCATACTCCAGATGGTTTCCGCTATAACAGGTTCTCCTAAATCTTCCGTTGACTCATCGACCTCAAACCCATCCAATATAAGCCCGATGTCTTCAGGTTGCCGCCTTATCAATAAAGCACATGGTATTACACCGATAATGAACATATTTCCAGCCAACATCACCCATGCGAGACGCCATCCAAAATTGCTTATTATTACCTGAACCAAAGGTGCAGTGATTATCATCCCTGCAGAACTGGCAAAGAATATCAATGACATTGCTCGTCCCCGGTACTTGAAAAACCACTTGGCAACAACTGGGGCTGCCCCAACCTGTACCAATCCCTGTTCGGCAGAACGGGCTACTGTAAATGCCATGTAGAATCCAGCCAAAGACCCTACAGCGGACAAACCTAGACAGGAAAAAACTACTAATAATGATCCAAAGGTCAATATGGCTCTTGAGCCTATCCGGTCTATTAATCTGCCGCTGAAAGGGGCAATAAGAGCCCCTAATATTGCTCCAAGGCTAGTTGCAGCGGCCACCCCTGTCCGACTCCAACCAAACTCATACGACATTGGCAAGACAAAAATTGTTAGTGTGTTTATAGCCGTAGCGGCATTACCAAACTGGGCTCCGGCCGCAGCACCGACAACCCACCACCCGTAGTAAATGCGTCTGTTAAACAACTTCATATACGGTGTTTACCTATAAGTTAGTCACAATCCAAAAACCATATTCTATATACAGATCAAGTATAATTGGCGCAGTGAGTAGAAATCCCAACAGTGACTGTAGAGTAACGAATAGCCATGCAAACCAGTATACGCTACAACAAGATCATAGAGTTGTTGGAAAACGACCAAATAGTCTTCGCACCCGCTTTAGTTTCTAACGGTCCGTCTGATGACGTAACCTATATTGCAGATTCTGAATACGACATGATAATGATTGAGATGGAACATGACGGCTTCAGTTTTGAATCTCTCAAAGCCACATTAAACACACTTCTCAACCGCCGGCGCATATTTGAAAATAAAACGCTACAACCAGACGTAGTTCCATTCGTAAGAATCCCTCCAAATGCAAATGAAAAGAATCAGTGGATCATAAAGCAGACATTAGACACAGGCGTATACGGAATAATAATTCCCCACCTCAC
>JAPNTN010000060.1:0-4327 GCA_027249445.1 Dehalococcoidia bacterium | reverse complement strand
GTTGCAGAGGCAGTTAATTCTTGAATGGATTCTAATGACGTTGGATTCAATATAATCTCGTTAATATCTTTTAGGGAGAATGTTACGTCTTTCGTAACGCAATTATAGGATTCGTGCTGCAGTGGGTCAAGATAACAACACCTCATAGTGTATAATCTCCGACTAGTGAATTAAAAGGTGCTAAGGAAGGGATTTAATAGCATTTACATGGATAACACTGAACCGCGTAAACGTAGACTAAATTATGGATGGATAATACTAGGCCTTACTTTTGGCAATATATTCGTTGAAGGAGGGGTGAAAAATAGTCAGCCTGTATTTCTTCCTGCTTTGAGGCAAGGTTTCGGCGGCAGCGCGGCTATGACCGCTGGAATATTTTCGGCGTCGGGACTTGTTGGGGCATTTTCAGCTCCTATACTAGGAAAGTTGCTTGATATGTTCGGCGCTAAGTATATGTTCCTAGTGGCTGGGATAGTTATTTTGCTAGGGTGGTGGGCCAGCAGTATGGTTAGCCATATATGGCAATTGTTTATTTTCTATAGTGTGATTGCTACCGCAGGGCAGACAATGATTGGGTTTTTCTCTGGTACAGCAGTTCTGACTCCGTGGTTCCCTAGGACCAAGGGACTTATGTTGGGGATAGCTGACTCCGGAAATCCTACCGGACAGGCGATAATTACACCGTTTGCTCAATATACAGTAAGCGAATATGGTTGGCGAACAGGATTCCAGGTTCTTGGGATAATGTTTTTCCTTATAGTTTCGCCTTTAAATTTTTTGTTACAGCGTAAGCCTCCAGGATATGGAAGAACTCCGGGTAACTCGGACTATGACCCTAGTGAGTCCATTGCAGGAGCGCATGCTTTTAGAAGTGAAACTGCTAATTGGTTTGAGGAAGCTACTGTCCCAATTCCGTATGATAAAAAAGATTTCAATGCTGTAAAGGAAGCAGCTGTCTGGCTGTTGCTCTTTTCCAGAGCTGCGCAGGCTTTATCAAATCAAATGACCAATTTGCACATAATCGCGTTTTTTGTACTGGCTGGATATGGTGAAATGCTATCTGCGACTGCCATAGGTGTGGCGGGATTGTTTGGAGTAGGAGCCCGGCCATGTTTTGGAATATTGTCAGACAAGTTTGGCCGTGAGAGTGTCTATACTGTAAGAATACTTATGACTGTTTTGTCTTTAGTGATAATCATTCTATTTGCGAAAAACGCTGCACTTTGGCCGTTGTTGATATTTGTAGGTTTGACAGGGTTGAGTGATGGGAGCGGCTTGTTAATTGGAGTTAAGGCTGCAGATATTTATCCTGCTAATGTATTGGGTTCGGTTATGGGTGTTATCGAAGTCGGTCGTGGAATAGGACTGGCTGCTGGTGGAGTGCTAACTGGCCTTATGTTTGATGTGTATGGGGATTATACAGCCGCTTATTGGCTAGCTGCTTTTCTATTGTTAATGTCAATAGTTTCCATGTGGGCTCTCTTATTAATTAAGCCAAAGTATTCGGCAGAAACACAACAGGATGGTTGAGTCGTATTACTAAATACCAATATAGCAGCGCAGTGTATAATCTCTGATAATAGGTTGTCATTAGTTTATTAAGTGTTCTAGGAGGTTTCATGCCGATTATACAAAGACCTTATGTTCCACCTGAAGATCAGGTGCCACAAGAAGATGAATATGTGAATCCCGGAGATACCCAAGAAAGTGGATCCACTGGAGAACCTATAACATTTTATGCGGATTCTATGCATGTTTATAGCAGCTTGTATTCAGCGGTATTGTTCTTTGGAGAACAAATGGAAGAGCGGGAACCGATATTGCGCACTCGTATTAAAGTAAGTCCGCAGATGTTAAAGGCAATATCTATTCTGACCAGTAAGCATGTCCGTGAATATGAGGAAGCTGTAGGTCCTATTAGTCTTCCTGATCAGGTATATGCCGCCTGGGAATTGGAGTCTGAACATCTTGCAGAGTGAAGGTAATCTTGGCCCTAATCGTATTATACAGGAAGACTTGGCGCTTCCTGTAGTTATAGATCCGGGCGTGGATAGCGCTAATCCAGAGGTCCTGGATTGGAGAGTGGTTAGTACAACGCAACCTAACAAAGCCACCTTTCATATTAACCATAGTGACGTAACTAATGTTAGAGTTGGGGTGCTGAGGGCGTCAGATTTCCCTTTAGATACGCCCTTTGTTTTAGCTGAAGATTTACCAATAGTGATTATAGATAGTCTTGATAAATATTGGGCTGGTGAATCAAGGACAGCTCTACCTCTGGGTGGGTTACGCGTGCCAGTAGAAGGTGACACCGAGGAAGAAGCTAAAGCCAATCTGGCAAGGGATTTGGCTGCTCAATTCAGGTTGCTTTTATTATTACATTCATCTAGATCAGGGGATATGGCGCCAGAACTTTTAAAGAACATTGAGTATTTGAGTTCGGTAATGACAGCGCGAGAATCCTGACAGAGTAACGTTTGACATTGCTAGCCAACGTGTGACGATATCCAGGAAACTATATCGGTACTTTTAATCAGTTCGGACTCGTTGCTTTCGCGTGTTTTTACTTCTAGTTGCCCGTTCTTTAGATTTCTAGGGCTAACTACTATACGCAATGGTAGTCCGATTAGGTCAGAGTCATTGAATTTCACACCAGGGGTCTGGTCTGTTCGGTTATCGTACAACGTTTCTATACCGGATTCCCAGAGTTGATGGTAGAGGTCTTCAGCAGATTTTGCTACGTCATCATCAGACAGATTTAGTCCGATTAAATGGACTAAATATGGTGCAATGTTTTTAGGAAATAGTATTCCTTTTTCATCATGGTTTAATTCTATAGTTGCCGCTAAGAGCCGTCCTACCCCTATTCCGTAACAGCCCATTATTATAGGTATATGGTCTCCGTTTTGGTCTAAGTAGAGGGCTCCAAGCGTTTCACTGAAAAACGTTCCTAACTTAAATATATGCCCTACTTCTACTCCGCGTGTGGATTCGAGGGTAGAATCACAGTTTGGGCATATATGCCCCGGTTCGGCTAATGATATGTCATCTTCAGAGTCTACGGTGAAATCCCTCGGGTAATTAATGTTTGCAAGGTGTATGCCTTCTTGATTCCCTCCAGCCACAAAATTACTACCATTATTTATAGAATGATCGCCAATTTTTCTTATAGCGGTAATTCCTACTGGTGAAGCAGATCCCGCAACTAGACCAGCTGCCTGCACTTCATTGTCGTTCGCTATTCGTAGATCGCTACAGTGGAGTATATTTTTCAACTTGACTTCGTTAATTTCTAAATCGCCCCGTATGGTCGCAAATATGAGCTCCTCATCAGCCATGTAGAATACGGCTTTCAAGGTTTGAGAAGGAACAATGTTCAAATGTCTGCATAGATCGGGTATCGTCTTTATATTAGGAGTGTCTATTTGTGATACTTCGGCTTCAGCTACGGGCGTTATTATTGGGGCCAATCTGCTTTGAGCTTTCTCAGAGTTAGCTGTATAAGAGCAGGAAGGGCAAGTTATAATGGTGTCCTCTCCTGTCGGTGTTGCGCATATAAATTCGTGAGAGTCTTTGCCTCCTATGGCTCCACTATCTGCTTCTGCCATAAGGACTGGCAAACTGCAGGAGGAATAGATATTTTTATACGCTTGAGCCATGGCCTGATAGCTACGGTCTAGACTCTCCTCGTCACTGTTGAATGAGTATGCGTCTTTCATAGCGAATTCGCGAACTCTGACCAGTCCTGCTCGAGGTCTTGGTTCATCTCTAAATTTGGTTTGAATTTGATAGAGTATAAGTGGTAAATCCCTGTAACTTTGGACGTTCGATCTAACTATGTTGGTCACCACTTCCTCGTGGGTGGGAGCCAATACCATAGGCCTGCCTCGTCTATCCTCTAACGAAAAGAGATTGTCTCCAAAAGCTTCTTTTCGGCCAGTTTCTCGCCATAATTCTTCTGGTTGTAAGGATGGCATTAATAGTTCCTGAGCCCCTGCTTGATCCATTTCGTCGCGAATTATGCTCTCCAGCTTTTTTAAAGAACGCCAAGCTAAAGGTAGATATGCATATACACCACTAGAAACCTGGTGGATAAGTCCTGCCTTGAGCATGAGTTTATGGCTATTAGTTTCGGCTTCAGGTGGGTCTTCGCGTAGAGTTTTTGACAGCATATGAGTAAATTTCATATTTCGTCTGGCCTTTCTTAGTAACTGTTACTTATTATATTAAAGAGAGAACGTGGAGGGTTGGTTCATTTTCAGGCAGGAGTTTGATCTACTTCTTCCATTAGCGCGGTAAGCATGTCTTCTGCTGCGACAACGCGAAC
>JAPNTN010000059.1:0-4464 GCA_027249445.1 Dehalococcoidia bacterium | reverse complement strand
GTTTTCAGATTAAACGGTATTGCAAACGTTGTGGTGGGCATGTCTACTAATGAAATGCATACTGTGAATGAGTACGTAATAATACCCGACTTGGTAAACACCGCACGGTTTTGCCAAGAGGTTATAACGTTCAGCTACTGAGTATTGTTGAGGATTAGATTCTGTAATTCTGCAGAGAACTCCGTAATCTGCCACGATCGGACTGATGAGTTTTGCAGATCAGTAATCTCTGTCTCCCATTGATCGGTTTGGATAGCTATCCTCTCAAGACTTTTTACTGGCCAAATCAGAGACGGGTCTAATGACAATCTGGCTGATTTGTTTTTGCGCCACTGTTTAAGCAATTGGAGACGATCCTTTGCTTCAGGATCGCTGAAAGTGTTGAGCCGTCGCTGTTCGGGCCTATGGACTTCGGGAGTATCGACAGAGAGAACAAGAGTATTTAATATATCGTCTAAGTAGTTATACGGTATTACGGAATTGCCAATTTCGGTCAACACTTTTCGGATTGTCACTTTATCAGAGCTTCTGATAGAACTGGCTTGCAAACATATTTCAATTAACTCGTCGTTAGTCACAATCCGTGAAGGTGGGACATCTTTGACGCTGGCCTTCGTGTCTCTCCATAAGAATAATTCTTTTAGCATTGATAATCCACGTGGAGTCAGTTTCCTTGAGCCTTTCAGATTTAGGAATGCAATGTCAGGAGATACTGGTTCTGTGTGCCTAATCTGTTCTAAGCGTTGACATTCTTCTTTTACCCATGTGGCCCGATCCAATTCTTTGAGGCGCCGAGTAAGTTCTTTATGTAGGTCTATTAAATATTCTACATCTGAAGCAGCGTATTCGAGTGCCTCACTAGATAGAGGTCTCAATCCCCAATTCGATGTTTGTAATTTATGACTTTTCTTAATTTGAACGCTGAGATAAATATCTAATACCGACCCAAGGTTGGGTCTAGTATCTCCCAAAAATCTGGCTCCGATTTGAGTATCGAATATAGACTGGAGATTAAATCCATAGTCACGATCGAGGCATCTCAAGTCGTAGTCCGAGCCATGTATTATTTTCAGCACGTTTCGATCTGATAGCATATCTGCCAATGGAGACATGTCTGGAATGCTTAGGGTGTCTATTATGAAGCATTGATCAGCAGTGGCAATTTGTATCAAACAGACACGCTCCCTGTATGCGTACAATCCGTTTGACTCGGTATCTATTGCGATTTCCGAATAGTTTTTGAAGAGTGAGACTGCTTCAGCTAGTTCTTGTTCGCTTTTAACAAGTTTTCTGTTTTGCACTACGATCTCATAGAGTATGAAAAATGTTTGTACGCGAATTAAATTATATCAATATTAGTATCAATAAACTAACATCACACTGTCGTAAAGTTTTGAATACATAGCCCGTTACATATCAGCCTATGCTAGTATCACAGTGAATGATATACTTGGGCGTCTTAAAGGGATACCCATATTTGAAAGGATGTTGATAACATATGAATGGATCTGAACTTAAGCAAGTTTTGCAATCTGGTGGTAGGGTATTTGGGACTATGATCAGTGTGAGCAGAAATCCTAAATGGATTCCATTTATGGAGGGGATTGGACTCGATTATGTAGTCATAGATACAGAACACAATTATCGGAGTAGAGGCGAACTGGGCGATTTCCTAACCATGTTTAATACTACAGGTGTGGTTCCTATAGTTCGGATACCCATTCCTGACTCTCATTATGTGACTATGGCTATTGATGCCGGAGCTCAAGGAGTGTTGGCCCCATATTGTGAAACAGTAGAGCAGGTGAAGGAGGTGGTGGGAGCGGCCAAGTGGAGGCCACTAAAAGGCGAAGCGGTGCGACGTGTTGTGGATTCTGGTGATCATCCTAGCGATGCTGCACGAGAATACCTTGAAAATAGAAATAAAAATAATATTGCAATAATAGGGATAGAAAGCCAGGCAGGGGTAGATAACCTCGAAGATATGATAAAAGTACCGGGTATAGATGGTATTTTTGTAGGTCCTAACGATATGAGTATCCAATTGGGCGTCCCTGACATGTATGACGAAGAGATATATAAAACGACTGTGAAGAAGGTTATTGATATTTCTGAAGCACATGGGATACCCACACTGGTTCATCACCAATCTCCTGAACTATCCAAGTACTGGATCGGACAGGGCGCACGATTCGTTTTGCATGGCACTGACCGTAGGGCGTTTATTGAAGGGTTTAAAGCAGACTTTGGACAGCTTAGAGACCACGCTGAAAACTGCTAATACGATATAGTTTCGATCTTATACCATCATAAATTGGGGCTGTCACTAGAACAGCCCCAATTTATTTTCTGTACATATTCTTTAGAGTCTCAATATATATCCGTTCGTATTCTCCATGGTGTCCAGTGTCCGGGCCGTAGGCTAAGGGCTCAGCCCACAGGTATTCCACGTCAGCCCATTCGATAGGATATGGAGTCTGGTCAAAAAATCGCGACACAGCTTCTGCGCTGTCTGAAGCCACCATATAGCCCATCATCTGGAAGTTGTCATAAAAATTACCTGACTGGGAAACGAATCTTCCTTTCATAGAAGCTAATATTATAAAATTGATCATAGGCGCAAGTTAGATGCCGTCATCAAGTTTCGTTATTTAGTAAGTATGTGAACAGTCGTGACGTCTCCCGCTCCTGAGCACTCTGCGACCCCGACTCTAGCGTTGGGTACCTGTCGGTCTCCTGCTTCGTTTCTCAATTGGGTAACAGTCTCATGTATCATCCTTACACCTGTGGCACCGAAGGGATGTCCCATAGCTAGTAGGCCACCATCCGTATTCGTGGGAATGTCTCCTGTTAATGAAGTTCGACCTTCTATGGTGGCGGCCCAAGCCTCACCGTATGGTATGAGATGCAGGGCTTCCAGTTGCTGTAATTCCCCGATGGTAGCTGCGTCGTGAACTTGTACTAGGTCGACATCTTCTGGTCCCAGCCCACTCATCTCATAAGCTTGTAGCGCTGCTGGTTCTGTCCTATATGGGCTGAAAGCCGAATGATCACTACCGTGGCCGTTGTAGTTTCCTGATGTAAGTGCCGCAGCAACAACGTTTATAGAACGTTTAGAGTCTATATTGTAGGACGTTAACGCTTCTTTAGCACAAAGTACTGCAGCGGCGGCACCTTCACTGGTAGGGCAACATTGGAATAACGTTAGAGGGTCAGCTATCATCCGGGAGTTCAATACCTCTTCTACACTGTACGTATCTTTCCTGTGGGCGTAAGGGTTAAGACTAGCATTTTGTCTAGCTTTAACTGTGACTTGAGCTAAAGAACTTGGTGTTGCTCCGGTGTCTTCCATATATCTTCGAGACCGTAATGCATAGCCTGCCATCATATGGTCTCCACCAATATATCTATCTGGACTGTTTTCACTGGTCACTGATACTGGTCCCCCAGGGACTTTTTCTGCTCCAAAAGCTAGGGCTATGTCGAATACTCCTGAGCTTATTCCCCAATAGGCCTGCCAAAATGCGGTGGATCCGCTGGAGCAGGCGTTTTCCACATTTATGATTGGGATCCCTGTAAGTCCCAGCTTGCTTAAAGATGTCTCACCAAAGGACATTCCTTCATAATAGACGTGCCCAAAATAGGCTACTTGTATGTCTTTCCATGCCACAGCAGCATCTTGGAGGGCAGCTATAACGGAATCGAGAGCTAAACTAGCTAACGGCTTGTCTCTAAACCTTCCAAACGGATGCAACCCTACCCCGGCTACTACTACTTCTCTGCCTGTTTTTAAATTGTTCATGAATCAGTCCTAGCTTAATTCTGATGGCTGGGCTGGGCGCCATTTATATACTATTTTCGTTGATCCTGTAGTTCCGTATTCTACTGGTAGTAAAGCTAGCTTTAAAGCCATACCAATCTGGATATCTCCATGGTGGATATCTATTAATTCTGCTAGCACGTGAGGCCCTTCCGGAAGTGCTACTTCTGCCAATATATATGGAACTTCACCAGGCCAACCGTGTGGAGGTACTTTCACTTCAGTATAACTATAAAGGGAACCTAGAGATCCAAATGTGATGTCAATCAGATTGTCTGATGTGCAAGATTGACAGAATTTAGCAGGACCAAAAACCGCTACATTACAATCTTCACATTTTACCCCGACCAAAGAACCCGTGGGTTCTTCTGCATCAGAAATGATCAGTCTCGTATCGTCGATTGATGATGACATACTCTCTCCAGTCACCATAGTATAGCATCGGATAGAATTGGTGATTATAGATTGACCGATAGATTTACAGATGGTAGGTTTTGACCGTACAGTAGTCGATGTCGCTGACACTAATGAATTATAGAAGTGAATGGTCATTACATGGCAGATATCATTAAGGAATCTGACAACTCTAGGAGTAATCCTTGGGATTTATGTCTGGGTGAGTTTATAGATTCGTGTGTATCACA
>JAPNTN010000058.1:0-4859 GCA_027249445.1 Dehalococcoidia bacterium | reverse complement strand
TTGTTGCACGGCAGTTATTATTAACCAATGAATCCTTTTGGCCCCATGGATATAAATGGTACCTATAATCATATTTGACATAGGAGGCGTCCTAGCTTATTTGGACTGGGACAAAGTCTGCACATCTTTTACTGCGATTTCCGACCGGTCTTACGACAGCATTATGAAAGAGGTTCAGAATGGGCCTATAGTTGAAGCTTCTATGTCAGGACTTCTCACTCCAGAGGGGTTTCACAAAGCTTTATGTGAGGAGATTAATGTGAACATCTCCTTCGATGAATTCATAGCTATCTGGAATAGTCTCCTTAGCCAGAATGAATGTATTGTGCCTTTGGTGGAAGACTTAGCCTCAGAGCACTATCTTGTTATTGCTTCGAACACAGACTCCATACATTTTTCCTACATCATGGATAATTTCAGTATCTTGAGAGCGTTCGACGAGTTTTTTCTTTCATACGAAATGGACCTGTTGAAACCAGATCCAGCCTATTTCCATCACGTTTTAAACGGACTTCAGACAGTTGCTTTCGATTGCATTTTCATTGACGACCGACATGACAATATCGGTTCAGCGCTAGACTTAGGCATGAGAGGGTTGATTTTCGAATCTGTCGAGAAGTTGCAATCGAATTTGTCCTCGATTCTTTGAGCCTCTTTAGCCTTAATAATAGGAACATAAATCAGGTCGAGTTTTTACAATAAGATGACCTCAGTGTATTATTCGCCAATCCTATATTGAACTGGAGGATGCTGTGTTATTCCATGTAATGGCTCAACATAATTGGGAGACTTGTGAAGGTCGACTTGAAGCTGAGGGGAATACGAAAGCGGTATCAAGGGCAGAAAGAACCCGTTGGGTCGAAGGTAATGAAAAGGTGAAAGTACTAGGAGCCTGGGGTTACCAAACAGAGCATACTCTTTATGCTTTAATCGAGTCCGATGATTATATAGCTGTCCAACAATTATTCTCTCCGCTTGTTTGGAGAGGTTCGGTTCAGGTAAGGCCGGTGAGGGACGAGATCTCAGTGAGAACAGATGCTGGGGATTGGGGTAAATAAGACTGGAAGGCCCTTAAAAAAGTTTCAAATCAAATTGTTAATCATGCATGACTTTGGTTTTTGTTCTCTTTATTGTGCCTTATGTGAACAAAACCAACTCGCTCCTAATTAGTCAGATGTCGGTACGTCTGCGAGCTGGCAAACGGCGAAATAAGATACGAAAGAGCCCAGATTACGAGAAATCTGGGCTTTCCCTTCGGGGTATTTGGCCACAATCTATTTTGGTGGTAATGCTGCGTTTATCTTCAAGGACGATATCCCCTGCATATCAGGTAACATATCGGGCTCGATAGGCGTTGCTCAGGCAAATTGAAAAAGCAACACTGAGATACCATGGCGTATTTAGTCAGACGGCGTCGGGGTTGATCCTGGGTTCAAACCTTGGCGGGAGGCCTAGCTCCATGGAAACAAGGTCCCGGCTGCTGTCTAAGAATCCACTGACCTTGATGGTGGGTGCCTCTGTCAGATATTCGGTCTTGTCACCTTCTATCCTGAATGGCCGGTCGTGTCCCGGGTATATCACTTCGGCGGCCTGAGATATCTTTTTCAGACTGACCTGTGCTTGTTCGACACTCCAGAACACGAACGCAGGCAATCCGCGGGCCAATGCTCCTGCATCAGATATGGCGTCTCCGCCTAAGCAGACTAATCCGCCATCTGTATTCACTACAACGCTTTGATGTCCAGCTGTGTGACCCGGAGTATCGAATGTACCGATGCCTTTCTCCAGCTCGGTCTCGCCCGAAACCTCGACAACTGTATGAGGCGACAGGGTGTCGGCAAAGTATTTGGCTGTGGCGTAGTCGTTGGCGCGGGGGTTCCGGCTATACTCCAGTTCCTTCTTGGAAATCACGATCTCTGCGTTTGGGAATAAGTCGGTGTTTTGAGAGTGGTCCCAGTGGGCATGGGTCAGTATTACCCGCCCGATATCTTCTGGAGAGATTCCATGGCTTTTCAGGGTCTCGACCAACATTGTCCGCCGACCAAAGTGGCCCACGTCCACCACTGTTAATTTTGTGCCGCGGATTAACGTTACGGTGCAAAGTCCCAACGTGGTCTGGTCCGTATTCACACTGAAGCCGGGTAAAAGAACCTCTATTTCTGGCATGTTCGCACTTCCTTACTCGCCAATTGTTTAATGCATCATGTGTTAGTAGATCGGATACCAAATTTCTGAGACTGCTTGGAGATACATCTGTCCCAGCTTGTAACACATGCGGTAAAACCTTGGCAAATCATAATTAGCTAAGTTCCGGGCGACCAACGTGTTTGTGGAAGAGATGAGGTGCGTTATCAGGTGACTTAGAGAAATCCAAACTCAGTCAGTTGAGTCTTTGCTGATTGCTTGATTTGAATCGACGTTTATTTAAAAATCTATCAAATACACCCAATGATTTTCTTGATAAATAGAAACCTAAAGTTAAAGCCATGAGGGTCCTAATAGCAGCGAACCAGTCGAGATGTTTGATCTGCCTGTATGACTGTAAACCCAATGCCTCTATTGGAATATCGGCAATGAACACAGATATTTGAATCACCATGCTGCAGACCCCCAAAAATACAGTTGCTGCGACTATGTGTTTTATCAGTTTTAAACGTAAGGATTTAATGCGCATCAAGTAATCCTTTTGCACCAGAAGCGTAGTTACGGGGGTAATAAGTAGGGAATGGGTAGGAAGCTTGGCAGTACGGCTGTGGTTCCGACATCCATTAATGACCTGATCAGATAGTAGTTTTTATCTGGGCCATGATACAGGCACCGGCGTTGCTGTCGGAATTGGTATTGCAATGCCGGGAGGCAGAGTGATGGATGCTGTCATAGACCATTCTGTCCCTCGTGCCAAGATAGTACCGGTATTACCGCTCAGAGAAGTCGTTCCACCCAATATCACCGTAGACCCATCGACCGTAGGGTATGCGGTCACTGTGATAATCGAGTCTTGATCATATTTACAATAGGAATTTGGAGCAATACTAAAGACGAGCTGCCCGTTCTCGATATCGAAAACAGCCTGGCCAGGGTTTAAGGATCTGCCATTAACCAACAATTTCATTCCATGAAGTTTGGGGGTCGGAGCTATTGTAGGAGTTGGCGTTGGTTGCAGTGTAGGTTTAAAATTTCCTTCGTTTTGATTGCCTAACACTCTGGGATTATAGGGTATGGTGAGATTTAGTAGTGTAAACGCCTACATTTTTATCATGTTGTCAGTAAGTAGGCGTTCCTCTTTTTAAGTTTTATGTTTGGGAGGTGGTTGTTGATAAGATCAGATTTGTTATTCGAGGCCAATTCAACTGTTTGTGGAAGGGCTACTGAGAAAAAACCCCAAACACATATAACTTTAGAACAGGGAGTCTATGCATAGACGACCATTCGTTTAGTTGTCAATTGAAGACTCCGTTAAGATTTAAATATCAGAGAAATTCCAGACGCTAATAACATGAGCGTTATTAAGTTAAGGAAAACTTTTTCTTGTATGCGCCCCAAAATCATTTTGCCTAGATAGGCACCTAATATACTTATTAACCCGAGTCCTGCGCCTATTGATGCCGATTGGATCGTGAAAAGTCCGTCTATTGCAAATACTAATACTTTGGGCAGTTGGATTAATCCATATCCCAATGATGATGTACCGATGTACGCGCTTGCGCTTAGGCCGTATGAAAGGTAGAAAACCGTTGCAAATGGGCCGGGAATCCCAAATAACCCTGAGATAAATCCGGTAGTAGCACCTATTGGCACAAAGCCGTAGAGTGGGAATCGAAAACTCCTTCCAAATGGCAAACGGCTATAGACCACGACCAAGATAAGTAATACTCCCAGTATCCGTACAATAACTGTCGAGTTAATGGTAACGAATATGAAACTTGCGATTAAGGCTATCGGCATTGATCCCAAAGCGAAATAACCCACGACTTTCCAATCGATAGTTTCTCTGTGAATGTAAGCACGTGATACAGATCCAATGAACTGAGTGATTGAAAGTAGTGATATAGCTTCTTTTACACCGAAACACCAGATAAGAACTGGTAGAGCTATCAAGCCCCCACCCATGCCGGCCACGCCAGAAACAGTAAATCCCACAAGAGAAGCGAGTATGACAGCGACGATCTTGAATGTTTCTTCAAACAAAAGGAGCTATTTGGCCTTATTCGAATCGACTAATCTTTTAGATGACGAAGTGGGACGTTCAGACTATTAGTGAAGTCGGCGCTGATGACTCCGGAAAGGTTGGCTTAGGTTTGCTTTGCATTAGTCAGGATAGAGTATCGCTGGTAAGATCCCGACAAATCCATAGATTGGGTTTTACCTATTAATTTGTCTACCAGAAATTTCCTTCCATTCTCCTGGATTTAACCCGTCGACGGTAAAGTGGCCGATTCGTGTCCGAATTAGTCTGTGTATTTTATAATTGTAATGGGCCGCCATCCGCCTCAGTTGCCGCTTCCAACCTTGGTGTATAGTAACTTGTAACGACGTATCCGATATTTGACGTACACTATCCGCTTTCGCTAGACCTTCGGTTAATTCAATTCCACTTTCGAATCCACTGATAAGATCGGCGTTTATCGGATCGCCGAACATCAGGATATATTCTTTCTCCTTTTGGAACTTTGGATGAGTGAACTGATAATTAAATCCACCATCATTACTTAACAACAGGAGCCCCTCACTAAGATAGTCAAGCCTCCCTGCGGGATTTAGATGTCTAAGTGTTTTTGGCAAAAGATTGATAACTGTTTTTCTACCCCATTGGTCTGAACGAGTAGTGATGTATTCGGGCGGTTTGTAGAGCGCCAATC
>JAPNTN010000057.1:0-30831 GCA_027249445.1 Dehalococcoidia bacterium | reverse complement strand
TTGGGCATTGATACTCCATAATTATTTTAATATTAACCTGGCTGTCCGGCTGTATTACGGCATGGTAATTCTACTGTAGCCGTTCCCGGAGTAGTAATCTCTCCAGAGGAGTTTTCTAGAAGGATGTCACAATCCACGAGGAATCGGCCATTCTCTTCGTATTTCCGAGTAACAGTTCCTTTAGCGGTTAGACTTTGGTTTGGATAATCCATCCCTCTATACTGGCATGATAACTTTCGCAAAAAGCCTAATGGTCCTGCCCAGTCTGTCATAAGGGTCCCTAGAAAAGCGTTTTTTAGAGCACCGTGGATTATTACTCCAGAGAGACCTGTGTCAATGGCAAAATCCTTGTCGTAATGTATTTCGTAAAAATCTCCCGAGGCGCCAGCATATTGGACTAGTTGCCGTGTTGTTGCTTCTTTGGTTATAGAAGGTATTTCAAACCCTTCGTATATATCTTCCCAAAAGGTCTCTTGGCACTTCATGGAATGACTCCCAGTATTTTCTTCCATTTTAATAACGTATCAATGTATTTACTTGAGTTGCGACTAATTCCTGAAACTGATTTGTATAATTGATTTCAGTGATTATGAAAATCATTAGGCCGACTCTACCACTGCGTTCGCTTATATCTGTGACTGTACCTACGGCCGTTATTATGTCCCCAGCGCGAATAGCTGAGAAATATTCCCACGAACTCCCTGCGTCTAGTAGCCGGTCAAAAGGTAGGTCAAAGGGGATTTCGGGCCGCACTGACCCAGTGGATCTCAAAAATGTTGGTGGAGCGATAATTCCACCGTGTATGGAGCTACGAGCTGCCACTTCATCGGTGTAGATTGGATTTGTGTCTCCAATCGCTTCAGCAAAACGTAGTATGGCGCCTTTTTCTATGACAGTATTTATCGGATTGCTCTTGGCTCCAATAGCCTGCTTGATCATGGACTCTGTTAGAAATGAACTAGGAGTAGACAACCTACGCGCTCCTTGTAATACGGGGCAAAGTCTACATTTACCTTATGAACGTGTCAAGAATAGCGGGTCTCTTGAATACCTTGTTTGACAAATATATATGACCATGCGATATTCCGATTTAGTGACTATGCGCAAACCTAGATTCGGCTAGCGTGCATATGATAACAATCTGAGCGATTTAGGAGGAATAACAATGCCAGATAAGATAGGAATTATGGGATGCGGAGCTTTAGGAAGCTATGCCGCAGCCTTCTTAGCTAAAGAGGGAGAAGACGTAACTTTAATTGATATGTGGCCAGAACATGTGGAAACCATGAGAAAAGATGGGCTAAGGGCCAGTGGGAGCCAAGGTGATTTCACAGTTCCGGTAAACGCATTGCATTTAACAGATGCTCAGGGTATTACGGACCTCTTTGATTACGCTTTCATTTCTATGAAATCGTACGATACTGAGTGGGCAACGCATTTTATAAAAAGATATGTTAAGCCGGAAGGGTTCTTTATCTCTCTGCAGAACTGCTGGAATGATCCAGTCATAGGGGAGATTGTTGGTAGCGACAGAGAGCTTGGTTGTATTGCTTCACATATCGAGGTCGCTTTGTGGGAACCAGGTCATGTGATAAGAGGTGGTGCTCCTGGTCGTGATCACGGATATACGGTTTTCAGGATTGGAGAACAGGACGGAACAATAACTCCGCGGAGCGAGTTAATAGCCAGTAAAATGGATTACATAGATGCTGCGTATGCCACTGATAACCTGTGGGGTGAACGCTGGGGAAAACTTTGCCAGAATGGTATGGGTAATGCAATATCTGCGATGTCTACTCTAGGATCGCAAGAAATGGCCGAGGACCCAAGATTGCGATTAATTAGAATTCATCTGGCCAAAGAAGGTGCTCAAGTCGGGCTTGCGCAAGGATTAAATGTGGTGGACATAAACGGTCAACCTGCAAAGATGTGGTCCGATGCTGACAAAGGAGACGTCTTTGAAGAGTTGGATGATTATATGTCGACTCGTGGAGGCAGAGTTAACTGGCTGGCATCAATGGCTCAGGATATTAAAAAGGGTCGACGCTCGGAGACCAATCTCATGAACGGTTTGATTTGTAGCAAAGGACGCGAAGCAGGAGTAGAGACCCCATTCCATGATGCCATAGTTGAGATAATGAAAGGTATCGACGACAAATCGATAGCTCCGGACCCCTCGATAGTTGATAAACTGTTGAAGGCAGTTGGCAGATAAAAACCGTGAAGCGATTGTGCTGTCATAGGCTGAAGATTTGTGTATAACCATACCTCAGCAACAAGCTAGGTAGGTGCATTTGTTTTTGAAAGTTGAACCTGCAGGGTTTTTCATGTACACGGTGCAACTAATGTTTGACTGTGCTTTTCCGACCTCGGAAGATGCACAAGTGAAAAGTTATCTCGTTGAAAAACAGCTGGAACCAAGGGTTGAATGGGAAGAAACAATCGAGGGTCGCAACTATCAACTAATGCAGTTTGGTGGTTGTTATTTGGGGAACCACCTGCAGGAGATTGGCAATCTGCAACGGAGTGCTGTGGAGACAGAGCTTATTGCTGAGGTGGTAGCCCAGTTTTTAGACGAGGGTTCTTGTGATAGTACTGAATTTGATCTGGATGCTAGATCTGGAATAGAAAAACACCTGATAAGCAAATTTAATTCTGAAAACTACTTTAGCATCAATGAATCAGGTGAACTTGCTGCTGATATTCCTACTGAGGAGTTACTCATCGCTTTTAGGGAAATACGAGGTGGCGATTAGCCTAGTATTTATTGGAGCGGGTGATGGGAATCGAACCCACGTGGCTAGCTTGGAAGGCTAGAGCACTACCACTGTGCTACACCCGCTTGATGGCAACTGGACTATTATAAATCTCGGCAAGATGCTTAACAAGCTGGTAAATTGAATATTATGGTATTAGGACTGTTTAGCGGTATATTCTTCAACTATTTCAACAGGGGTGTTTCTAGCAACTATTAGTTCCATGACCTCGTTACTATCGTTTACCGGTTGATGCACGCCATCCTGAGGTACATATATAAAATCTCCCGGTCCAATGGGTAGTTCATTGTCTAGGTTTTCGCCAATTATGAACCGTCCGTGACCTTTCATAACGTATATCGCGGATTCACAATTGACATGATAATGGGGACTAGAAGCGCAGCCAGGCGGTATTGTCGCTATGGCTAGGTGAATGCCGGTAGCCCCTGCTAACGCTTGTGACACGCCGGCGAGACGGGTCATTGCTCCTGAGCAGATTTCCGTTTCTAACGAATCTGGGTGAATAACTTGGCATTCGGGCATTATCCAGCTCCCATTGAATTACAAAGATTGTACGAACTTAGAAATATTTTCAAGGGCTATCTGTATGTTTTCTTGAGAGTTCGCGTAAGATAATCGAACGTATCCTTCACCATATTCTCCGAATGCTGAGCCGGATAAGAGAGCTACTCCTGCTTCGCTTAACGCCCGTTCTTCGAAGTCGTGGCTACTAAGACCAGTTTCTGATATGGATGGGAATGCGTAAAACGCTCCTTCAGGTTCGGGGCACCTGATACCTGGTATAGAACGGAGGCCATCGGTGATTAGTCTGCGCCTTTGTGAGAATTCATTAGCCATTGCATTTACATCATCCTGAGGTCCATCTAAAGCTGCTATGGCTGCCATCTGGCTAAAAGATGCAGCGCACGAGACGCTATTTACAGCTAATCGTGTAATATGTGGGACTAATTCTTCTGGGCATATACCATATCCAAGACGCCATCCAGTCATAGCGTAGCTTTTAGAAAAGCCGTCCAATATGATAGTTCGTTCGGCCATACCGGGAAATCCGGCTATGGTGTGGTGTTCACCCGTATACAGAATGTCCTTGTAAATCTCATCGGCCATGACATAAATATCAGGACGGGTTTCAATAATTTTAGCTATTTCTTGTAGCTCTTCATTTGTTAGAGCCGACCCGCAGGGATTTTCAGGCGAATTAAGAATTATCAGCTTTGTTTTGTCAGTAATTTTATTTGCGAAATCTGCCAAATCCGGATGATAGCTCTTTTCCTCTAATAATTGCATCGGAACCGGGGTAGCTCCAGAAAACCGGATCATAGATTCGTAGATTGGAAATCCTGGATTGGGGTAAATAACTTCTACGCCAGGCTCAGCTAGAGCGAGAATCACGTAAAACATTATGGGTTTAGCGCCAGGTGTAACCACGACATGGGACGGGTCCGTATCAATGCCCCTAACCTCTCGGCTGTTCCTTGCGATTGCTTCACGGAGTTCTGGCAGGCCGGGTGTAGGTCCGTAATGAGTGTATCCATCCTTGAGAGCCTGTATGCCTGCTTGGACTATATGTTCAGGGGTGTCAAAATCAGGTTCCCCTATCTCAAGGTGGATGATTTGTTTTCCCTGTGCTTCGAGGGCTCTGGCCTTGGCGAGAACCTCAAAGGCGGTCTCTGTTCCAAGATTCATCATTCTGCTAGCGATTGTCATTTGATCCTCTAATAATCCTTAGGCTGATATTATTATTTCTAGAGTTTTTGTATTTGGTTCTGCGTTTTTACCGGCAATCCATAAATGGATATGAAGCCTTCTGCTGATGAATGATCGAATTCATCACTGCGATCGTAAGTGGCGAGTTGGTGCTGGTATAGGGCATCAGGCGCCTTTCTACCAACTACTGTGCAGGTCCCTTTGTGTAATCTGACTTTAACCTCTCCTGTAACATATCTCTGCGTACTCTTTATGTAAGCATCGAGATCTTGCCTGTGTGCTGTGAACCAGAGGCCGTTATACACGATATCGGCGTACTCTTGGGAAATTTTAGATTTAGTTCTTGCCTGATCTTTGCTCAACGTTAAGTTTTCTAATGATTTATGCGCTGCGTGCAAAACTATTGCCGCGGGCGATTCATAAATTTCTCGGGATTTGATGCCAACTAATCTATTTTCAACGTGATCAATGCGCCCCACACCATGTGTGCCTGCGAGAGCATTCAGGTGGTTTATTAATGAAATTCCATCCATGCCTTCCCCATTTATGGCGGTTGGCAATCCCTTGTCGAAATGTATCTCTATGTAAACGGGATCGTCGGGTGTGTTAGTAACCGGCTGGGTCCATTCGTACGCTTCTTCAGGTGGTTCTAACCAAGGATCCTCGAGCTCACCTGCTTCTGCGCTTCTACCCCACAAATTTTCATCAACTGAAAATCTGCTGTTACTTGCGCTAATGGGTAGGTTTCTTGCTTGGGCGTAATCTAATTCGTCATCTCTACTCATTCCCCAATCTCTGATGGGGGCAATGACTTTGATCCCGGGTTCCACTGCTGCGATACCTACTTCTATACGGACCTGATCGTTTCCTTTGCCGGTGCAACCATGTGCTACGGCATAGGCACCTTCAGAGACAGCGACTTCCGCTAGGCATCGTGCTATTAATGGCCGCCCCAGCGCGGTAGCTAGAGGGTAGATATCTTCATATATTGCTCCAGCTTGCAAGGCAGGGAACAAGAATTCTTGAACTAGAGTGTCCTTGGCATCGATGGTTATGGCTTTTGCAGCTCCTACTTCGATTGCCCGTGCCTTTATGGATTCTAAATCGACCATTCCCAAGTCTATTGTGACGGTAATAATATCCGCGTCGTATTTTTCAATTAACCACGGTACAGCTACGGAGGTGTCTAAACCACCACTGTATGCGAGTACGATTTTCTGTTTAGCCATTAAATGCCAATACTCCTCTGGCCTAAATCTTTCTAAATAGTTTAAATTTGCGCTAAGGCTCCTGATAGCCGTTCCATTGCTTCGTCTATTTCGCTAGGAGTTACGTTGAGTGGCGGCATGAAGCGTACCGCATTAGGTCGGACACCGTTCAGTAATATCCCTGCCGCATTAGCGTTAGTTAAGACTTGTGCTGAGATGTCGCTATCAAATTCAAGGGCTGCCAATAGGCCTTTACAGCGAATATCGCTAATGAATGAAAATTGAGCCCTAAGTTTCTGCAGCCCTTCAAGTAGATGACTTTCCATTCTCTTTACATATGCTGGAATGTCATTGTCTATCAAGAATTTTGTGCCTGCAAATGCTGCGGCTGTGGTTAGGGCATTACCTCCAAAAGTTGAGCCATGATCACCTGGCACTAGAGCCATAGCAGATTCTTTGGATAAGAAAGCTCCGATTGGCACTCCGTATCCTAATCCTTTAGCCAGTGTCATCACATCAGGTTCTACGTTGTATTCTTGGTATCCAAATAAGCTGCCTAACCGACCCATTCCAGTTTGTACTTCATCTAGTATCAACAGTAAGTTATTCTTATCACACCACTCTCTGACTCTCACTAGATAGTCATCGTCAGGTATAACTACACCGCCTTCACCTTGTACAGGTTCTAGCATGATTGCGGCGGTTTTGTCTGTGGTAGCGTTCATTATGGCTTCCACGTCATTAAAATCTACGTGTATATAACCAGGTTGCAAGGGTTGAAAAGCTTCTTGGTAATGTGGTTGTCCTGTGGCTGCCACTGCGGTCATCGTTCTACCATGGAAAGAGTTAAGGGCGGTAATAATCTCATATGCCCCGTCGCGATTTTCCTTGCCATATTTTCGGGCCAGCTTTAGGGCCCCTTCATTTGCTTCAGCTCCGCTGTTACCGAAGAAAACTCTGTCCATACAGCTGTTTTCAATAAGTAGTTCTGCGAGTTGTATCTGCGGTATTGTGTAGTACTGGTTAGACGTTTGTAATAAGGTGCCAGCTTGTTCCACGATAGCATTGGTTATGGCAGGATGAGAATGGCCTAAGTTATCAACAGCCCAGCCTGCTACAAAATCCAGATATTCTTTCCCGTCAGCATCCCACACGCGTGTCCCTTCCCCTTTTACTATAACAACGGGTTGCCTCCGGACGGTTTGAGCGTAATATTTCTGTTCTTTAGCGATCCAGTCGGCACTGCTGGCCATATTAGTTCCCTCCAATGTCACTATTTAATTGATGGGTTATAAATGGTACGTGAGTCAGTAAGTTTTAACTATCCGTGTCCCATCGGACTGTCCATTCACACAGTTTAGCAAGGCCTCTGGCTGGCGACCATCTATAATTTCTGCGTAGTTAGAAGTTTCAATTGCTCGGATGCAAGCGTCTAATTTAGGTATCATTCCGCCGCTTATCACTTCTGAGTTCAGGAGTATGTTGGCGCGTCTCTGGTCTAAATTTTGGAGCACACGACCGTTACTGTCCATTATTCCCTGTACATCTGTCAAGAATATCAAGCGGTTGGCTCCTAACGCCCGCGCTATTTCACCTGCTACAGTATCCCCGTTAATATTTAGCGGCTTACCGCTATGTTCAGTTTTGTCGAGTCTGTGCATAGCCACTGGGGCGATCATTGGAATGTAGCCGGCTTGCAATATATTAATAATAGGAGTCGTGTCGACATTTGTCACCTCTCCTACAAAGCCCAGCTCGGGTTTTGCTATATACGCTTCCACCAGCCTACCATCCGTACCGCTTAGCCCAATAGTCTTGCCGCCCAATTCTTGGAGCGAGCAGACTAATTCTTTGTTAACCAATCCGGTTAATACTGCTACCACAATGTCCAGGCTTGGAGCGTCGGTTACTCTTAGCCCATTTACGAAATGAGGGGCTATTCCCTGGCGTTGCATCCACTCGGAGATAACGTTTCCGCCTCCATGTATCACAACTACATTCATTCCCTGTTGTTGCAATGTGACCAGATCTTTAAGGCTGGTATCGTGGCTGCCTAGGGTACTGCCCCCGATCTTTACCACTATCGGTGGGCTTAGCACTTTCTCCTCCTATGCTTAATCATTAGGTGATTCAACAGCAACACTCTAAGAATCACTATATTGGGTGGGAGTCCCGAAGAATCTTGTTATTGCCGTAACTGCACACTATTCTAAGTAGTGTACGCACTGTTTATGATGACGTATTCTTGTGTAAGGTCGCATCCCCAAGCAGTAGCAGATGCATCCCCTAGATTAAGCTGCAGTTTAAATGTGACTTCAGGTCCTTTCATTAGTACTACGACGGCCTCTTTATGAAACGGAATGGGGGTGCCAGATTCCATGATACAAACTCCGTTCACGAAAAGGTCTATTTTTGTTTCATCGGCTTCTATTTCACTGCGTCCTAGTGCCGCTAAGACTCTTCCCCAGTTTGGGTCAGAACCATAAACGGCTGACTTTACTAGGCTTGACGAGGCGATGGTTCTGGCGGCTTGTCGAGCTGACTTTACGTCTTTTGCTCCCGTTATTTCGATAGACAGGAGTCTTGATGCTCCTTCTCCATCCCTAGCTAATTCTTTAGTTAGGAAAATTGCTACTTCGAGGAGAGCTGACTGAAAAACCTCAGCTTCTTTTGTGCCTTCCGTTATCTGCTCGTTGTTAGCGCTACCGTTTGCCAGTACAAGAACGGTATCGTTAGTACTGGTATCACCGTCGACTGTTAACATGTTATACGAACTGTCTGCTACTTCGGTTAAACAATGCTCTAGGAAATGTTGTTCGACGTTTGCATCAGTAGTAATGAAGGAGAGCATCGTAGCCATGTTTGGGTGGATCATCCCTGAGCCTTTAGCTACTCCACCAATAGAAATCGTTTTACCGGCTATTTCACAGGAAACCGCAACCTCTTTAGGTCTGGTATCAGTGGTCATCATTGCTCTTGCGACTTGATTCGCGCCGTCTTTGGATAGATTGATATTCGCGACCCCATCACGTATGAGGGACATT
The DNA here is from genome assembly GCA_027249445.1 of Dehalococcoidia bacterium. Classification (GTDB taxonomy): domain Bacteria; phylum Chloroflexota; class Dehalococcoidia; order Lucifugimonadales; family UBA3495; genus UBA3495. Next base: position 22,095 of record JAPNTN010000057.1, on the reverse strand, counting down.
GGTAATTCCACTCCGATGACTCCAGTACTACAGACCAGAATCTCTGATGGTGCTGCGTTTAATATATTGGCAGTGATCGAAGCCATTTCCTCTGCATCTTTATAACCTTGTTCTCCCACACATGCGTTCGCTATTCCCGCGTTGACTATTATCCCTTTTGGACTTGCGGCTTTAAGATGGGCCTGGTTCACGCTAACTGTCGGAGATTTGATTGTACTGGTTGTAAAGACCCCAGCTGCAGTACAAGGAGAATCAGAGGCGATAATGCCTAGGTCTAGTTTGTCTTCGGCGAACGTTTTCAGTCCAGCGTATGTTGCTCCGGCCGAAAATCCTTGTGGGCTCGTAACTGACCCGCCGTCAATAAAACTTATAGTGGTTGTCATTGGTGGCGCTCCACGTAAAATCTGATGCTTCGATAACTAAGGAACGAGTATACCATACCTTGTTTACGGTAGGGCGCGATATCGTGATAGAGTACAGGAATTATTATGCAGGACATATTGAATACCTGCTGAACTCTTTTTTAATAACGTGATTTATAGTTAAATCTAGGAACCGATTCAACATAACGTAGGAGAATAAATGTCATGGCTGTCGTAATTCCGCTCAATGGGTGTTTGTATAATCCAGAGGTTGTAAAAGATATGGGGAAAGTTCTGTGCCCTCCGTACGATATGATCGGATCAGATTTGCATCAGGAATTAAAAAGTCTTAGTGACTACAATGCTGTACACCTGGAAGGCGGGGAGCAACCCGATCCTGAGACCATGGAGATTGACTATAGGAAAGCATCTGATCTTTTTCAACATTGGTTGAAAGAAAATATTTTAGCAATAGACAGTTCTCCGTGCTTTTATCTGATGCAGCATGGATTTGAATATCGAGGCGAGAAATTAAGTCAGTTCGGACTATTCGCAAACGTGGGCTTAGAAGATTATGAGAGCAGAATAGTGTTTCCGCACGAATTTACTCGAGAGCCGGCTGTTCAAGATAGGGTTGCCCTATTGGAACATTCCCGAGCCCAGTTCAGCCCGATCATGACTAACTATAGGGATTCAGAACAAAAGCTTAGGGATTTATACGAGCATGTTACAACGACATCGCCAGTGTTTGAAGTAAATGATGGTGTTGATGGAGATATTCGCCTTTGGCGAATTTCTGAACCAACCATACAAAATCGAATAATCGAATTTTTTCAGGATGTTCCACTATATCTAGCGGATGGGCATCATAGATATGAAGCGGCTTTGAGGTACCAGAGATTACGGCAGGGCGCTAGTGATTATACTAAAGGTGAAGGATGTGACTTTGTAATGATGGCACTAGTAGAGTTCGATGATCCTGGTTTGCTGTTATTGCCGTATCACAGAAATATAAGTGGATTGTCTGAATCTCAGGTTAGGGAAGTTCGTGAGGTATTGGACGAACTATTTGAGATTCAGATTGTTGATTTAAAGGGAACTACGGTTGATGACTTATTGGATAGGGTTGCGTTCCTTGGGAGCGACCGGCACGCACTGGCTATGATAGGCCCGGGTCCTAATGAGGCTTATCTACTGATGTTAAGGCCGGGTGTTAATTGGCAGGAGTGGGGTGATTTGGCTGTATCGGAAGCGTGGATACTAGAGCAGAAAGTGTTAAGGCCTATTGTTGGCGATGATCTGAACACTTATGTTCATTATGGGCACGATCCGGAGGAATGCGTTGGCCAAGTTGTGTCGGGCGGAGAGCAACTGGCATTTTTATTAAAACCATTCCCAATGGATGCTTTTGAGAAGATTGTCGGTGGAGGTCAGCGGTTACCATCAAAATCGACATTCTTCTATCCTAAATTGCCAACAGGATTGGTTATTCATCAGATCTCTAGTGGACAGGGTTAGATAATATCTGATTGGCGTTCTTGATATCTTTCGGTGATAGCGATTTCTGCTAATTTGCTGTGCTCGGCGATAAATTGTTCTAGTCGCTGGATTTCTTCATGGGTTTTTGTGGCTGTGTCGGAAGTGATGGCGGTCTTTTTAAGGGAAATCAAGTTGCTTTTAGCCTCATCAACTAGTTTGACTGATTCCAGGGCGGTTAGCTCATCAGTTGCAGCCTTTTTTATTTTGAGCAATCGCTCTCTGGTTGCCAGCGTGTCGTTGAGTCTTTCTTCGATTTCTCCCATTGACGATAGAGAAGCGTCCAGGGGCAACTGGCCGTATACAATTTGTCTCGGAAGCCGACGCAGCTGAGTGCGAAATTGAGTAATCATAGAATCTAATTGGGATTCTTTGCTTTGAATTTCTGCTAGTCCCATTCTGATGTTAGCCATAGCTTGTTGGAGCTGGGATGTAGACACGGGACACCTCTACCATAAGCACTATATATCGCCGATCTTACCTTATCTCGCAAGTGATATATCAGTAAATAAGCTAGATTTAAGCGCGGAATCCTACTTCCGGCAATACTTTCTCTAGCGCCGTAAACACTTCCTGTATATCGGACTCATCCACTGCACCCAAGTGACCTATGCGAAATATTTGACCAGATAATTTGCCTTGGCCACCGGCTAGAACTACATCATGTTCTTTACGCATTAGGGTAGTTAGCTTAGCACCATCTATACCAGAGGGAACTTTGATTGCTGTGACAGTATCAGAGCATCGGGCCGAGTCCTGGCACAATAATTCAAGTCCTAAGTCCTTGGCGCCCTGTCGAGTAAAGTCTCCTATTTGGGTATGACGAGCAAAAATATTTTCTATCCCTTCTGATAGCATTTGATCTAAAGCCAAGTTTAACCCGTATAGAGCCGAAAGATTGGGGGTCCACGGGGTTTGCCCTATAGATAAATATTCCTTTGCTGCTTCCAGATCGAAATAAAATTTAGGCATGGTAGATTGTTTTTGGGCGGCCCAGGCATCAGGACTCATACTTATGAACGAGAGCCCCGGTGGTATCATAAAGCCTTTCTGAGAAGCCGTTCCGACCATATCGCACTTCCAGCCGTCCACGGGCAACGGGATGCAACCTGAACTGCTTACCGCATCGACTAGTAACAACTTCCCGAATTCATCTTTGACTATAGACGAGATTGATTCTAAGTCATGAGTAACTCCCGTGGATGTTTCGTTATGAGTAACCATGACTGCTTTTACTGAGGGCTGCTTGTTTAATTCTTTTCGTACTATGTCAGGATCTATAGCTGAACCCCATTCAAAATTGATCCTCTTTACATTGGCACCATAAGCTTCTGCGAGATCGCAGAAGCGGTCTCCGAACGCCCCTGCTGTAAGGGCGATCACTTCGTCTCCTGCGGACAGAGTATTGACTACAGAAGCTTCCAATGCTCCGGTGCCGGATGCCGTTAATATGAAGAGATCATTTTGTGTCATAAACACTTGTTTGAGCTTTTCAGTAGAGTCGTTAATCAGTTCTAAAAACTCGGGTCCGCGATGGTTTATCATGGGCTCTGACATCGCTTGAACTATGTCGTCTGGAACTGGGGTAGGACCTGGGGTTCGCAAATTTTGCCTGGGGAAGTGCACGAATCCTCCTAATGGAACTATGAGTTAGTGCTAAGTTTAGAAAATATACTTGTTACCATCACATGTATATTTAACACAATTCCAACTAACTTCGATTATAGCATTTACTCTGAGGAAGGTGCATATAGAATTAATTATCCTATATTACATCCCATTGTTATAATGACCGGATAATGAATGCAGAGCAATTGCTTACAGGTTTAAATTCTGCTCAAGAAGACGCGATACTTACTGTGGACGGTCCGGTATTAATAGTTGCTGGCCCAGGAAGTGGTAAGACCCGTGTGATTACCCACCGTATAGCTTATTTAGTGGATGTTTGTGGAGTTCGTCCGTACAACATAGCGGCAATGACGTTTACTAATAAGGCAGCACGGGAAATGTCTAATCGAGTGGGGAGTTTGATAAATGACTCGTCCGGATATCTGACTCTAGGTACGTTCCATTCATTCTGTGCACGTCTACTGCGGATGAATGGAACTTTTGTGGGATTGGAATCGAATTACACGATCTATGATTCAGATGATCAACTATCAGCAATTAAGCAATGCTTGGAACTAGCGGACCTAGATCCAAAACGGACTCCTCCACGAGCTGTATTAAATACCATATCGCGAGCCAAAAGTGTATTACAGGACTCACGATCCATGATGCAATCGTCTAGTGATTACTTCACTGAAAATTGCGCTAGAGTTTATCACTACTACGAGGAACTACTAGCTAGAAATAACAGCGTCGACTTTGATGACCTCCTGATGAAAACAGTTCAGTTGTTAGAAGAATCCTTAGATATACGAGCCCATTACCAGGCAAGATATGAATACCTGATGATAGACGAATTTCAGGATACTAACGTAGCTCAGTATAGATTGGCGAAACTCATTACAGGAGACAAACACAATATTTGCGTTGTTGGTGATCCGGACCAATCGATATATTCGTGGAGAAATGCAGATATACGGAATATATTGAATTTCCAGTCAGATTATCCTGCAGCAAAAGTGGTTGCATTGGAACAAAATTATCGGTCCACCGGAAATATTCTGCAGGCTGCGAAGACATTAATTGCATCTAATGGTATTCGTGTTGAAAAGGATCTGTTTACAGACAATGATGCGGGGGAATTATTGACCGTACACGAAGCGTATGATGAGGGAGAAGAGGCCGAATTCGTGATCTCTGAAATAAATCGGCTTGTGCAATCAGAAGGAGTTCGCCAAGGCGATTGCGCCGTTATGTATCGAGTGAATGCTCAATCCAGAGCTTTAGAAGAGGCCTGCCTACATCGTGGATTAAAATACCAATTGATCGGGGGGGTACGCTTTTACAATCGGCGCGAAATCAAAGATTTGCTCGCTTATCTGCAGTTTCTCAGCAACCCACAAGATGAAGTCAATCTGAGTCGTATCATTAACGTCCCGCCTAGGGGTATTGGGGCGCGGTCTATGCAAAATATAACTGACAGTGCTCTGCAACAGAATAAGTCGTTATATGAAGTACTTCATCAGGTATTGGAGACAAGAGATACGGGCTTGGTTTCCCCTGTAAGTTTGACTTCGCGGGCAGTAAAGTCTATCGCTGACTTTGTCGTTGCTACAGATAGGTTAATAGAATTATCAAGAAAATGTAATATTGTAGATTTGTTTGATTTAGTACTAAATGAAACAGGCCTAAAAAATTACGTCCAAAATAGTGATGATAGACCGGAAGAACGGTGGGAAAACCTGATGGAGTTGAGGGGTATTGCTCAAGAATTTGCCGAGGAACTACCTCCCGATGGATTGTTGACGTTTTTGGAAAGAGTGTCCTTAGTTGCTGACGTGGATAGTTATGAGGATGAGGCACAATCCATTACTTTAATAACGCTGCATCAGGCTAAGGGCCTAGAGTTTCCCGTAGTTTTTATTGTGGGCATGGAAGAAGGCTTATTGCCCCATAGTAGGTCTCTGGATGACGATGACGAGTTAGAGGAGGAAAGGCGCTTATGCTACGTAGGTTTTACTCGTGCGGGAGAACGGTTGTATCTTACGAGAGCCTTCCGGAGAGGTTTCATGGGCAGGACTGGACCTACTTTACCATCTAGGTTTCTTTCTGAAGTGCCGGCAGAGGTTACGGGAGGAAAGAGCGCAAACGGGGGCCACTCGTTACCGCGGACTCCCATAATAGGAGATGCCTGGCGAATGGACAGTTTAGATGAGGTAAGGAATTCCTCTAAATCACATAGTTTTAAAATTGGGGACTCTGTTAGGCATGCAGTTTTTGGTGAGGGGGTAGTTATGAGCGTTGATTATGAAAAGAGCGATTGTCTTCTAACAATCCAATTTGCTGGTGAATTGGGAACTAAAAAGTTGTTACTTAGCTTTGCTCCATTGGAAAAAGTTGAAGAGTGAAATTGATATGACATCGGTCACTATGAGAGTGGTTGAATCTGCAGAGGACTTCGAAAATGCGTTAGCGGTGCGATTAAGAGTTTTTGTTCAGGAACAGTCAGTCCCTATCGAGGAAGAAGTTGATAACCAAGACAACGAAGCTGTTCACGCCATTGCAGAATTAGAGGGTCTGGTTGTAGCCACTGGACGCCTGATTTTGCAAGAATTTCCTATCGTTTATATTGGGCGCATGGCTGTAGATATCGAGCATCGTCGTCATGGAATAGGAGGCGGGCTTTTAATATTTTTGGAAGACCATGCGAGGAATATAGGCGCAGGAAAAGTTATTTTGCATGCGCAGGAGTATGTAAAGTCGTTCTATGTTTCACATGGGTATGAGGAACAAGGAGCAGTTTTTATGGAAGCAAATATTCCTCATGTATTAATGTCGAAAGACTTATAGAGGTCTTGGCTGACGATTCAATACTAACCAGCGAACTAGTTTTAAGATGCATCCACAGATTCGATAACACGAACTTCCATTTTAGCGATGTGGCTTGTAGGCCTGTCAGCTAGTGCGATCCGTTCGGGAGACGCAAAGAATTCGCCTTCTTTGATAGGGATGGCCTCAAGGTTGTCGAATCTTCTTACCCAGATAAATTCTGTCTTATCAATATTAACCCACGATTGCTGCACTGGTATTCCAAGTCGATCATGCAGAGGTCGTATATGTGTGTTAAACAATTCTAACCATGAATCCATCATTCCTCTATTGATAGTGTAAATTCTAAGTTGAAATACCATGGGTTTACTCCTTACTCTAGAACGGGCAATTTACAGATAACTCTGCACATGTATCTCGTATCCAGTCAGCTACTTCTGGGTGTAATGGAATACCATCTCTGCGTCGGATTACTTCCATTTCAGCCTCAGGCTGCCCTGCTACCATCACCCGTTCTTCTCCTGGCGCGGGCTTGGTGCTTTTCATCATTTGCATCCATTCGTCCATGTTCGCTTTAAAATTCTCGGGTTCATCAAATCCACTTATATTATAAGCGGCGACGTAATGGCCGAAATTAGGCCTTCCAGGGACTGCCCCGTAACCAAATCCAGTTAATACACCTGCTAATATATCTACAACACAGGATAGTCCATAACCTTTATGAGATCCTAATTCCCTTGTAGCGCCCATCGGCAGAAGGTGATAGTTTTCAGGGACATCCATTTCTTCCATAATAGGAGTGCCGTCTTCTGTAGCGAGCCAACCAGGTTCGAGCTTGGCGCCAAGTCTTCGAGCTATTTCGATTTTGTTTTGAGCTACTGAACTGGTAGCCGCATCAAAAACGAAAGGATGGTCATTTTTGGCAGGAACTGCAACGGCAATAGGATTAGTACCTAGTCGTGGTTCAGCTCCGAACGTAGGTACAGTTCTAGGTGGAGCGCTTGTCATACACACCCCGATCATGTCGTGCTCTAATGCCATCATGGCATGATAAGAAGCCATCCCTAAGTGTCTGGCGTTTCCTAGCGTCACCATTCCAACACCCACATCTTTAGCTTTCTTGATGGCGATCTCCATAGCTTTAGGAGTGGTTATAACTCCTAAGCCCCTGTCTGAATCTAGGCTAGCTGTGGCTGGTGTTTCCCTAATTATTTTCATGTCTGGCTTGGGATTGATTTGACCACTGGTATAGCCATTGACATAGCTCTTAAGCATGTTTGACACACCGTGGCTGTCTACGCCACGGAGGTCAGCCAAGACTAATGCGTCAGCTCCAATTAGGGCATCTTGCTCTGGAACTCCCATTTTTACGAAAATACCTGCTACGGTATTTTTAAGATCATCTCCAGAAACGTTTACAGCTTCATTAAGGCTAACTCTAAACTGTGGTAACAAATTATTTCTCCTGCTGTCGGATTTTAGTTTATCTGATAGTTATGTGCGTGAAGCAGTATACCATTCTTGGGCTTCCAGTCACCATTGGTTACTGTGTATGATGTAAACCGTAATCTTGGTGTGTACTGTAATCTGATGAATGACACTGGTAGGAGTATTTTATATGGATATCGATAGAAATCAGGCTTTGGATTTTCTTTCCCGCTTGGGATCACACCCGGTAGTGTCATTTTATGAAAAAACTGTCTTGTCAGAGATAGAATTAATTCTTAGTGAGATTGGAATCGACTATTACTATGATGGGTTTGGGAACGTCGTCGCTACGTTCATTGGGGACGACGTTCAAGGATGCCCTCCTATCGCATTCGTGGCCCACACCGATCATCCTGGGTTTGAAGCTGTATCCATATTAGACAATGGTTCTATTGAAGCCATAGTACATGGCGGAGTTCCACAATGTTCATTTACAGAAGGGATTCCATTACAGATCATAAATTCGGATGGTACACGTGTTAGAGCTGAGACTCGAGGAAAGATAGATTCTTCGGCAGAGAGGGCCGTCCTTATTGAGCCGATAACCTTTGAACCATTCGACGTATTATGTCCTATCGTATTTGATTTAACAGATTTTGATACAGATGATGACTTTATATACATGAGGGCATTAGACGATCTTGCTGGTTGTGCAAGTATTTTGGCTATGATGGCCGCATTAACGAACAATACAAATTGTGGGATTGTTCAAGGTATTTTCACTAGAGCTGAAGAGGTTGGTTTAGTTGGAGCACGACTCATAGCCGAATCAGATATATTGGCCAAAGATACACTAATCGTATCGTTAGAAAGCAGTAGAGTGTTGCCGGGTGCTGAACAGGGCAAAGGGCCTGTGATACGAACTGGAGATGCGGCATTCACATTCAGTGTTGAAGCTGAAGCTATACTTGTGAAAGCGAAAGAAGAGATTCAAAAAAAGGATCCGGATTTTCGTGTTCAGAGACAGCTAATGAGTGGCGGGACATGTGAAGCTAGCGCCTTTTTGTTGTACGGTTATCAGGCTACAGGTATAGCTTTCCCTCTTGGCAATTATCACAATGGTACAGAGGATGGCCAAATAGGGGCTGAATTCATACACAAAGAGGATTATTTTTCTGGCATTCAGCTTATGGTGGAGTCTGTTCTACACGCTAGAGATAGACAGAAAACACAGTTTCGTGCCAGGCTGCAAGCTGTTTCGGACAATCATAGGTCGCGACTGCAAACCGGTTAGTGGATTTGTTGCAGGATGCTCTGAGCGGTAACCCCTATATCAGCAGGGGTGGGTATAATGGTAACTCCTGCGTCTCTGAGTGCTGCAGTTTTAGATTCGCTAGTCGCACTCTGTCCGGTGATAATTGCGCCTGCATGCCCCATTCTCTTCCCAGGAGGAGCTGAAGCCCCAACTATTAGCGCACAGACAGGTTTCTGCATATAGTTCTTGATGTATTCGGCCGCTTGTTGTTCCATCGACCCACCAATTTCACCAATGAATACGACCATGTCCGTTTCCGGATCTTCATCATATAGCTGCAATATTTCGGCAAAACTTGTGCCTATGATAGGGTCCCCTCCGATGCCGACGCAGCTGGATTGCCCTATTCCTAGGCTGGTAAGTTGGCCGACAGCTTCATATGTCAGTGTGCCACTTCTAGAAACTACTCCTACACGACCTGGCAGATGTATTGCTCCAGGCATTATGCCGACCTTGCATTGTGCTGCTGGATTAATCATGCCAGGACAATTAGGTCCTATAAGACGCACTGGGTTGAGGTCGACATGTCGGCGGACTTTAATCATGTCGTGGACCGGTATCCCTTCGGTTATACATGCAATCAGCGGGACTTCTGCGTCAATAGACTCTGTTATGGCATCTGCTGCAAATGGTGGCGGGACAAAAATGAGTGAGACATTTGCAGACGTTTCTTCAACCGCTTGTTCCACTGAATCAAATACAGGTATATCGTCATCGAAAAACTGCCCACCCTTTCCTGGTGTGACACCTGCAACAACTTTAGTCCCGTAGGCCTTGCAAGCTTTGGCATGAAAACTGCCCTCTGTGCCAGTTATGCCCTGGACTAAAATCCTAGAATGTTCGTCTAGTAATATGCCCATAGTTGACCTCTAATTGATGAATTTATCGGGACTCGCTGATGGCTTTGGCTGCTTCTGTTAAGGTGTCGGCAAAAATTACATTAAGCCCAGAGTCCCTTAATATTTCTTTGCCTTCTTCCAGATTAGTACCCAGCATGCGGACTATCAAAGGGAGTGTGCAATTGTTACGCTTATAGGCCAATACTGTGCCTCTAGCAGCAACATCACACCGAAGAATTCCTCCGAATACGTTTACTAGTACTCGCTTTACCTTAGGGTCAGATAATATTATGCTTACGGCCTCTGCGACTTTTTCGTCTGTCGCGCCTCCGCCTACATCGAGAAAATTAGCCGGCGCTGCCCCAGCTGCATTTGCGACGTCTAACGTGGCCATTGCTAGTCCTGCTCCATTAACTAGACAACCGGTGTCCCCATCAAGGTTAACGTAAGCAATGTCTTGGTCAGATGCGGCTGCTTCTAGTTGGTCTTCTTGTGAGCGATCTCTTAGCTCTTGTAGGTCTGCATGACGGAACAATGCGTCATCTTCTATATCTAATTTTGCGTCTAATGCAACTACTTGTTGATCTTTTGTGATAATAAGAGGATTGATTTCAATCAGTGAGCAATCGTTATCTATATAGATTTGATATAGGGACATCATGAGTTTAGCGGTATCTCTCGCAGCCTGTCCCTCTAGTCCCAGCTGGCGGGTCATTCTACGGGTCTGAAAAGGCATTAATCCTAGAACTGGCTCTATAGGGTCTGAGAATATCATTTCAGGCGTAGAGTGGGCGACTTCCTCTATATCCGTTCCTCCTGATGGGCTAGTGATCATCACTGCGGATCTGGAGTCGCGATCAATTGTAATTGCTATGTAGATTTCAGATTCTATTTCAGCTAACTCTTCGATTAGGAGAGAATTTACTGGAACTCCTTGGTCATCTGTTTGGGGAGTGACCAGGTATTTTCCTAGGATTGATTTAGCGAATTCGTATGCTTCTTCAGAGGTTCGAGCAATTTTGACTCCACCTGCCTTTCCTCTTCCCCCTGCATGGACTTGGGCCTTTACGGCCGCTCGTCCACCCATTGTATTAGTTATATCGCGAGCTTCCTCGGGCGTATATGCGATTTTGCTATTCGGGATTAGTATCCCATATCGAGCAAAGATTTCCTTGGCTTGGTATTCATGGAGTTTCATAAAGTCTCCAGATCTCGGTTCAAATATGTACTGATGGGCTAAATGTACTGTGAAACGTGTTCGCGAGTCAATGTATTGATTTTTGATGTAGGATTACGCAAAGAGAAAGACCCACATCCTTTGATGTGGGTCTTTCTCTTTGCGTAATCTTTACTAGAGTTATTTGGAACTTGGAGTTCCTAGATATTGGAACAAGGGTGCGTCTGAAGAAAATACTATCGTATCTTGGCCGCTAAGGACGTTTTGGTAGGCCTCTAGACTCCTTTGGAATGAAAAGAAATCCGGATCCTTGTTTAGGGCTTCTGCCAATATGCTAATAGCTTTAGCTTCACCTTCACCCCTTACTTGGTTACCTTTTTGATCTGCTTCAGCTAGGATGATGTCTTTGTCCCTGTTTGCCACCGCGCGAATCTTAAGATCTTCTTCTTCACCTTCAGCTCTGAATCGTGTGGCTATCCTATTACGTTCGGCCCTCATCCTGGTAAATATGCTGGCGGTTACAGAGTCTGGGAAATCTGCGCGTTTTATTCTGACGTCAGTGATTTCTATACCGAAGTTTTGTTCGCCTACTCTTGTTCTGACGCCTTCAAGCACTTCTGCCAAAATTGCCGACCGAGTCTCACGGCCTTCTACCACCGGAAGTCCCTCATCGTCAACGATAGGATTTCCTTGCTCGTCGATCGTCGGTTCTGCCCCAACTATTTCAAATCGGTCCCTTAGTGCAACGCGATCACGTAGAGTAGAAGTAACGATGTCTCCGAGACGGCTCCTAGCGTTATTTTCCGTTTGTAGGGTTTTTCGGAATTGCACTGGGTCTACAATTTTATATCGTGCATAGGAGTCAATGATCAGGTTTTGCTTTTCTTTATCGGGCAAGGCCGCCGGCGGTGCGTCTATACGAAGTATTCGCTTGTCGAAGGTAGTTGTTACGTCTATGAACGGTATCTTAGCGTTTAGACCTGGATTAGTGACGACGGATTTAACTTCTCCGAACCGCGTAATTATAACCTGTTCGGTTTCATCTACTATATATAGGGCTTGCCGGAGCACTATAAGGCTGGCTACCACTAATATTATTAATACGACTAATTTTCTCATTTAGGGGCCTCTATATTATTTTTTACTTATCTTGAACCAGAAATTTTAAGGGGACGGTCCTATAGGTACTGGAATCATACCTCCATCATTTCCGAGCACTAAAACTGATTCTGCATCTGGAGAAACTATAATCTTTGTAATTCCAGGCAAAATTTCTTCCATTGCTTCTAGATATAGTCTTTGGCGGGTTACGTCTGTTGACTTCAGGTATTCTTCAAGGACAGCATTAAACCTATCGGCTTCACCCTTAGCTCTTGCTATTCTTGCTTGCCTAAATGCTTCAGCCCCTTCCTTGATACGTTCGGCGTCACCTTCAGCCCTTGGGATAATATCGGCTTCATAGGCGCGCGCTTGGTTTATTCTAGTGTCACGTTCTTGTCGGGCTCTAAGAACGTCGTCGAAAGCATCTCGAACTTCTTCAGGTGCTTTTACGTCCTGCAGCTGTACTGCTTCGACGTTTATGCCTGATGAGTAGTTATCGAGTATCTCCTGCAATATGATCTTTGTTTTACCTTCTACTTCTTCACGGTTCCTAACAAGAACATCGTCTATGGAGCGTTGGCCAACTACTAAACGAATTGACGCCTCGGCGGCATCCTTTAGTGTCCGTCCATCTGGCCTACCGGGTTCGATATTCCGGGTCTCTTCCCCAGGATCATCCACCTTGAACAAAAAGTAGTTTAGATTTTTGATTGTGTACTGTACTACCATCTGAACATCTACGATGTTCAAGTCCCCAGATATCATCAGGGCCTCATTTGGAAAAGCACTTGATGCACCACCCACATTACTCCGGAAGCCCAACTCCATACGACGTGTTTCAGTGACTAATATAACGTCTTTCTTTCCTATGGGAGTAGGCCACCACCAGTGGAGTCCTTCTTGTGTTACCGGGGCTCCCTGAACCGCTCCAAACAGGCGTAGTGCAGCATTCTGGCCTGGACCTATCGTGTAGACACCGGATCCCATCCATATTGCGACTATTATGGCTATGACACCAATTATTATGATGCCTATACCACCGCCTCCAAAGCGCTGGGTAATCTTGTTTAGACCGTCCGTAAATCGGCCTATGATTTGATCAAAGTTGATTTCTGGCTGACGCTGACCACCAGGTGGGTACATGTTACCGTCCTTTTGTCTTTACTTGTGAGCTAATTTACCTAGACTGAGGATTTTAGGTACTGACAATGTGATTGTAACACTATATCTCTTGTTTATTCTTCGTTTTTGCAATGGAAAATGACATATTTCTTTGTAAGTCACCACGTACCTGAATATAATGTGGTGAGATATTAACTTAAGGAATCTTTATGAACGATAATGGCCTGAGCATCAACGTCGGGGAAGATATGTCCCGAATACAAGTGACCTGTCCTCATCAGAGTGGGCTTATTTATGTTGTCCCTGCTGAGCGAAGCTGGGTATGTTCAAAAGAACAGGTGCCTTCTCATGCTTTGGCAGGATTTTTTAGAGAGTTAACTTCTATGAAAAACCCTGGCGTTCAAGAATTGATGCAGCAATGGGGAATCTATTACAGACAACTTCCACTAGAGGCATCCGAAGACGATTCCGAACATCCGAGTTAGTTGCTTTCTGGGCCACCCGTATGATCTGCTGATAGTGATGGAGCAGGGTGTGGGAATCCACCGCCTAAGTTTGGCTGTGTAGCTGGAGGTGGTGTCTGTGGCGGCGTTGCGGGATTTCCCTGGTCTCCCTCGTCGGTCAGGCCGTCCTCGAATAGTTTAGTTATATCCTCCCCTGATATAGCTTCATGCACGATTAAATATTCAGCTACTTGAACTAACTTAGGTTTGTTATCTATGAGTATTTGCTGAGCCTCTTCGTAACCTTCCGTAATTAATCGCTGAACTTCGTGATCTATCTCTTCTGCAATATGATCGCCATAATCTCTTTCTTCGTTCATTTCGCGACCTAAGAAAACCATTTCCTCTCGCTTGCCAAAGGTACGAGGTCCTAGTGCTTTGCTCATTCCGTATCGTTTGACCATGCCGAGCGCTATTTTAGTGGCCTTTTCAATGTCGTTACTGGCACCCGTTGTAACTTCATCAAAAATTAATTCTTCTGCTATTCGACCACCCATGGTCACTGCAATCATGTCTTCAAACTGGTTTTTGGTCCATAAGTAGCGATCTTCTTCAGGTAGTAGTGTAGTATGCCCGCCCATCGCTCCTCTCGCGACTATCGATATCTTATGAACTTTGTCTGCGTGAGGTAATGACCAGGCTACCAAGGCGTGTCCTGCCTCATGATATGCGGTCATTTCCTTTTCCCGTTCGTTTATAACACGGCTTTTTCGTTCAGGACCTGCTATTACTCTCTCAACAGCTTCCTCGAATTCGGGCATATTAATACTCTTCTGGTTTTTACGAGCAGCTAACAAGGCAGCTTCATTTACGAGGTTGGATAGATCTGCTCCGCTGAATCCGGGTGTCTCTTTTGCTAAAGTATCTAATTTGACTTCAGGGGATATTGGTTTCCCTTTTGAATGGACGTTTAAAATAGCCTGTCTGCCGACTACATCAGGCAAGTCAAGGGTTACTCTCCTGTCAAAGCGCCCAGGGCGCAGTAATGCCGGATCCAATATGTCTGGTCGGTTCGTTGCAGCTGTAACGATTATATTAGTGTTTGTTTCAAAGCCATCCATTTCTACAAGGATTTGGTTCAGCGTTTGCTCGCGTTCGTCGTGTCCTCCACCTAGGCCTGCTCCTCTGTGTCTCCCGACTGCGTCAATCTCGTCGACAAATATTATGCACGGGGCATTTCTTTTAGCTTGTTCAAATAAATCTCTGACACGAGCTGCTCCCACGCCAACAAACATCTCGACGAACTCACTTCCACTGATATGAAAGAATGGAACTCCAGCTTCACCTGCGACTGCCCGAGCGAGTAACGTCTTACCAGTACCGGGTTGTCCGACTAGCAGAACTCCCTTTGGTATTCTAGCTCCTAGAGAAAGGAATCTTTCCGGGTATTTTAAGAACTCAACGACTTCTTCGAGTTCAATTTTTGCTTCTTCTACACCGGCGACATCAGCAAAGGTAACTGTAGGCTTATCGAAAGTCATCATTTTGGCACGGCTCCGGCCAAAACTCATTGTTTGATTATTACTACCTTGTGCTTGGCGCATCATGAATAGGATAAGGCCGCCAAAGAATATAAGAGGCAGGAAATTCAATAATATGCCAAAGATACTTCCAAATCCGCCTGACCCTTTAAATGTGACCTGAACACCGGTTGGTCCTATTGCGACGTTATTCTCAGTTAATAGACTGACTATATCTGTTTGTTCACTCATTCGGCTTGTGAATTTCAAGCCAAGACCGGTTTCTGTTATTCGAGGGATGATAGTCAGTTTTTCTCCCTGAACTATGATCTCTCCGATCTCTTGATTCTGAGCCTTTGTAATGACTTCAGTAATCGATATTTCTGCAGTGTTGTCTAGTGCTGGGGCAAGAGTATAAAACACCACAATGGCGCCAATGGTTATCAAGAGATATACGAAGCTATTTTTCATCCAAGGTTTTTTTAGCATGTAATCCTCGTGGCGAAACTTTTGTAAGGCTATATTAACTCTTATTTATATCTTAATGCTGCTTTGTTTAAAATGCAAAATGGTTGAATTTGAGTTGGAGTATACTTGTGTGACTTTCAATTAAGACTGCTAACTGTTAGGAGTAGAAATATGACAATTAACGCTAAACCAAAAATTTACCTGATAGGTACTGGGGGGAGTATATCGTTTATCGGGGATTCCCGAATGGATTATGTTGACTACAGCTACGCTGATAAGCATCTCACGATAGAGGAAATGGCAAATAATGTTCCTGAAATTAATGGGTTTGCTGATGTTGTCATAGAACAATTGATAAACGTTGGCAGTACTGAAGTCGCTCCAGAGCACTGGTTACAATTGTCTCAACGGATAAATAAGATTTTTAATGAAGATCCTGACGCTGCGGGTGTTGCTATTACTCATGGAACAGCAACATTAGAGGAGACGGCATATTTCCTCAACCTTACGGTGAAAAGTAGGAAACCAGTAGTCATCACAGGGGCTATGAGGCCACCTACAGGGCTTGGCACGGACGCAGATATTAACTTGGTTGACTGCATTCGTGTAGCGGCATCGGAAAATTCGTCTGGCCACGGAGTTTTGAGTGTGCTCAACAATGCTATACAGGCTTCTCGTGACGTTACCAAGACCAATAGCTATAGATTGGAAACATTTAAATCCTACGAACTAGGTTGCTTGGGATATGCTGATTCGGATGGTGAAGTGGTTTTTTATAGAACTCCTACCAAGGCACATACTGCCGATACAGAGTTCGATGTTTCGTCCCTCACTCAATTGCCTAGGGTGGATATAGCATATGCGTATTCTGGTGCCGACGACTTGGTAATACGGAGCTTGGTTGATGCGGGAGTAGCTGGAATAGTTGCAGCCGGTCTTGGCAGCGGGGGTTCTCCTAGGGCCTTTATGAATGGTTTGATGGCAGCGAAAGAAGCTGGAGTCAAAGTTGTCATTGCTACTCAGACCGGCAATGGCCGTATAATAAAGAATCGCAGATTTTCCGAGCAGGATTACTTGGTGGCGGATAATTTGACACCGAAGAAAGCTAGGATATTGTTGATGTTGGGGTTGAGCGTTACGGATGACCCTGATGAATTACAAAGAATGATGTGGACTTACTAGGTGAAAGAAAAAGGGCTCGAGAAATCGAGCCCTTTTTAACGTTCGGAAATTTAGCCTGGCACCTCGTCGTATTCGTGCCTAGTACTTATAACATTGCCTTCGTATAACTCTGCTATACGTTGGTCGGATAATCCTAATATACCGCCTAGTACATCTTCATTGTGTTCCCCAACCTGAGGAGTTGTTCCGACAATTGCAGGTGTCCTACTGAAGTGCCAGAAATCGCCAGATACCGCAATTGACCCGGCTAGGAAGTCGGGTACCTCTACCATTGCTCGGCGTTCCCATGGATGTGGGTCTACGGCTGCCTGTGCGATAGTGTTCACGGGTGCAGCCGTTATATCGTGTTGAGTGAAATGTGCGATTGCTTCTTTCATAGTGAGGCCAGACAGCATCTCATTCAGACGATCCAAGATCGGTTGTCGATTAGTTCCTCTGTCTTGTCTAGTCATGAACCGGGGGTCTTCTAGCCATTCAGGTTTGCCCAATGCGTTACACACCCTGTGCCAGTGGTGCTGATCTCCGGCAGATACTAATACCCAGCCATCCTTACAAGGGTAAGTTCCGCTTGGTGGGGCATTTTCAGATCCACCTCTTATGGGCTCAATCTGGGCTCCATGATATGCAGTTATAGGAATTTCTGTGTAGCTATATCCAGTGTCCGCTAGGCAGCAGTCAATGGATTGACCTTCCCCTGATGTCTCTCGCTCGTGTAATGCAGCCAGCGCACCAATGGCTGAATGTAGCGCTGTAGTTCGGTCTATGATGGGGACGCCAGCTCTGATTGGAGGAGACCCTTCTGGTCCGGTAACCATGGCTATGCCTGACATCACCTGTCCGACAGGGTCATAGCCGATTTGGTCTTTGTACGGTCCGAATTGTCCGTAGGCTGAGACGTTCACCATGATCATCCTTGGATTTAACTCTTTAAGTACGTCGTAGCCAAATCCCATTGCTGCGATAGTCCCTGGCCTAAAGTTCTGAACTAACACGTCAGACACTTTGACCAACTCTCTTAGGATTTCTTTGCCGTCTTCTTTTCTTAGGTCAATACTGAGGCTCTTTTTTCCACTATTGTACTGAACCCAGTAAGCACTCTGTTTCCTTACCCATGGGGCGTGGTACCTCGTTTCTTCTCCGCCTAGGCGCTCGAGTTTGATAACTTCGGCTCCCATGCGTGCTAGAACTTGCGCACAGCGCGGCCCCGCCTGATGCCTTCCTAGGTCAAGAACTCTGATTCCATCTAAGGGACCTTTTGCTTCTGCCATTGTTAACTCCTAATGTGGATGTGGATTGCCCGAAAATTGTACGACTAACTTGTGGAAAGAGCAAACTGAATAACGTCTAAACTGGTTTCAAGGGTACCGCCAGGGATATTCTCTGTTCAGTTCCAATGCTTCTCGCGATATGCCCATGCCCTTCTAGATCCTCAGCAACTAATATGTCGCCGGGAAGCAAACGTTTCTTTGTGCCGTCAGCCACTTCAAACTCTGCTATCCCCGCGAGATTGACAACGTATTGGAGGCGCGGGGCATTGTGGTAATCCGATTCTGACGGTGCCGGTCTCTGGGTGAGAGTAATATCTCCGTCCCCGACTCTATTGGCGATTTCATTGAATTGGTCGGGGCTGAGGTCTTCAAAGTGTGATTCATCATCTGTGCCAGAGTACACACGAACTATCTGCATTATCCCCCCATTTAGTAGTTTTTTGAATATAACTATTTATTTATTTCGGTACCACCTAGCCCGTCTTCCTTGAATAATTGTGCTTTGCGAGCGTAATTTTCTGCGGTCCGTTTTATCCGTTTGTGATGATCTTCGGTAGTTTGTTGTTCTCGAGCTGCCGCTGGTATTCCAACGACAAACGATTTGGGAGGAAATTCCTTATTTTCTAAGACAACTGCTCCGCTCGCTACTATTGAAAGTTCTCCTAGAATAACGCCATCGTTTAACGTAGCTCCGTTTCCGATCAAACAGTTTGTTTTTATATGCTTCGCGTGTGATGTAACTCCGTGGCCTAAACTCACGTAATCCTCGTACAGTGCGTCACTGTCTGCGTGCAATACGCAGTTATCCTGAATATCGACATAGTTGCCTAGTGTAATTTTTATGGTATCTCCTCGAATGACTGTGCCTGGCCATACACTAGAATATTCTCCGATTTCAACGTCGCCCACCACGTATGCTGCCTCGCTTACCCATGCAGTGGGATGAATCTTGGGTGTTTTACCTTGATAGCTTCTTATCACAATTACTCCTAGTTGACGCGGTCTATATGGAACCTCTGGGTAGGTTATGTGTCTGCCTCAATATTAATTGATAGTTATGTGTCAAACAATACATGGGTTATTTGCTTATGTACGTTGGAGCGTAAAGCCAACCTTCTAGCTGGGCATGGGAGACCTCATCCGTTTCATTGTCTGGTGGATGTAGGAATAATCCTGGAGATTTGGACCATAAGGCAGATACAACCATATTTATGATTGCATCTAGACAATCATGATTAGAAGTGATGATTTCCGATGTGAGAGTATCGTCGCTAATGATTAGATTGAATCGCGTAATTAGTTCTTGCAAGATTAATTTACGAAGATTTATAGCTTGGGAACCATTCTTGTATCCCTTATAGGGTAAACCGAATGCTCTTAAAGCAGCACCAGGCATAGCTTCCAATAGTGTAGGACGTTGGGTTGCTGGTGGCTCCAAAGGAGGTGTGTTGAATCTGGATTCCTGTAATTTTGCCAACAGTCGCATCCCATGATATGTCATTGGCAACATATTCGGATTGGATTTGTGCAAACACGAATAGGACTCTCGGAAATGATAATCTCCTTCCCTTTTAACCTCGCCATGCTTTTTGACGAAAGTGTCTCGGGCAATTATGAAGTCATGTAGGCTCTTGTGGAGGGTAGTATCCCACACGTCTGGCATAGTTCTGGCTTGTGGAGCCCATGATTGTAGGAAGGCTATTGGTAGAGAGAATGGAAAATCCAGGGATACCACGCTGTGATTTGGGATATCCGTGAGAAGGCCTACCAAATCACGCCGAGTTATAGGGTTAACCGAATCGAGGTTAATATTGTGGAGGTTGAAGAATCCAGATGCTATCCAAGTGTTTTTGTCTGTCTTCGCGCCGCTAAAATCGACTCCGTATATGGGAGTTTCTCTGATCATATTTTAATCTGGCTAGTGTTAGGTTATCCTTGCCTGTCTTGTTGGGCGGTAGTATAGTTCAGCACGGACGTCGAGACAATCGGATAATTAATATTGAACGTCGGTATTTGGAACGTCTATAAGAAGGAGAATTATGAATTTAACTGACCGTCGGCTAAGGTATAGAGCGATATTGGAAGGGGATAAATGTGTACACCCAGGGTCCGTTTTTGATCCTATTTCGGCTAGAGCGGCCGAAGATGTAGGGTTTGAAATAGGCATGTTTGCTGGATCGATCGCTTCAGGAACGGTTCTAGGAGCTCCTGACTTAATAGTTTTAACCTTGTCTGAGTTCGCCCAGCAGATTCACAGGATATGTCGAGCAGGTAATTTAAGCTTGATGGTTGATGCTGATCATGGCTATGGTAATGCCTTAAATGTGAGACGAACTGTTGAAGAATTAGAGACCGCTGGTGTTTCTTGTTTAACGATAGAGGACACGCTGCTGCCCTTAAGTTTTGGAGGACCCGGTGAGGGACAGTTAATTTCTGTCGAAGAGGGCATAGGTAAAATGAAGGCGGCATTATCTGGTCGTCAAGATTCTTCTTTGGTAATAGCTGGTCGAACTAGCGCCTTAAGGGTAGGAGGGATACCTGAAGCTATTCGTCGTGTTAAAGCCTATCAGGAAGCTGGGGTTGATGCAGTTTTCTTGGCGGGTGCTCAAACAAGAGCTGAGATTGAAGCAGTAAGTTCTGAAGCTAAGATTCCCCTGTTGCTTGGTGGAGCCGGCGGAGAGCTAGCTGATCTGGAATTCTTGGGATCTCAAGGGGTCCGTGTTGCACTTCAAGGGCATTTGCCATTTCAGGCTGCTGTCAAAGCGGTATATGATACCTTGAAAGCCTTGAGGGATGGTGTTGCTCCAGCAGACTTGAAGGATACGCTGGCATCTGCTGAGTTAATGGGTCAGCTTACCAGAAAAGCTGATTATGATTCTTGGATCAAAGATTTTCTTAATTAGGTTATTGATGTCAGGTAGAGATCTTACAATGCATCTCTGCCTGACATTGTATGTTCGAAAAGTTCTTTAACCCTCCAGTCCTTCAAAAAAATCTCCGGTTAATGTTTCCTTATTTGTAAATTCAGGCCATGCTCTGATGTAATGTTCTCTACCAAGGATATCTGCAGCTACAGATCGAGGCACCTGATTATAAGGCCAGTTGGGGGCGACTTGGCTCTTATGACATAGGATAGAGCCCATTTTCTGGTCTAGTTGGTCTGATACGTTTACTTCTAAGTGAATCTCATCTGGATCAATTCCGTCATTCGCCCGTTCTATGGTAGGCATCGGAAAGTCTATGCCAGCTGCTTGGAGTTTTAGAGCCATTGAGGTACGGAATCCTTGGGGACGGGCACTATAATATAGGCGGTCTGGCTGAAATGGTTCGAGTCCTTCAATTAGTTGTTCTGGATAGATAGAAGCGTCATTAGCTGTGTGAAAAGCTTTGGTGGCGTGCTTGCATATTGCTATATGATCAGGGTGTCCATACAGACCTCCGGGCTCAAACGTGAGCACTACTTGAGGCCTAAAAGTCCGAATTTCTCGAACTAAGATCCCAACAATTTCCTCTTGCGCTATATTGATGAATGCTTCAGGGAGGTTGTTGGCAGGGGTTCCGGCCATCCCTGAATCTCGATATCCTAATACGTGGTGACTTTGTAGTCCCAATGTATGAACAGAACAACTTAGCTCTTCTCTTCGGAGGGACCCTAGCCCATCAGGCATTGCTAAACCAGGAGATCGCACTTCCCCTTCTTCTCCCGATGTTGCGGTTATTAATCTAATATTTACCCCTCTCGATGAGTGGGCTGCTAAGGATCCTCCTATGGGAAATGCTTCGTCGTCAGGATGGGCAAAGCAAGCTAAAAGCCGTTTTTCTAACATTTTGACCTGCGTAGTGTTTGGTAAATTAAGGATCGGTTTGATATGAAGATCATATCGTTAAACTCTAGTT
>JAPNTN010000056.1:0-6301 GCA_027249445.1 Dehalococcoidia bacterium | reverse complement strand
GCTGAATCTCAAGAGTTATCAGACGCTTTGGAAAAAATGGGCTCGTCTAGTGAAGAGGCCAGGCAGATAATAGATCAGGTCAGAGATGAGTATTCATATACTCCATTCATACAGCCTGTCGAATTAGATCCGCTACTAGATCAGGCGCTTCAAGATATCCTTGAGAATATATCGCTTGATCCTGAAGAGTGACTGATCCTTAGTCGCCAATTTAGGATCTATTCTTGAACTCGTATTTGTAATCTTTAGCTATTCCTCTCTCAGGAATTGGTGGCAAGCTTGTGACCTTATATCTGTACTCAGGGTTGGGGTTATCGGTGGGGTCGATTCTGCCAACTAAATTACCTAGACCTTCAACGTCCATTTCTACGACGTCTCCTGGCAGGAGAAATCGGGCTTCCGGAACTCCTTTTCGTATGGCTTCTCCTATCGACCCGCCACCAACAGTTCCACAGCCCAGTACGTCTCCAGGCACTATTCTACTGTCCTTGGAGGCTCTTTCTATCATATCTCCCCATGTATGGTATGAGACTCCAGCGTCGCTGTCTTTAACCCAATAGACGCCATTCACTTTTGCCGAGCACTTTACGTGAAGCCTCCCATCTTTCAAAAAGGGTGCCATTTCGTCAGTCGTCACCATCCATGGTCCAAGTGACGAGGCAGAATCTTTGCCTTTTGCGGGTCCAAGGCCGACAGAACTTTCGTCTGCTTGTATGTCCCGGCAGCTCCAGTCATTAAATATGCAGAATCCTGCGATGTACTGCATTGCTTCAGATGCAGGTATGTTTCGCCCTTCCTTACCGATTATGCAAGCAATCTCTAGTTCGTAATCCAGCCTTTCACATGTGTCTGGATGAGGGAACGAATTTTCAGTTCCCAATACACATAGGGTGTTAGAAAAATAGAAGATCGGCATTCTATACCATGCTTCTTGTCGCTCTCTAGTTCCCTGTGCAGTCGCGTGTTCTTCGAAAATCATGAAGTCCCTGATGGTAGGTGGCTGCAGTATTGGAGAAAATAATGTCGTTTCTGATAGTAGGATGCTATCGTGTGATGTGGATTGGTCGAGTGCACTTTTTAGTTTGGCCAGGATGTTTTCATCTAATTCTAGTAGTGCTTGTACGTCCTTTAATTGGATATCTAACTCTAACAATGAGCTTACATCTATTACGTTATCCCCTTTGATTACTCCGCAGCGTGTGCTTTGAGCGTGGCCATAAGTGAGTAATTTCATTGACTACGATGCTCCTTGTAAAAAGTTTGGTCTACCAAATTCTATTGAGTCATTAGTGCTAGCTCGCGACAGGGTTCCCTGATATGAACAATATTTCCTCGTCCAAGAGTTGTTGCATCCAGTCGGGAAGCTCTGTAATCAAATTGTCTGATAAATGTAGGCTTTCCAGATGTATCAACTGACTCATGCTTTCTGGGACTGATTTTAGTTGGTTGTTTGAAAGGAAAAGGTCTACTAATTCAGACAAATCTCCGAATTCGTTCGGCAGCAAAGTTAGGGCATTATTATTCAAATGGAATTCCGTTAGTCTTTCTAGATTCCCGATCTCGGAAGGCAGTTTTTCTATCTGATTTCCTTCCAGGTCAAAATAAGTGAGGTCGATTAGGTTGCCTACGTCCGGCGGTAATTCAGTTAGCTTGTTTCTGCGGAGGTTTAATTGTATTAATCTGGTGAGATTGCATATAGTTAATGGAAGTTCTGTTAGATTATTCCCTTCCAAGTCCAGCCAGACTAGATTTTCAAGATTTTCAATTTCTCCTGGCAGTTCGGATATATGGTTTCCTTCCAGGTATAAACCGGTAAGGGATACTAAGTTACCTATCTCTGGAGGTAATATTTCGATTTGATTTCCACCGTGGAGATAAAGCCAGCTGAGACTTTGTAAATTGCCAACTTCTGATGGCAATTTACTAATCTCATTGCCTTGAAGGTAAAGCTTTGACAAGCTAGCGAGATTTCCGATTGTAGGAGGCAGAGCAGTGATGTTGTTTTCGCTGAGTTGTAGTTCTGCAAGAGATTTCAAGTTGCCTATTTCTTGCGGAAGCGCAGTTATGGAGTTTCCGCCTAGTTGCAGATCTGTCAGTTCAGTCAGGTTCCCGATAGTTGATGGTAGTGAGGTGATCTGGTTGTTAGTTAAGTATAGCCAAGTAATTTTGGAACATTGGCCTATTTCATCGGGTAGTGCGATTAATTGGTTGCTTCCAATATTTACGCGGCCTAGATTTGTCAAAAGGCCGATCTCTGCCGGTAACGTCACTAGGTTATTGTTAGAAAGATTTAATCGGAACAAATTAGTCAGGTTGCCTATTTGGGGAGGTAGTTCTGATATACTGTTTTCCCGTAAATTTAATTCTGTCAGTTGAGTTAGCTCAAAAACTTCTGGCGGGATTGATGTTAGGCCCTTATCTGCTAAGTTTAGAGATGTGGAGTCGTCTTCTTTTAAGTCATTGATTAGCGAAAGGATTTCTGATTGATCCATGTAGCATCCTATATTACTCGTAATTATTAGATGGTTGACACAATAATGCGTATCGATCTGAATGTTAACATTTGGGCACTTATGGGACAATATATACATCAGTTTCATACACAAAAAAATTTATAGGTGTATTGCACGGAAAAAAATGGTACAATTCCGGCAATATCTTCGGAATGATATCGATCTAACGCTGCGGAGTGGTCGTTTCGAAGTTTAAAACCATAATGGTGGAGGTTATGTATATGGTGCAGCTTAAAGGAAGGCCAAGGGTTGAAGCTGGTAATGTTACTTTTGTAATGCAGCACGAATTATGGGATGGAAACATCCAAGACCATGCGGACCAAGGTGTGGTTGTACAAGTAGTTAGTGACGTCGACGGTAAAGAGACGATCCTACTACGGTTCAACTGCTTCGATGAAGAGCGTAGCTATGTTTATGGTCCAGAGAATGAAAACGTAGAAGTCGGTGGACCAATGATGTTGGAGTCTTCTAATGAGAAGGTTTCTGGCGGTAAAAAGTTTAGACTCGATCCGATCATCGATGGCAATCCCATAGCATGGACAATGAAGACCATTAAAAATAAATTGCCACAAATGATAAACAGGGCCGGTTATCCGGAAATTGCTGACAACCTAGACACAGAAGAAGTCTTAATGGCTTTACCTGAAGTTGAAGCAATAGCACGGGAATTGTTTGCTACGAAGAGGAATGTAGTAAAGCACAACCGAGGCACTGAGATATTCGAAGCTGGAAATATACGCTTCGGGTTGGAAATGCGTCGTCTACCAGTCGGAGATGGAGGTTTAGCGATACACGTCCTTGCTGACATTGGCGGAGTTCCAGGAAAGAGCTTCGTAGAAGAGACTGAGATGATCGCGTTCGACTGTTTCTGGGATGGACCACACTACCACTATGGTCCTAGAAATAAGAATCACAGAATCTATTGGGACAGGACACTCATTGAAGATCCGCTAGGTTGGTGCCTAGAGCAATTGAATAGGAACAAGCTGGGCGCAATGATTGAAAGAGCTGGATATCCCGGCATCGCAGCAGATCTTGATGAAGATAAGATCGAAGCAGTGCTTCCGGATATGGGTAAGAAAGCCCGTGAGATGTCTAACTTGGGCATCGAATTGACTGGACACCCAGGACTACCGTTAGAGCCAACTCCAAACATGGTAAGGGGCTAGTCAGTAGTCACTCTTTAGTAAGAGACCCAAAAAGAGAGGCCCGAGAATTTTCTCGGGCCTCTCTTTTTGTTACCTTGATTGAAACGCTCCGGATTTAAGTTTATTTCCAAACTTAGATTGCAATTTTGCTACCTTCGGGTTTATTACAAACTGACAATACATCTGTTCAGGGTTAGAAAGGTAGTAGTTCTTGTGATAATCTTCCGCTTCATAGAAAACATCGAATTGTTCTATCGTAGTAACGATGGGATTCCCACCATATTCGTTTGGGTCTAATTTGCTGATGTAATCAGACGCAATGCTTTTTTGTTCGTCTGTTGTATAGAGAATCAATGATCTATACCGTGCTCCTACGTCAGCTCCTTGTCTATTTAGCGTTGTGGGATCATGGGTCGCAAAAAATACAGTTAGTAGGTCTTCAAATGAAATATGTTCAGGTTCAAATTCTATTCTAGCAACTTCGGCATGCCCTGTTGTTTCACTGCACACCATTTGATAGCTGGGATTCTCAACGTGCCCGCCAGAGTATCCTGATGCTACTGACACTACACCCTCTAGTGCTTGAAATACGGCTTCTACGCACCAAAAGCATCCGCCTCCAAATACAGCAATACTTGTTTCTCTTTCCATGTTTTTATCATCCTTCCGTAAATCTTAGTTTTGTCAAATCCTAACGCAATGGAATAGTAAGGGCAATAGACTTGTATATATTGGGATATTCAGTGGGTAATTTATATTTGAAACTGATTGTAAATGTAGTCTTATCTCTTAATAATAATAATTTATTTTCAGTTACAATTTTCTAGTAAGAAACAATGTGAAAGGGATGTGAATCGTCAATGGATATTATATTTCCTATTATTGGCGGACTAATTGCGCTGGCTATACCTATTCTGGTAGTGGTCGGAATAGTTTACTTTATTATGCGGTTGCGAAACAATTCTTCGATAAGGTTCTTTTCTTATAGAGCTGCTCTACGCGCCTATTTTTATGTTGTAATCCTAATCTCGGTAATTATTGGCGCTCTTTCTGGCGGGTCGACTTTACTGAAAGTGGGATTGGGCGAAGTTTTTGGCGCAGAGTTTAGTTATGGCCAAGTATATGAAGAAGATAAATGGCGTGCGCGGGACAGGTCGGACAGGGAGTTAGAGCTGCTTAAGAATGATGCTCCTCCAATGACAGAAGAAGAGATTAATAAGCAGTATCCTTCATTAGAGGAGAGATTGGTTTATAAGGTCAAAGAATCAATGATATTCGGGGTGAGTCTCTTGCTCATCGGGATCATTCTGGGTTTGGTTCACTTGGTAGCTAGACGTTCTATCGAAACAGAAACGGAACGTGTAGATATTTTGCGGAGAGTTTATTTGTTTGCAGGCCTGCTGGTTTTTGCTGTTGCAAGTATTATATCTCTAACGGTCGCTATTCCAGAGACTCTTAGTTATATGTTTATTGGAGCAAGGCCAGGTGATGAATATTTGTCTCCTGGTGAGCCACTATCTATAGCTATTATTTCTTTGCCTGTCTGGATTTTATATTTATATTTGACACTGAGAAATATAAAAAATTCTAAGACTGAAGCCTAGGGTATGTAAATAAAACAGGCACCCATTTGGGTGCCTGTTTTTGAAACTGGCCGGTTGTATAATAATTAACGTTGCCGGACGAATTTATCCATACCGCCAGGATTGTTTAAGCCTACATATATATCTCCGTTTCCATCTACCCAGCTGCCGTGGCCAGGTCCTCTGCAATCAAACCTCGATAACACAGTACCGTCGGTGTCGAGGACGCTGACCCTAGCTGAAGAGCCATCGACTCCGCCTTCACTTACATACAACATGCCGTCTTTGCCTACTGAGATATCCATAGGCCTCTGTATATCATCCCATATGTCTAGGAATTCGCCGTCTAATGTAAACAGCTGCATGCGATGGTTTTCCCGATCACACAAAAAGATTGTATCGTTGTGTATTACTAAACTGTGTGGCAAATGAAAGTGCCCAGGATCAGTCTTTCCTGGTTCGCCCCAAGACTGTTTTAGTTGTCCATCCCAGCTGAACCTGTGTATCCTTGCGTTCCTATAACCATCAGCCACGTAAAGGTCCCCTGATGGTGAAGGAATGATCTCGGCCGGGTAGTTGAATGGTCCTGCTGCTCTGGGAACCAAGTCGCCCGGGTTTTCACAACCCGTGTCTGAATGGACTCCATGCCTCCCTAGCATCTGTATTGGTTTTCCATCTAAGGTGTATATGAGGCACACTGAACTGTCTCGATCTGTTATGTAGACCACGTCATCTTCAATAAATATGCTGTGTGCTAATACAAATGATCCATTCCCCCAGCTATCCAAATAATTGCCGTCGCTATCGAATATGACTATAGGCGGATCTTTACGTTGAAATGCATAAATTCTGTTTTGTGAGTCAGCGGCCATGGCACTAACCATTGCAAATGACTCGCCATCGGGCAGCTTAGCCCAGTCTTCTACAACTTCGTATTTGTAGTCTCCCATTCCCACTACAGTCATAATGAAACTCCTTTGCTGGTTGAATTAGTACCATTAAGTACGGGTATCAGATTCGAAATCAATGTGAGGAATCAAGATGTGATTTAATCAGA
>JAPNTN010000055.1:0-3226 GCA_027249445.1 Dehalococcoidia bacterium | reverse complement strand
CCAGACGCCTTAGCTGCATATATACGGTCTCTTGCAGACTCACTCCATAATGAAGTTATTATACCCATACGGATGTTAGATAAACCTGTCATAGCTGCAGTAAATGGGGTTGCAGCTGGCGCCGGATTCAGCCTGGCTCTAGCATGTGACCTTCGCATAGCCTCAAGTAGTGCACGGTTTTTGATGGCCTACGGTAATATCGGAGCCACCGCAGACGGTGGGTCAACATATTTATTGCCTCGCCTACTAGGTATGGGCAAAGCCATCGAACTATACACAGCTAGCCAACCGATTGGAGCGGAATATGCACGGGAACTAGGTTTGGTAGAACAAGTAATCCCTTCAGAAAATTTTGAGCGCCACTCTCTAGAAATCGCTCACCGGCTAGCAAAGAATCCAACATTAGCTTACGGAAAAGTAAAGCAGCTACTAAACAATAGCTGGTCCCAAGATTTAGAATCGCAACTTAAAGCTGAAACCAACGCGATTGGAGAGATAGCTCACAGTGCTGATTTTCAAGAGGGCATAAAAGCCTTTACCCAAAAACGCATGCCGTGGTTTCAAGGCCTATAAGCACATTTTTGATTCAATACAGACGAATATGTACAACAAAATGCTACAAATCTGTATTTTAAACCTAGGCCTGCAACTATATAAAAGTATTACAATCCAGATGTAATCGGGTCATATCACCCTAAATGTGAATGGCCCACTATTATAGATATTTTCCCGGATGGGGGGTGTGTGGTGTCGAGACTATATCTATTAGCCCTAATTACTCTTATGAGTCTTATGCTGATGGCTTGTAACGGGCCGGAGCCAGGTTCAGAAGAAGCCGGATTAGAGCTTATTTCGAACGAATCCTCAACAAGTGTCATTCCAGGACCTCAAGGGCCCCAAGGAGATCAAGGACCTCAAGGCCCAGCCGGACCGCAGGGTGCTAAAGGTGACACAGGTCCTGCAGGTCCTGCATCTGTCATCCAATTTGCTGCCCAAAAATGCCCGCTAGGCCGATTTCTTATAGGATTTGATACAGATGGGAATCTCATCTGCAATGAAAATATCGACTTAACGGATAAGGATTGCACAGTGCGTGGTATAGGTGTCGATTTATCAGGGTGTGATCTAAGTGGATTAGACCTACGTGATATCGTACTTAGAGAAGCAGATTTAACCGGCGCCGACCTTAGTCGAGCTGATTTAAACGGGGCTGTCCTAGACAATGCAATTATGAGAGACGTCTCTTTACAAAGGGCTAACTTGGTACGAGCGGATTTAAAGGGAGCCGATCTATATGGAGCTGACCTGACAAGCGCTGGGTTGACTGAAGCAGACTTAAGTGATGCTGATATGAGCTGGGCCAATTTGAACGACGTAGTAGCCATTAATGCAAATTTTAATGGAGCGAACCTAACCTTAGCGGATCTACGTTACAGTGCTTTCAGCTTAACTGATCTTAATAGGACAGTCTTGAAATACGCTGACCTGACAGGTGCCGACTTTAGTAACGCCTCAATGAACAGCACTATTTTCGGAGGTGCTATATGGGACGATACATTATGCCCTGATAGCACCAATAGTAACGCTAATAACAATACCTGTGCAGATAACCTACGCAGATAACACACGTCCTGAATATAGATTGATTACGTCCCCACCACCAGCGGTCCTCTCTCGGAAGAAAGAGGACCGCTCTGCAAATGCTAACTTAACCAGACTATTGTCACTCCATTGCCAGCAGGTCCTTCATCAGAAGCCCAATTAATGACTAACGGATGCCCATCAAGATACTCTCTTACAGCTTGACGAAGGATTCCAGTACCTTTTCCGTGGACTATCCTAATTTCCTCAAGATTGCCCAGAGATGCATCGTTCAAAAATTGTTCCACATTGGTCAGGGCATCTTCTACCCTCTGGCCATGTAGATTGATTTCCCCTGCGGGCTGGGTCCTTCCAGAACGGGAAAACACCCCTACTCCAGATATTTGACGATAACTATCGCCTCGAGTATCAGAACGTCGATAATCACCCGCATTTGGGTATTCATCGGCACGCCTATCAAGTTGATACACGGGAACTTTTGCCCTCATCGTTCCCATAAGCACTTCAACATTGTTCTCTTCATCTACTAGAGTCAATATCTCAACTGGCCTCGGGACACCCATTATGAAAACCCGGTCCCCAACGTTAAGGTGATCTTGCCATCTATCCCGTTCCAATTCGATGGGTTGCCAGTCGGGATTAGATATTTCCTGTTGTATATCCTGTACAATATGTTTCTGACTTTCTACGTTGAAATTGCCAGACAAACCCGAATGTCCCTTGTCTTTACTTAACCTCTCGGCCCTATCTAGACTCTGCTGAATCCCAGCTATACGGCTCTGAAGTTCCAGACGAGCCTGTTCTACTATTTGTATCTTAATGGTTTCTACTTCATTCAACTGAGAAGATAACTGCTCTTCTTTGTGCTTCGCGGAAAGTAACGTCTCCTCAGCTTCCTGTTTCATATTCTCTACGGTGGTACGGCTTGCCCTTAAATCTCTTAACAGCTCTTCAGACTCGCGATCCTCTTGTGACATTCTAGACTGAGCGTCATTTATTATCGCTGGGAGTAGTCCTAATCTAGCCGCTATTGTCATAGCATAACTTCTGCCAGGCAACCCTGATGTAACGTGATATGTGGGTTCGAAGGTAACCGGGTCAAGATCAACACTTGCGTTCATCATTCCGTTTTGTTCTTGAACATATTGAGCCACTCTTCGATGATGGGTAGTAGCTATCGTCATGACTCGTTGACAGCAAAAATGATTTAATACTGCCTCTGCTAGAGCAGCTCCTTCTTCGGGATCTGTACTGGTTCCTAGTTCATCGATTAATACGAGTGATTTTGACGTGATGGCACTCAATATTTTATTAAGGTTATGGATATGAGAACTAAATGTAGACAAAGACTGTTCAATACTTTGCTGGTCTCCAATATCAACGTAAATGCCGTCAAAGAAAGGCATACTAACTTCCCGAGCTGGGACATACATACCCGAATGGGCCATCAATACAAGGAGTCCTGCGGTCTTCAACGCTACAGTTTTGCCCCCTGCGTTCGGACCTGTTATGAGCATTATATTATTCTGCTCTCCTATCTCGATATTAATAGGGACAACATCGC
The DNA here is from genome assembly GCA_027249445.1 of Dehalococcoidia bacterium. Lineage (GTDB taxonomy): Bacteria > Chloroflexota > Dehalococcoidia > Lucifugimonadales > UBA3495 > UBA3495. The sequence continues at coordinate 60 of JAPNTN010000055.1, read as the reverse complement.
CGCTCAGTAAAGGATGTCGTGCGCCCATTATTCTGAGCTTTCTATCCTCATCCAGTGAAT
>JAPNTN010000054.1:0-12390 GCA_027249445.1 Dehalococcoidia bacterium | reverse complement strand
TATTGCTAAGCTGACGTTTGAAGGAAGTTCCCGGCCATAATGGAGAAAATGCCTCTTTCTCTATCTCTAGCACTTCTTCAATATCTTCAGCCTGCATAGTACGAAGACCCAAGTTCATAAATATTTATCCTCAGATCACAGGACCAAAACCCAGATTTATCAACTTTCGAACGAATGCACTACCACTAAAGATAATTTATTGACGGGATGTCTACTACCGGTATCAGCACAATAGCCCACTACGCATATCCGAGTAATAATTGAGCCAACTCTTTAGGTTTCTGCAATGCAACCTGATGGCATGAATCTATTTCTACTATCTCAGCGTCCTTGATTCTCTCAGCCATGATCTTCTGTTTTTTTGGACTAATCCATTTATCATCATTTAATACTACATATGTTATAGGGCACGATATATCCATAATAGAGAGTGACAACTTAGTCCTAAGCACCTTGATTGGTAGCGGCCCAAAATATCCAATACTCTGCACTATATCCATTGCGTCCATACTATTACACATCGATTTACTGATGCTATTCGCAGCCAGACTTACATCCCGGTTTGTTAGCCCATTCAACAAGTATGAAAATCGCAACATACACCTATGAAATGCTGGGAATTGAGATATGACGGTCCCCCTGTCTTTTGGTATCACTCCACTAATCAAAACTATTCTTGAGGGTTCAATATCTAATGTTGCACATGCTTGCAACACAATAGGAGCCGCTGAACCATGGGCTACTATAACCGGTTTTATTAAACCTTGACGTGAGATTGACCTAGCTACAGCCTGTACACATTCTTCAAACTGAACAGTGCTAGTATCACCGTCTGAATCCAGTCCATGCCCTGGCAAATCTAGAGGGAATACTTTACCAACCGCACGATAGGCGTATAGCCTAGGAGGATGTTCTACTGGGGAAGTCATCTCTCCCCAAACTCTACCCCAACTCCAAGCTCCCTGTCCTGCTGCATGCACTAGTAAATAATCAGTCACTTTCTTACCACCTGTATTACGCTACCATGATCTGGTCCCTACTAAAAATATTTCTCACACGACTATATAACACACTTACGCAACGCATCTACTACAAGGTCTTCCTCATTCTCCATGACAGTCCGAGGGTCTAATAACACTTTATCCCCCTCTATCCTAGCAATAATTGGAGGTACGTTCTCTCGCAGACGTTTCACTAGGGCTTGCGCCCCTCCTGAAACACCTACACTATTAATCGCCAGAGACCAGGAATTGAGCGTCTCTCCAGGCAAACTACCTCCCCCAACCGCAGATTTACTTTCAATAATTTCCGCATCTACCTGCAAAGATTCTTTCCATTTCTGGGCTCTCAATCTTATTTGATCAGGGCGTGCAGATATCATCTTCCAAATAGGGATCTCTGCCTCAGCTTCTCCCTTAAGATAATGCATTAATGTGGCAGTCAGACTAGCCAAACTAATCTTGTCAATTCTTATGGCCCTTGCAAGGGGGTGGCGAGACAACTTTTCCACTAAAACTCGATCTCCGGAGATTATACCGGCCTGAGGACCACCCAATAGCTTATCTCCAGAGAACATTACGAGTCCGGCTCCAGCGGCTATACTTTCCTGAGGAGTTGGCTCATGAGCCAGCCCGTATTTATCTGTGTCGAGTAAAGCGCCGCTACCAACATCGTGGATAACTGGTATATCATTAACTCGACCAAGTTCTACCAGTTCACCAATACTCACCTCGGCAGTAAAACCTTCCACCCTAAAATTACTAGCGTGGGCTTTTAAAAACACACCAGTTTGGGGGGTTAGGGAATTAGCGTAATCACGTACATACGTACGATTTGTAGTTCCAACATCTATGAGCACGGCTCCACTTTGCTCCATCACATCGGGGACTCGGAACCCTCCTCCAATTTCAACGGCTTCTCCTCGTGAAACTATGACTTCTTTACCATCAGCTAAAGCCGATAATCCCAAAAGTAATGCAGAAGCGTTATTATTCACTACCAAGGAAGCTTCCGCACCCGTAATTTCTTTAAGCAAGGATTGTAGATGTGACTGTCTAGAACCTCTCCTGCCACTAGACAGATCGAACTCAAGATCAGAATACCCAGCGCTTGCCGCCAATGCAGCTTCCATTGCATTATCACTTAGAGGAGATCTACCTAGATTGGTGTGGATAATAACACCAGTAGCGTTAATCACTCGCCTGGGAGACTGGACAGTGAGCAATGCTACCCTATCTTTAATAGTTGAGATAATTTCTGGGAGTGTAGGACAAGCATGTCCCTTGGATATAGTTTCACGCGCCTGATCTATCGTTTCCCTGACCAATTCCACTACCCAGTCACGCTTATATAATGAGACTATTTCCTGAACTGCATCATTCTCAAGGATACTATTTACATTCGGAAGATTTCGATATTGCATAGTTATACAGGCACGCCCTGATCTTAATGGATTTAGATAGAGAACATTTTATCACGATAGGTACAATTGTTTGTCACTATTTCTCTATCTAGTATTAAGCACACAAACTAGAAATACAGCTCCAAAGCCTATAAAATGTTTTCAAATATTGTAAGGCGTGAAAATGACCTCCAGTCATGTCCCATTAAAAGTCAAAATCATTGGTATCTTAGTAGTTTTCATACTGGTGATATCATTAGTAGGGACTGCTGTCCAATCCATAAATGCAGTGCTTTCGGAGAATGCGTCCCAAGGATATATGACTCGGGATCAATTCACTGATAACAATAGTAACGATCGACTTGTTATAAATACGCTTAAATTCATTTGCCCATTCCACTAGCCATACTATTACCATTTCTAAAATAATCGGAGCCGACATATGCAACCTACTCTACCCCCTGAAATAGAAGCTTTTAAGAACACCATCCGGCAAATCGTAAAGGATGAATGCATCCCATTGGAACCAGATTACCTGGCAAATCCACCGCAAGAAGGGAAAGACCACCCAGGAGCTCCCAGAGGTGTGTTAGAAACAGTGCCAGGCATCATGGGTACATTACCAGAAAACCAGTGGAATCATCTTCACCAGATATCCAAAGACACAGGAGTGTATACATCTTTTGTGCCAGAGGCTTATGGCGGAGGCGGTATCGGCGCTCTAGGACACGTCATATTGGAAGAAGAAATACAAAAAAGCATAGTACACCTTCCTACTTCACCCGTTCCCATGTTTATGATTGGGGCTTGTTCACCTGAACAAGAACAAAAATACTTGTATCCGACTATAAACGGAGATCTTTATTACGCCTTTGCTCAGACGGAACCTGAAGCCGGATCTGACCCGGGAGGCATGATGCAAACTCGCGCTGTAAAAGACGGAGACGACTGGGTAATTACCGGCACCAAAATGTTTATATCAGGAGCAGAATCAGCAGACTATCTATTAGTTCAAGCTGTAACAGATCCTGACAAACGCCAGAGGGGCGGTATAACAATGTTCATCGTAGATAATCCCAGCAAAGGCTTAAGCTTTGATCCTATCCGAATATGGGCTATGCCAACGAAAGCCCAACAGCATTTCGTGCATTTTGACAACCTTCGAGTCCCTCAAACCCAAGTTTTAGGAGAAGTAGGTTATGGATTCAATCTCGGACAACAATGGCTAGTCCATAACGACAGATTATTACGCGGATCCATGGCTCTTGGAATACTCAGCAGGGCCCTCGAGATGGCTATAGAATGGTCCAAACAACGGGTTACTTACGGTAGACCTATATCTGACAGGCAAGCAATTCAATGGATGCTCACCGATGTATATATTGACCTAACAGCTCTTAGAGCTCTAGTTAGACAAACCGCACAACGAACGGACAACGGAGAGGATGTGAGGGTCGAAGCATCAATGGTTAAGTATTGCGCTGGTGAATGGGGCTTTCGAAGCATAGACAAAATAATGCAAATATTTGGCGGACTAGGAGAAAGTTTAGATATGCCCATAGCCCATTGGTACCATATGCTCAGGCACGCCAGGATTGGTGGAGGGACATCTGAAATTCATAAGTTTGTCATGGCTAGATCACTGTTGAACGGCAACGTTAATTTCCAAGGATAAACATTGGATAATCAGAAATAGTTTTACCTTAGTTGCAGCTCAATAAACTCAAGGTTACAATCGAGTCATAAGCCCAAAAATACACGATGGTTACAAATCAAGGAGATCTATGGTCTTAAGTGACAAGTCTATAAAGGAGCAACTGGAAAACGGAAGGATAATAATTGAGCCAGTTGATTACTCAGACATACAACCCGCTAGCGTAGATTTACATCTTGATTCAAAGTTCCTAGTTTTTACCAATTCGCGACAACCTTACATAGACGTCAAACAAAGTTTAGATGGGTTAACTGAACTAGTAGAAATAGATAACGAATCTCCCTTCATGCTACACCCTGGCGAGTTCGTCTTGGGAAGTACGACCGAAAACATAGAACTTCCCGACGATTTAGTCGCTAGACTAGAAGGAAAAAGCTCTCTCGGAAGAATCGGCCTGGTAATACACTCTACGGCCGGATTCGTAGACCCCGGTTGGAAAGGTCACCTCACGCTTGAATTAAGCAATTTATCCAGATTGCCAATCAGCTTATATTTTGGAATGAAAATTGGGCAAATATCTTTCCTAACACTAAGCACACCAGCAGAGCGACTTTATGGCTCAGAATCATTGGGCAGCAAATATCAAGGTCAAACCGACCCAACTCCCAGCAGATTCCACCAAGACTTCAGAAAACAATAGCCTACAGAATATATACGGAAAGAGTATCAATACTATTTTGGAGCCAATGCAACTCGCGTTAAAACTCGCTCTAGAGGGCTGTGGTACCACCAGTCCTAATCCTTCTGTCGGGGCAATAATAACCAAAGATGGCATTACCGTTGGGCAAGGCAGTACACAACCCGCTGGCCAAAGCCATGCCGAAGTTGTCGCTATCGAAATGGCGGGAGAAAAGGCTTTGGGGGGAACCATGTACGTGACTCTTGAACCATGTTGTCATCATGGTAGAACCCCACCGTGCACTGACGCGATAATCGCAGCTGGCATCAAAGAAGTGAGAATAGCTGCACTCGACCCAAATCCCCAGGTATGCGGAAATGGGATAGCAAAGCTTGAACAAGCTGGGATATCAGTAAACATAGACAATTCTATAGACACGATTGAATTATATGAGGGTTTTGCTAAACACATAGTAACTAACTTGCCTTTTACAATAGCGAAGTTCGCTATGAGCTTGGATGGCAAGATATCAACCAGATCAGGAGAATCTAAATGGATAACAGGCCCTGAATCTCGAGCAATTGTTCATGACATAAGGAGAACTTGTGATGCTATCTTAGTAGGAGTTAATACAGTTATATTAGACGATCCTCAACTCACTGCACGAGACCAGCACGGGCTCCCATTAGTTCACCAACCACTAAAAGTTATAATTGACACACACGGTAGGACCCCACCAACTTCACGATTCTTGTCTGAACCAGGACAATCACTATTATTTTGCTCTGAAAACGCTCCTACTGAAAAGGTTTCTGCACTAATTCAAGCCGGAGCAAGAGTAATACACACAAAACAATCCCAGAACGGGCAAATTGACTTGCCATCAGTGATGGAACATTTAGGAGAAATTGGGGTTGTCAAAGCATTAATAGAAGGAGGAGGAAGTATCATAGGATCTTTCTTTGACAGTGGATTAATAGATAAGGTCTATGCATTCTCCGCACCTATCATAATTGGAGGTACTAATGCGCCATCACCTGTTGAAGGACTTGGCGTACAGCTTATGAAAGAAGTGTATGAATTGAGAGATACCAAGTACACCCAAGTAGGTAAGGATTTACTGACAATCGGATATCCTACTAGGAGGTCATAACATGTTTACTGGAATTGTAGAGGAAGTGGGGAAAATCAAAAACATTAACAATTCTGGCCTAAGTGTCTATGCTTCAAAAGTCCTAGAAGGCACCATCCTCGGGGATAGCATTGCTGTCAATGGCACATGTCTTACTGTAGTCCGTATGGACGATGAAAGCTTCACAGTAGACTTAGCACCGGAAACGATGAAACGTACTGGGTTTGGAGATATGGGCCAAAGCAACGTCGTAAATTTAGAGAGGCCGCTATCTGCCGATGGTAGATTAGGTGGACACATTGTACAAGGTCATGTGGATGGTACCGGCAAAATTACATCGATCAAGGGTGATGCTGATTGTTTCATAATCACTATCAGATCACCGAAGCGACTGATGCCATACATCGTATCTAAAGGTTTTATTACAGTAGATGGCATAAGCTTGACCGTAGTAAAGCGGAATACTGCATCTTTTACAATCTCTGTGATACCATACACTTTAGAGCACACTAATTTGAAATCAAAACAAGCTGGAAGTGTGGTTAATCTAGAAGTTGACATCGTGGCAAAATATGTCGAGAACTTAATGACCCGATAGCCAGTCCGTCTCAAAAACGAAAGCGAGTTCTATAAAATGTCATTGTGTAGTGTTGAAGAAGCAATATTGGACCTTCAAGCAGGGAAAATGATCATAGTCGTTGATGATGAACGCAGGGAAAACGAAGGCGACTTGGTAATGGCTGCAGAGAAAGTGACTCCCGAAGCCGTCAATTTCATGATAACCGAGGCTAAAGGCCTACTATGCATGCCGATGACTACTGAAAGGCTTTCGGAGTTAAATATTTCTCCAGTCAGCAGTGAATATACTGAAGGTAGTCTTCCAACAGCCTTCCAAATTGCCGTAGACTACAAAATCGGAACTACCACAGGAATTTCGGCTCCCGATAGAGCTGCTACAATACAGGCCCTCATTGATCCGAAATGCACAGCGAACGACTTGGCCAGACCTGGGCACTTATTTCCATTACGATATAATCCCGGAGGTGTTTTAGCCAGAGCAGGGCATACTGAAGCAACAGTCGACCTCTGTAAAATCGGAAACATGTATCCTGCTGGCGTCGTATGTGAAATTATTAAGGAAGACGGAGACATGGCCAGGATGCCTGATCTCGAAATCTTCGCCGATAAACATGAGTTGAAAATCTTGAGTATCGCCCAGATTATCGCTTACAGGCGCCACAACGAAACACTGATCGAAAGAGTAGCTGAAGCTAGACTCCCATCTAGGTACGGAGAATTTAAGATTGTAGCTTATAAAAGTTATATCGATCCTGGAGAACACATAGCTCTAACTCTTGGTGACTGTAACTCAGCAGATGCGGTATTAACTAGAGTCCACAGCGAATGCTTAACGGGCGACGTATTTGGTAGCATGAGATGTGATTGTGGAGAGCAAATAGACCTTGCCCTGCGTATGATTGGGAAAGAAGGCACTGGTGTACTCCTCTACATGCGCCAAGAAGGCCGAGGCATCGGTCTACACAACAAAATAAAGGCATATTCACTTCAAGAAGGTGGCCTAGATACTATAGAGGCTAATGAACAACTAGGATTTGAATCAGACCTGAGAAACTACGCTCTTAGTGCCCAAATGCTGCTTGATCTAGGAATAAGCAAAGTGAAACTTGTGACCAACAATCCCAAAAAGGTAGTGGGGCTGTCGGGGTATGGAGTGGAGATCACCGATAGAGTTGATGTTGAAGTGCCGCCTAATGACGAAAATTTGTCCTACTTACAAACTAAGCGTAACAAAATGGGGCATTTCCTAGGATCTTGTTCCTAGCATATACATAGAGCTAAAAGGTTCACTTCACACCAGAAACCGTGAACTTGTCAGCCAACTTTGGACATCAGATAGGCTTCGATAAACCCAGATATACGGCCGTCCAGTACGGCCTCTGGATTAGTACTCTGGTGATTTGTTCTATGATCTTTGACTGATTTATATGGGTGCAAAACATAGCTTCTAATTTGGTTTCCCCACTCCGCAGCCACCCTATCCCCTAGCAATTTGGACCGTTCTTCAGATCGTTTTTTGTTTTCCAGGTCCAAAATACGGGCGCTCAATATTCTCATGGCATATTCGCGATTTTGGTGTTGCGATCGCTCTGTCTGACAACTAACTACTACACCTGTAGGTATATGCGTTAGCCTTACAGCCGAGGCTACTTTTTGAACATTCTGTCCCCCCGGACCGCTAGACCTAAACGTATCCATCTTAATATCTTCCTGTCTGACAGAAATATTGACTTCGTCATCCAAAGCGGCCGGCAATACTTCTACTTGAGCAAAAGATGTATGTCTAAGATGATTGGGGTCATATGGCGAAAGGCGAACTAACCTATGTACACCCTTTTCTGCGCTCAGATACCCATAAGAATATCTGCCCCCTATTTCAATAGTTGCCCCTCTGACTCCCGCCTCATCCCCATAAGACAAATCCATTATCTGTGACGGTCGTTTATCATCTTCCGCCCATCGGGCATACATACGAAACAACATTTCAGCCCAATCCTGAGAATCAGTACCTCCTGCCCCAGCATATATCGTCAATATAGCTGGTCGGTCATCATATTCTCCAGATAGGGTGAGGAGCACCTCCTGTTGCGACATCAGACGATTGAGTCTTGCAACATCTTCCTCTAATTGGGATTCGAAAGAATTGTCATGTTCGTCAATAGATAAATTGACTAGATCAAGTGTGGCCTCAACATCGCGTTGGAATTCTCTCCAAACCGACACGGTTTCCTTAAGCTTACCCAACTCCTGCATGACATTCTGAGCATTTTGGTAATCATCCCAGAACCCTGAAACGCCGGCTTCATGCTCTATACGTAAAATTTCTTGTTCTTGTTTGGAGACGTCAAAGACGCTCCACAAGCAGATCAATTTTCCCGGTTAATGTCTTTAGCTGTTGAAGTAAATGTTCCATCTATTAGCCCTTTACGTAGTCCTTATGACGATCCGACAGAATTTGGTGTGAAACTGACAGTAACTGCACACTCATAGACTATAACACTTTAGGTATAATCAGGTACTGCCACTAATTAACATATCATATACAATACAAAATATCTCTTTATCCAAGGACTATGATGTTAGACCACGGTACATTAGATCAAGACCACAACAATCAAACGGATATACTGCGACACAAATTGCGGCATTCGGCAGCTCACATAATGGCAGATGCAGTATTGCAACTGTTCCCACAAGCTAAGATGGGTATAGGCCCACCGACACAAGATGGATTCTATTACGATTTTGATGTCCCACAGCCATTTACTCCTGATGACCTAATCCAAATTGAAGGGTTAATGAGCAAAACTATATCCCAGAATCAACCTTTTATCCGGAAAGAGTTAACAAGGGATGAAGCAAAAGCACTATTTACTGACCAACCATATAAGCTAGAAATCATAGACGCCATACCTGATGCAGAGACCTTGAGCATTTATAGCCACGGAGACTTCACAGATCTATGCCAGGGACCACATGTAGAAAATTCTTCAGACATACCAGCGATGAAACTGCTAAACATAGCAGGCGCATATTGGCGGGGAGACGAAACAAGGCCAATGTTGCAAAGAATATACGGCACTGCTTTCGAAAACCAAGAGGCACTTGATGATCATCTAGAGAAGCTAGAAGAAGCATTAAGAAGAGACCATAGAACCATAGGCAGAGACTTGGGTCTCTTTAGTGCTCACGAAGAGATCGGACCCGGCCTTATAGTATGGCATCCTAAAGGTGGAATACTCAGATCATTAGTTGAGGACTACTGGCGTGATATCCACTATAAGCACGGATACAACATCGTCTATTCTCCCCACATAGGTAGATCTAATCTGTGGGAGACTAGCGGACACCTCGGCTTTTACAAAGAAAACATGTACGCCCCAATGGAGATCGATGAACAAGAATATTTCTTGAAACCGATGAACTGTCCATTCCACATCATGATCTATAAATCCAGCCTTCACAGTTATAGAGAATTACCGTTGCGTATTGGGGAATTAGGCACAGTATATAGATATGAGAGAAGCGGCGTAATGCATGGCCTCATGAGAGTCAGGGGCTTCACTCAAGATGACGCTCACATTTTCTGTATGCCAGACCAAGTAGAATCAGAAGTTGGAGGAGTACTTGACCTAACTTTTGAAATATTGCGTGCCTTCGGATTTACTGACTACCAAATCTCATTATCAACAAAGCCAGAAAAGTATGTAGGTGAACTGTCGTTATGGGACCATGCAACCTCTTCTCTCGAATCCGCCTTACAATCCCGAGGACTCGACCACGACATCGACGAGGGAGGAGGAGCGTTCTACGGTCCAAAAATTGATATTAAAATTAAAGACGCTCTAGGCAGAGAATGGCAATGCAGTACCGTGCAATTCGATTTCAACCTTCCTGAAAGGTTTGATCTTACATTCCAAGACTCTGACGGCGAAAGAAGGCGACCTTACATGGTCCACAGAGCAATACTGGGCTCTCTCGAGAGGTTCTTCGGAGTACTGATAGAACACTACGCAGGGGCTTTCCCACTATGGTTAGCACCCAATCAAGCCACTATCATTCCTATTGCAGATCGACACTCCGATTATTGCGAGATTATACGTGAGTCCTTGTCAAATAGTGGGTTCAGAGTAGAGATAGACAACAGGGGAGAACGCATGAACCAAAAAATCCGACAAGCCCAAATGCAGAAGGTCCCCTACATGCTAGTTATCGGTGACAGAGAGCAGGAGAACCAGATGATCTCAGTCAGGAGCCGAGAATCGGGAGATTTAGGCTCCATGAACGTACAAGAGTTGATATCCAAAATGCAATCTGAGGCTGACTAGAGCAGCAATTATCTCGGCATAAAATTACGTGCTCTAGTCGAACCAGTAACAGTTAATATCTAAGCCCTGATTAACACTTGAGCCATCTTCTCAGCAATGAATTTCTTCATCAGGTCCAAAGCACGATCCGATTCTACACTTGGCGTGTTACCGAACCCATGTGGCATTCCGTCAAACATTTCAAGCTCTATATCTCCTCCGGCTTTAGCGAATGATTTGTGGAAGTTTTGCGGAATAGACAGAGGCACATTACTGTCGTTAGTTCCCTGAATAATAAGTGTTGGAGGTAATATAACGCTCTCACTACGATCAAGGATCTCCTGAGGGTTTCCTTCATGCATCGCATCTACATTAAGAAAATAGGCCTCTGTTGAAGCTACTAATCGGTCTTCACCAGCTCCCTGAGCATACAAATATCGTGCATATGGATCCAAAACAGGCCAACAGCAAATAGTAAAAAGTAAAGAAGCATCGTACGAACTATCTAGAGGTATTGACTTATATCTGGGATCCTCTGGATTCATTGCACTCAGCATAACTGTATGTCCTCCGCTAGAACATCCCATGGCTCCGACACTGGAAGGATCTACGTGAAATCTATCGGCATTTTCTTTGAACCACCGCGTGGCGTAATTTATATCTGAGATCTGGGCTGGGTAAGGATGTTCTGGAGCCAGTCGATAATCGATAGCACAAACTACAATACCGCTCTCAGCTAAAGACATATTCATACGAGCGTCATTACCACGTTCCCCTCTATTCCATGCACCGCCATGTACATCAATCAAACCGGGAAATATGCCTTGAGCATCTGGTGAGTAGATAGTGGCTAGCCATGGTGTTTCTCCATCTACACGCAACTCCACGTCCTCAACAACCACGCTATATTTGGCTTCGGGTTCATATTTATGAGTTACCATCACATGTTCCTCCATTAAACATTATTCATAACCATACTAATCAAATCTATTACCGAAAAAATATAACTCTAGTCAGGTGTATCAAACTTTGCAGTCCAGAGAGGTTCTTCGCCGTCCCATACTCGCTGCATATTATGGAATGAATTTATAGCTCGTTTTGGCAACGACTCTAAAGTAGGACCGGCCGTGTGGGGTGTAACTATAACATTATCCATATGACGTAAAGGTTCATCCATTGAAGGTGGTTCATTCTCAAGAACGTCTAAACCTGCTCCGGCTATCCCACCTTTGCCAAGAGATTCAATTAGGGCTTCTTCATCGATTATCCCGCCTCTAGCGGTGTTCACTAAGAGTGCGTTTGGTTTCATTAAGTCCAATTCACGCTTCCCTATCATATGATACGTCTCACTTGTCAGAGGAACGTGAATACTAACCACATCGGATGTCTTGAGCAATTCATCAAGTTCGACAGATTTCGCACCTAGAGCTGTTTCATCAGACACTGAAATAGAAGCATATTTATCATAATATTGAATATCTACATCAAAGCCCCTAGCTCTCTTGGCAACTTTTTGAGCTATATTACCGATTCCAATAAGGCCCAGAGTTTTACCTTCAAATTCAAACACATCTATCCTTCTGTTTGCTTCAGGACCGCTATCTTGGCCTTTTACATAACTGGAGTAGTGTATCAACC
>JAPNTN010000053.1:0-2900 GCA_027249445.1 Dehalococcoidia bacterium | reverse complement strand
TTACGTGCCAGTGACGATCCTAATCTAAATATCAAGGTAGAAACCCTAGATATGCCTGCATATTATGTTGAGGGAGACACTACTAGAGCCGCAGCATTAATGGAGCAGAGTAATGTCGGATGCCTCGTTACATTAGGTGGAGACGGCACTAATAGAGCTGTAGCTAAAGGGTCTACTGCAATACCAATGGTCCCGATATCTACAGGAACGAATAACGTATTCCCCTCATTGACCGAGGGGACAATCGCCGGCATATCAGCAGGGTTAGTGGCACAGAATATTGTTGAACTATCTCTCGTATCCACTATCAGCAAGCTTCTAAAAATCGATGTGGACGGCGGTTTTAAGGACCTAGCCCTCATAGATGTCGCTCTGTCCAAAGAGCGATTTCTAGCCAGTAGAGCAATATGGGATTTGTCGACCTTATACGATGTGTTCCTAACACGAGCTGAACCGTCCAGTATCGGATTATCCTCTATTGGAGCAAGGCTTAAGCCCATATCTAAACAGGATAATCAGGGCATAAGATATACTTTATCTGACGAAAATATGAATGCCACATCAAAAAATACGACACGCGTCATAGCTCCGATAGCGCCCGGCATGGTCACCCAGGTAAACATAGAGACTTGGGATACAATCGACTTAGGAATACGTACAGTTCTGCCAAAGAGGTCCTACACAGTGGCTTTAGACGGTGAGCGCTCGTTCACTGTATCAGCCGAAGAAGAACTATCAATTACACTCGAACGAAATGGGCCTCCAATTGTAAATGTAGATGTAACTTTACAAGAAGCGGCCAAAATGGGCGCGTTTACGCTATAAACAGAACAGAAAACACCTCCGAGTATGTATTAAAACGTGTGGATTTATTACAAGACCATTGGGTACCATTGTCCGTAACACACAATAAAGCAAACCTACCGGTGATCAGCGACAGTGCATAATGGCCACTCAGATAAAAAAATCAAATCTAGAGATATCAAACGGAAAATATTGTGATTGTCCAACCAATCACATTAACTGCCTAACAGCTAAAGAATGGATATTGTCTCAAATCGGCGTTTGGAAATTTTCGTACGAATCGCGCGATATCAGAGACAAGGACATTCATCCAGCTACGTTTCCTATATCCTTACCCAGAAGATGCATTGAATTATTCACACATGCTGGTGAACTAGTATTAGACCCATTCGCTGGAAGCGGCAGCACATTAGTAGCTGCGCAAGACTGTGACCGTAACTGTGTCGGATTCGACCTGAAATCAGAGTACATAACATTAAGCCAAAGTCGTTTATCAAATCCCGAACAAGAGTCACAACAAATACCTATATGTGATGACGCTAGAAACGCAAATAAACATCTTGACGAGAATTCAATTAACCTCATACTGACCTCTCCGCCATATGCCAATCTACTAAATCGGCCCCGAAAAAACAAAAGTCGTCGAGGCCAACTTCGGCAGAATGACCAATATATGAAAATAGAGCAATATAGTCAGGACAAGAACGATCTTGGCACGCTTGATTTGGATCAATATCAATGCGCGATGACCGAAATATTCACCGATTTATTGCCACTGCTTAAGGAAAAGGCTCACTGCGTAATTAATGTGCCTGATGTATGGATGGATAATAAACGAATTACCATCCACATCTCAGTAGTTAAAGCTCTAACCGATGCAGGATATGAACTGCGAAATACTATAATCTGGGACAGAACCAATATCGTTAATAGAATCGGTATTTTTGGATGGCCTTCTAACTACATTACCATGGGAACAACATTCGAATATATTCTGGATTTTTGGAGACCTCCTTCTCACGCGTCTTAACCGAATATCTCAAAACCAATTCATCATTTAACTCCTAATAAACTACCAACAAATACTTATACCCTATCACTACAATATACCGAGGCAGGATTTGCTCCAAGGATTAGAACTAATCATTTCATTAGTAGCCGTATTTGTCGGAGCCACAGTCATGGGAACTGTAAGCTTTGGCTTAGCTCTAGTCGTAGCACCGATACTTTTAATATTTTTAGACCCTCATTCTGTAGTGATAATAGCTAACTTATTGATCGTCATTCTTTTGGCCATGGTGTTTATAAAAGTAAGAAGACATCTACAAATATCCCAATTATATGGAATGTTATCAGGGGGACTTTGTGCCGTTCCAATAGGAGTTTTTGCCCTTAAAATTGCAAATCCATCCGTTTTGAGAATATTAATCGGCATCCTAATCTTAATATTAGGATTTTCTCTGCTTTTTAAATCTGAGATTGCACTCGCCAAGTCTAAGAAATCCGGCTTCTTCTTCGGGTTTCTTGGGTCATTATCGATAACTTCACTAAGCATCGGAGGACCTGTAGCAGCGGCCTATGTCATAGCGCGAAATCAATCTCCCAACAGTATGAGGGCATCTTTATCATTCTTTTTTCTAACAACTTATACATTGGCCTTCATATTATATTTCCTCACAGGTCTAATAGACATCAAAAGTGTCATGAACACTGCTCTTCTTATTCCTGGGTTACTTGCTGGGTTTCTAGTGGCCAACTTAATCGTCAATAAAATTAATGCTAATACATTTCGTTACGTAGCAATAGGACTGATACTAATCGGTGGAGCCGTTCTACTGCTACGCGAGATATTAAGCCTATAAGAACACTAAAAATGACCCTGTTACCAGGGTCATTTTTAGTGTTCTTATACATTTGACCGAATCTGATTAGGAATTCATATCATGAAACGCCGACAAGGAAGCTGTAATACCGTCACCCACAGCAGACCCGAGCTGGCGAGTTGACTCTGCCCTAATGTCACCGCACGCATATACACCAGATAAATTAGTCCTCATATGAACATCAGTATACAGATGTCCTAGTGCGTCCATATC
>JAPNTN010000052.1:0-4025 GCA_027249445.1 Dehalococcoidia bacterium | reverse complement strand
CCCATAATGATGATAGCGTTTTTTATGGCAGGACCAATGGGTGTCGCACTATCGGACCCATCTGATCTACAAGCCTTAAGCTCTTCCTTAGGCAATAATGTCCTATGGTCTGAAATAAGCCTGTCATTGGCCGTGTTAGGACTATTATTGAGAACGGTTGGCCTTAACGGTATTAAAAATATGATGTCAGGTGGGGCCGGTTACCATTTAGCTGAACTTGGTTTCATCCTTATTCTTATTGGTGCTGCAGGAGAACTCATAGAAATAAGTCTTCTGATTGGTATAGCAAACAATGCAGCGTCTCAAGGACTAGTAGAGGCATTGCACGCTGTATCGGGAGCAATAGGACCAACAGCGGTTTCCTGCGCATTCCTTGGATTCGCTGCGATAGGCCTAGGCATACTAATACAAAAGAATTTCCATATGTTAATTGCATTAGGGGCTATAGTAATCGGAGTTATCGGAACAATATTGCCTATAGCTAACTACGAGTCAGACTTAATGATAGTTCCCTACATAGGCCTATCACTAATATTGGTCATTCTGGGCGTCCTAGTTCTACGGGCTAAAGATTAGAAGCCAATATTCGTTTTTATTGTGCAAGAAGAGGGCCTAGCAATAGGCCCTCTTCTTTGTTTTTGCTCCTGACGACAGTAAACTATAAGGATATCGGACAGTAGAGCAGTACCCTAGTTGTAAACTAATATACTTCTGGCAACTTCCCCTCTACCTAAAGCGTCATAAGCGATATTGATGTCATCAAGCGGATACCTACGGCTTACCAACGAATCTACCTTAAGTTTCCCAGACATGTACAGATCGACCATCTTGGGGAGATCAACCCAGGGTCTAGCTCCTCCATACCAGGATCCTATGATAGATTTTTCGGTTCTCGGTAGAGATAAAGCATTTAACGTTAATTCATCATCTTCAGCTGCCATACCCACCACTGTAGTTACCCCACCAATGCCAGTAGATTCATAAGCCTGAAGAATCGTCTTGGAATTTCCAATAGCTTCAAAAGCATAATCAGCTCCGCCGTCCGTAAGATCATGCACTTTTGCCGCCGTGTCACCTGTGCTTGCGTCTATGATATCCGTAGCACCAAACTCTCTGGCATAAGCAAGTTTGTTTTCTAGCATATCAACAGCTATTATTCTTCCGGCCCCCGCTAATACAGCTCCCTGTATTACATTGAGACCAACTCCGCCACAGCCAATCACTACAACACTGCTACCAGGCTCGACTTTAGCTGTATTGATCACAGCTCCTACTCCGGTCATTACTGAGCATCCTACTAAACAGGCCATATCCAAAGGCATATCATCACGTACCGGCACAGCTCCAGACTGAGGTACAACAACGTATTCAGAGAACGAGGCAGTTCTGGCAAAGTGGTTGATATCCTGATTCCCCTTATGCAAACGGACCGTGCCATCAAACATAGCCCACCTGTCCGTATCCGCTCCATTGCAAAGGACTGGCCTACCGACGGTACAATACTTGCACCACCCGCAATTGGGCCTAAAGTTTAAGATCACATGGTCACCAGGCTTGCTCATGGTTACTCCAGGTCCCACCCTCTCCACTACGCCCGCTGCCTCATGTCCTAAAACCATAGGCAGAGGAGGATTCCATTCCCCTTTCATAACATGGTAATCAGAATGACAGACTCCAGCTGATGATAAGCGGACTAACACTTCTCCTTCTTTAGGATCATCAAGATCCAGTTCTTCAACTACCAAAGGAGTATTAGCTTCATATAAAACTGCTGCTTTTACTTTCATATTGTCCCTCTCTAAGATTCGGGTGTATGCTACGGGATTATACTCCTATTGTTTATCATTCATCCAATCGTGTTCCCTTATACTATAGCCAACAAAAAAATCAGATCCTGCCTATAAACCGACAAACCTTTTATGACTGAACTTTCAGATTTACAACATACCGTCATAAATTGCCAGCTATGCCCGAGATTGATTGAACATTGCACAACAATCGCGAGGGAGAAGCGGCGTATGTATATGGACTGGGATTACTGGGGAAAACCCCTCCCATCAGTCGGCGACCCAAAGGCACAGTTATTAATCATGGGATTGGCCCCCGCAGCGCATGGAGGGAACAGAACGGGGAGAATGTTTACCGGTGACAGAAGCGGAGACTGGGTATTTCGGGCCCTTCACAAATTCGGATTTGCCAGTTCTCCTGATTCTCATAATCGGAACGATGGCATGGTTATAAAAAACGCCTATATCACTGGAGCTTTAAGATGCGCACCACCACAAAACAAACCTACGACGGCTGAGCTTGCAAACTGTCAACAATACCTATTACAGGAAATCCAGCTGTTATCCAATGTAAAGGCGGTTATTGCCTTTGGGAAGATAGGATTTGATACATATCTCCGCGCCCTGAAGATATTAAACATATATACAAATGAACCGCTCGCAAAATTCGGACATAACCTGGAGTATCATATGTCTAATGAGACTACACTGATAGGTTCCTATCACCCAAGTCAGCAAAATACTCAGACAGGAAGACTCACAGAGGAGATGTTCGACGACGTATTTCGTACTGCATTAGGTTGCTTAACCTAACAAATTATCTCCAACAAGGTGATTGTCAATGTTGTTGTATACCTCTTAACTCAATATAATATTCCCAAGAGACTTGATAAGTAAGGATTGTAATGGAAGATTCGCAGAACCAACCAATATACTGGGACAAACATAGAATACCCGTAAATATAACGATAATATTTTCCCTGGTAGTAGTAGTATTCGGTATAGTGCAATTAACTCAGGGTATGGCCGGAAATATAAGCCCTGAAATATTAATAATCATGGGACTATTGGTAGGCGCTTATTCATGGCTTACTACCCCGAAAATATACGCGATATATCCTGACGCGCTCATAGTAGCTTACGGACGGCCACGCCGTAAGGTTATCTATTTCAACAATATATCCGAGATCGACATGAGACAGAGACACTCTCCAGATAGATTGAGAGTGATACAAACTAATGGAAAAAGAGTGGCTATAGTCGCTAAAGACCCAGAATCATTCCACGATCAACTGGAATCAGCTTTAGCCTCTTTCAGGGGAGTTCAACCACAGCCTAGTGAAGTTCAATTGGATACGACGACTACCCAGTCTTCTAATGGCACAAACAGCGTTGAAGTACCAAATGACCCAACATCATCTTACGACGACCCAAACGACTTCCACGAAAAATGATAACCCGATTGGGCATCCGAAGATAAACTCCCAAGGGGGGTTAATATATAACTTCTTGTTCTATTAGCTTTTCGACTTCAGCTTCCGTCAAACCTAGCAAGTCTTCGAATATTGCCAGATTATGCTGGCCTCGATTAGGCTGACCGGTAACGGACGCTTCTATTTCTCCATCGAATCGCCAGGGAACTACTGGCAACGAATGAGTGGTGTGGTCATCGTCTTCTTCCATATAATCCTGGAAAAAGTTTCGATACTCCCAGTGCTTATTGTTATTCAATTGCGGAACAGTCTGGGTATTACCGGCAGGCACTCCCTTATCTTGCAGTGCTTCCATAAGGTCAGTCGCATCCCAATCACGGGTGTATTTGCTAAGCAATGCGTCTAGGTCGTCATGGTTCAAACGCCTTTTCTCCAACGTATCAAACCTGAGGTCTTTCTCCAGTTCAGAACAAGCCAACACGGCACACAATGATCCCCACTGCAAATCGTCTTTGATGCTGATACCGATCCATTCATCTTGCCCAATACAGGGGTAATTACCTTGTGGAGCATAATGGATATCACGGTTCCCCAATGGATCACTAGTCCTCTGGTTCATCCCGTAGTCTAATATCACTTCCGGCAGCAGCATAGTCGTAGCTTCCGCCATTGATACGTCGATATACTCACCTTTACCTGTCTGACGAGCATTATGTATAGCAGCATTTATCAAGAATACTTCCATGATACCAACCATGGGGTCAGTCCATATCCCACTAACTAACTCCGGTTCTCTATCCGGATA
>JAPNTN010000051.1:0-3080 GCA_027249445.1 Dehalococcoidia bacterium | reverse complement strand
TGTGCCCGCCCGGATTAATATCCACATAGGAGCGCGGGCTTTTTACTTGTATAGAGTATAACAATTCGACTTAATATGACTGGAGGTAACCTGGAGATGACACAGCAATCCAAACCCCTTACTCCCGACCAAGTAAAGCGCTATAGCCGCCACATAATAATGAACGACGTCGGCAGTAGTGGCCAGCGCAAGCTGATGGGATCCAAGGCATTAATCATTGGGGCCGGAGGGTTAGGTTCCCCTGCAGCTGTATATTTATCCCTAGCAGGTGTAGGCACTGTCGGCATGGTAGATTTTGACGTTGTGGAACTCTCAAATCTGCAAAGACAAATCCTCCACCATACCCCAGATGTTGGAAGACCTAAGTTAGAGTCGGGGAAAGACAATCTGTTGGCTTACAATCCCGATGTAAACGTCGTGCTACACGAAGTAAGACTAGAGTCCGACAATGCCATGGACATTATCAATCAGTACGATCTCGTGATTAACGGAGCCGACAACTTCGCCACCAGGTACCTTGTGAACGACGCCTGTTACCTTTTAAATAAACCGCTAGTAGATGGCAGCATACTGATCTTTGATGGCCAAGCAACTGTGTTCGTCCCAGGTGAAGGCTGTTACAGATGCCTGTTCCCATCACCCCCCCCACCAGGGATGGTCCCGAACTGTGCTGAAGCAGGGGTATTGGGAGCCCTTACAGGACTTGTAGGGAGCATACAAGCGACCGAAGCTTTAAAATATTTCTTAGGTATTGGAGAAAGCTTAATATCCAGATTGCTTTTGGTAGACGCTCTATCTATGACCTTCAGAGAAGTCAAACTAAAACGCAATCCACAGTGTCCTCTTTGCGGAGACAATCCTACGGTAACGGAACTGATTGATTACGAAATATTCTGCGGACTGGGAAGCCCTGAGGAGATGGGAGTCGTTTAACTCAAACATAATCTCTGAATCTGTCAAATATCTGGCTACAATACAATATAGGATGGATGAAACCTTACAAAATGGTAACTAAGCAAAATTATAAAGGCATTCTGTCAACCATTGGAAACACTCCGGAAGTGGAATTAGAGAATCTGAGTCCTAACCCGGCAGTCAAGATAATAGCTAAGCTGGAAGGTCAAAACCCCACTGGTAGCGTCAAAGACCGGATTGCTCTAAGAATGATAGAACAAGCCGAAAGGGCAGGAGATCTCAGTAAAGATAAGACAATCTTAGAACCGACTAGCGGAAATACTGGTATCTCCCTGGCTATGATCGGTAGGCTAAAGGGATATAAAGTTACCGTGGTCATGCCAGAGAATGTCAGCTCTGAACGTACCCAGTTGCTTGAAGCGTATGGTGCGGAAATCATATATTCAGACGGATCGCTAGGAACTAACGGCTCCATAGAACGTGCTCATGAAGTTTATCAAAGCCATCCTACTGACTACATCATGATGTACCAATACGGTAATGAAGCCAATCCTGAGGCACACTATCATGGCACGGCCTTAGAAATAATTAATAACCACCCAGATATGGACATGTTTGTGGCCGGGCTAGGAACAGGTGGGACGCTGATGGGTAACGCTAGGAGACTAAAGGAGCATAACCCTGATATAAAAGTCGTCGCTGTTGCTCCCGAGCCAGACGATTTCATATCCGGATTACGCAGACTAGAGGATGGTTTCATTCCTCCAATACTAGACATATCACTGCTAGATGCTCGTCTCATGGTGGGCAGCTACGATGCATTCCACACCACTAAGCGCTTATTAAACGAAGAAGGCATTTTCGCAGGGGTATCTTCTGGCTCAGTCGTACACGCCGCGATTAAACAGGCCGAACGAGTAGAACAAGGGAAGATCGTATGCTTACTAGCCGATGGTGGATGGAAATACCTAAGTACAAGTCTTTGGACAAAAGATTACTCTGATCTCGAGCGCGAATCAAAGGGCAAAATATGGTGGTGAGTACTTATACGTTTTCAGGCCGCTAGGAAATCTATCTTAATACTTCAATCACTCAAATCACCTAGGTAAATCTTGAAAGTGCCCCTCCTCAATGATATACTCAGCCAACATAGTTTAGTAGAAAGCGGGTTTAACCCGCTTTCTTGCTGGTTGGCGACTACTAACCTAGCTAAATGTGAACATCAGGGAGTTTGACAATGAAAAGTGACTTCTTAATCGCGTTAACCCAGCTAGCTGCAGAACGCCACCTCCCTAAAGAACAAGTATTATCAGCCATAGAAGTAGCTCTTGCGTCGGCATTTAAAAAGGATAGCAACGCATCCGGGCAAAATATCACAGTTAATCTAAATCCCAATACCGGAGATGTCAGCGTTTTCGCACTGAAAACTGTTGTGGATACAGTCGAGGATTCTGACAGAGAAATCACTGTACTCGACGCCCAGTCTATCCATAAAGACGCAATAGTAGGCGAAGAAATTGCCCTTCCTGAGCCACTACCTCACAATGCCAGTCGCATTGCCGCCCAAACTGCCAAACAGGTCGTCCTCCAAAAACTCAGGGAAGCTGAACGCGAACTATTGTATGACGAGTTCATCCAACATAAAGACGATATCGTCTCAGGAATAATAGACCAAGTCGATGGCAATCGCAGTGTGCAAATTGATCTGGGCAGAGCCCAAGCTGTTATGCCTAGCGACGAACAAGTCTTCAGTGAAAGATATCGAAAAGGGCAACGACTGAAAGTGTTTGTCTTAGACGTCAGAACTAGCCCAAAGGGTCCAGAGATATTAGTATCTCGTAGCCACAAGAATCTCCTAAAAAGACTATTTGAGATTGAAGTTCCCGAAGTGTACAACGGAGTAGTCGAGATAAAAGCAATAGCCAGGGACCCCGGATTTAGAAGTAAGGTTGCAGTCAATTCTACACAAGATGGAATCGATCCAGTCGGTTCTTGTATAGGTGTAAGAGGAAACCGTATACAGAGCATAGTCAATGAACTACAAGGAGAAAAGATAGACGTAGTACCCTGGGACGATGATCCAAAAGAGTTTATAGCAAAAGCATTAAGTCCCTCCGAAGTAGTCCACGTAGAACTCGAACCCTCTGAGCAAACCGCAGTCGTAG
>JAPNTN010000050.1:0-3631 GCA_027249445.1 Dehalococcoidia bacterium | reverse complement strand
GAACAAGATGTTGTCTAGTTGGTTATTACGGACTTCCAGTGGGCCATCCGAATCTCCTCCAAAACCCAATACATCATAAGTCCATAAAAATTAATCCTGATAATCTATGAATTGGACGGTTAACCCGACCTGTCGTATAGTCTCCCGATATTTCTAAATTTGGAGGACAATATGCAATTTCACATCTCATCCCATCACACTCCCAACAACTGTGCAGTACATCGCGGCGATGGTACTCCGCCTGTCACAGATTGGCGGGCCCGATGCAAGGAAGTTGGCGTTGAGTTCGTAGCGGGTGGTAGCTGTCCCCCAATGCATAGTGGTTTCATGCTTGTCGAATCTGACGACATGGCGAAATTACAAACCTTGATGCAACCGGTCATAGGATATTGGGATGTAGTTATAACCCCTGTCACTGCAATATAAATATTAGAAAATCGAGCGGCTATAAACAGACAGATTTAATAGCGAGGATTATGCGATGTTTTAACACTCAAATCGAATGATCGATCGCTTTTGTCGGGAGTTACCAGTCGTTATTTAGTCCAATGAAATCTAGGCGATTTGGCCTATTTAAGGCAGAGTATCTCTAATACGTCTGATTCATCTATAAGACTATAACGGAATCAGGCGAAGCATCTACTTAGTAACAACACCACTCATAACGAGATATTTCGGAACACGAAGTGTTTGCATGGTTTGGAAGAGTCAACCAAGAGCCGAATCTCTTGGCTTGAAGTTTTATAATCATTGTTCGTTTACCGAATAGCTCCCGATAACTAAAAGAATTACCGAAGTGGATCGGTACTTCCGACAAGATAATGTCTCAAATAATTCTAGGTTAATACTCGGATTTAAAGAATAAATCGACCAGTTTTAACGTATTTTCAAGATTATACAAATGATGCACTCACTCTTCCCAATCGCGTGAATGTGACATCTAATTGATCACCACGGGAAATACGGATCGGCGTAACGACTGACCCAGAAATTATAATCTCTCCAGCTCTAAGGTAGTCGTTGAATTCATACATTTTATTTGCTAGCCAGACAATGGGGTTAATCGGATTTCCCATCACTTCAGACCCCGTTCCAGATCCGGCCAAATTCCCATTGTGCTCTACCGTGGCACCCTCATATTGCAGGTCACAAGAATCAATATCAATCATATTTGATCCGACTATTACGCCACCATGTAGCCCTTGGTGTGCGATGACGTCGGTTGAACTTATGCCTTCTCCTTTTACTTTTAGATCCACAAGTTCTATCGCCGGTAACAATGCCTCGATCGACGACATGACTTGTATGGGAGTCACTCCCGGTCCTTTAATGTCATTTTTCAGGATAAAAGCTATTTCCGCTTCACAATGAGGGTCGGTTAGTTTCGTGATTGGGACCGCTGACCGATTAGCATATATTCCTGCATCTAGAATGTGACCAAAGCACGGTTCATTTACTCCAAGGTGATCCCTAGCGGCTTTGGTCGTTAATGCTACCTTGTGGCCACGAATGATTTCACCAGAGGCGGTGAGTTGCTCAATTAGTCTATATTGAACTTCGTATGCATCAGCCTCTGTAAATTCTGAATCGAGAAACGGGCTGCTTTTGATTCCTGTCCGAAATGATTGAACTACTTGGCGAAATTTCGTTTCTAAATTGGGTTTCTGAACCGACATTTTACTCCCAGTCAATTAAAAACTTACTTGCCTTAGAATATACCGCAGAATGATATTTGCGAATCAAGCGTGGACTTATTCTTCCGATTTTGTCTTTTTAAGACTATGTCTAACTGAGGATAAGGGCAAATATCCCGGTCTTAGCCTTAAATATATTCACCATCGGTCCATTCCGGGTCTTCCGACAGACAGGATCTGAGTTTAGTAAAAATTTCATGCTGTACAGAATCATTGGCATTGGCTATATAGGCCGCTTTGTCCTCAAAGATCGCTACCCCCACTAGTTCATTATCCTGGGTTTCTGGTTGCAGCAAATAAACTGCGATTGCACCTTTTATATCTTGTGCCGATCTTTTTTTAAAATGAGATATGGCTTTTGATTGTTGGCCAGGTATAGTTTTCATACGAAATATTGTCCCGTACATATCTTTCTCCTCCGTTGAATGGATTTACAACATTACACCTAGTGATGGCTCCAGAATCGTACATGAAAACCCATTTAAGTCAGTCATCATGAATAGATTAATAAGATCAAACAATAACTCGTTCATCGGTAGTTCAGTACAAGCCTTGTAAGATTAAAGATAATCCGTTAGGTATTAGATTTTTTGTTATTTAAGCTTTAACACTGAACTTTTTTCTCGCCGATTTATAGACTACATCCGGGTCTTTTAATGGTTCTCCGTCAGAGAGTAGGCTGAAAAGATTTCTGATGCGATGCAATTCATCGACTTTTCTGGACCACAAACACCTCTGAAACTCATTTCAGAATTTGCCAAAATCGAGACGGATAAATCAAGCTCGGGGGAATAAAGCATGACCGAAGAATAACCACCACCACCACCCGGGTGCCCATAGGCCGTTATAATCCTAGAATCCGATAATTTGAACGTTCTCTTGGATACAAAATATCCATATGATTCGCCAGTTACCCCCCAGGCAGGAACGCGTTCAGGAGAAAACGAATTGAGAAGCTGACTTCGAACCGATTCTGAAACAGCGAGTCCAGTCGGCCTATAAAGTTCATATGCCCAACGAGCTACGTTTTCAGGAGTTGAGATAAATCCACAACACGCATAACGTAATCTACCCACCGCACCTAGGTAATACCCTAACTCGAAAGGTGCTGTTTGAATCATGTTTCCAAATCCAGTCCCACCCCAAGAGGAAACATCTGTATACGGCATTGCGATCCTCGGGGACGTGAAGCCTTCAGCTCGATCGTTAAACAGATTCGGATGCCAAGCAATACCTTCTTCTGGCAATATAACTGCTGTCATATTTAGAGGCGTCAAGAATTCCTTCCGATATAGATCAGCGAGCGGTTCTTCAGCAAAGAATTCTGCAACTATGGCTAACAGAACCACATTTGTATCGTTATATTGGAATTTACCAGGAGGGGAATACGCGGATTGAATTAGGTTAACCGTATCAAAAGGCGACCACGTTGGCTCTTTGTAAGATCCACTCTTACCTGCCATATTGTGACTAAAGTCAGCCATTCCAGAAGACATAGTCAACAACTGCTCTATGGTAACTTCCAGATTAACTTTATCTAATTCGAATAATGCGAAATCCGGATGATTTTCCAAAAGGGTTTCAAGAGAGTCTGTTAGTTTGTAAAATCCCATTTCAATCTGGGATAAGATTAGCGCTGACAAAAATGTTTTTGAAGAACTACTGACCATAAGTGGGGTATTAACCATCATTTCGACGTTTGAATCAGCTTCACCCATCGCATAAGTCCAGGTTTTTCCTTCCGTGTAAACAGCGATCGAAAGACCTGATTTTTCTTCAAGGGCTACAAACTCATTATCCACAGCAGATTGAAATAGAGCCTGTAAGTTAGAGTCGAATTCACTGTAATCTTTTGGTTTAAAAAATTCGGTTACTTCCCTAGTTGGTGCAACGTCGGGTAACTGCGTAGGGTTTATCGTAGGCACCGGAGCGCTCGT
>JAPNTN010000049.1:0-38412 GCA_027249445.1 Dehalococcoidia bacterium | reverse complement strand
GAGGTGCGGACCAACCTGACTACCTGATGGCCGCCAGTAGATAGATACGAGCTTAAAGCTTGGCCGATTAAACCTGTAGATCCGGATATTAGTATCTTAGTTATTCCATCTGATTGATATCTGCTATGGGATAGTAAGTCTGAACGGAGAACGTTGTGTCTGTAGGTGAACATCTTTTGTAGCAAGTTCTTCACGATAGGCCCACCTAATATATTTCCTACTATCCCACCACGCATAGAAAACTCTATTTCATCTTCTAATATGCATGTTTCTTCATCTTGTGGTTCCATTTTATGGATATGTTTCCAATAGGCGAAGGGGCCTTTGATGAGAATGTCTGCGAATTGGCGATCCTGAATGAAATCGATATGTTTCAAAAACCACTTAGAGGATAATGGCCCAAGTTTAGTCTTGATTGTGATAGTTCCATTATCTTCAATGCTTCCTAACTTCTCTATAGTTTCGGCCGGTTGCCAAGGCGGGTTTAGTCTTTCAAAGGCTCCTTCCCTGCAATGCCAATTAAAAACCGTGGTTGCTGAGTGGTTTAATTGTGATCGCTTAACGTAGGTTATAGTCTTCATGTAGTGGTCCTTTTCAGTACGGACCCAAGCCCTCCATCTACTCCGATTACTTGCCCTGTGACCCATGTATTCTGCCTGTCTAATAGCCAGGTGATTGCTGATACTACCTCATATGGTTGTCCTATTCTGGAAATAGGGTGTATAGACTCAGATGAGCGCAATGCGATTTCATTTCCTGTGATTGGAGAAGTCATGGGCGTATCTATGAGTCCAGGAGCTACACAGTTGACCCGTATTCCCTTGGTTGAGTATGTTGCAGCAGCAGATAATGTCAGCCCTATGACGCCTGCTTTAGTCGCGCTGATCGCGTCGTGGTAGGCCATTCCTATTCTACCGCAAGCGGCTGCTATTAATACAATCGAACCGCCTCTTTTCATCATAACTCTGGATGCGCCTTTTACAGTACCCATAGCACTGGTAAGGTTAGTATCCACGATGTCCTGCCACTGCTCAGATGATATTGTGTGGGATGGTTTTAGGAGAGATGATCCTATACAGTTTACAGTCCCATACAGAGAACCTAATACCTCTTCGGCCTCTGTATACGCTTTACTAATAGATTCAATATCCATGGATCCGATTATGATAATTTTAGAGTCAAGTTCGGCTCCAAGTTCTCTTAGGGTTGTAGAATCTCGTCCAGCTAACACAAGGTGTTCCTCTTGATCTCTTAAAGTCCTAGCCAGAGTAGATCCGATACCTCCGCTAGCACCCAAAATTAACGTGCCGCTCGTGTTTTTCATAAGTCCTCTTTATGCAGTTGGATGTACCGGCCGATATTGTTTATCATGCCAGAGAAAACTAAGTTATGAAGCGGGTACAGTGCGTACCAATACAACAATCCTCCTACTCCTACGGGATCAAAGATTGCGGTTTGGGTTAGTATGGTCTCATTTTCCTTCTGACTTACTTGGAATTCTAACCATGCACGTCCCGGGACTTTCATCTCGGCAATCAGTAGAAGTCGTTGGAATGGTTCGTACGCCTCTACCCGCCACCAATCTATAGTGTCACCCACAGTAATGGTTTCAGGGTGTTTACGACCTCTACGAATACCAACGCCTCCAAATAATAGGTCTAGGAATCCACGTATCTGCCACAACCAATTTCCGTAGTACCATCCTTGTCGACCGCCAATACGTTGTATTGGTATAAATGCCTCTTGCTGTCCCACAGAGACACTTATCCTTCGCATATCGAGTAGTCTTGGTCCAAACCTTACTCCTCCCCAATGTTTGATCGGACCTGAAGAAGATTGGGCGTCAGACCATCGCGTTTCGGCAAAGTCTCGATCTTCATCTTCTAGTGCTTTACTAATGGCATCAGTAACACCACTTGGTATAAGGTTGAAATAATGTTGTGCTGTGGTGCTATTAACTACACTGGGATATCTCATGCTATCGATTAGTTTGCGCCCTATTCGAGCATAAACGGGAGTGACGAGTCCCAGCCACAGACTGGACAGTCTAGGAGTCAGGACAGGTACTGCTAACATGAGGCGTTTTAGTCCTCTCTGTCGGGCGTACTCTTTCATGATTTGCCCGTAGGACATTATTTCTGCACCTCCAATTTCTACGATTATATCTTCGTATTTCGGCAATTCGATGCTTTCTATTAGATATTTGAGTACGTCGTCTATTGATATTGGTTGCGATGGGGTTGAGACCCATCTGGGAGTTATCATTACTGGCAAACGTTCTACTAGGCTGCGGACTAACTCGAAAGATAAGCTGCCTGATCCAACAATGACGGATGCTCTGAATTCAATAACGGGGACCTCTGATTCTCTTAATATCGACCCTACTTCCTGCCTGCTCAGTAGGTGCGGCGATAACTTCTTAGTTGATTCGCCAAGGCCACCAAGATAGATTATTCGTCTGATCCCAGCAGATTTAGCAGCATAGGCAAAATTCCTAGCACATTCTGTTTCTAGATCCATAAAGGATTTAGCTGACCCCATCGAGTGGACTAGATAAAATGCTGTATCAATTCCATTCATAGCATGTTCAATCGATTGGGAACTTAGCATATCCCCCGATATGATTTCGGTGTTTTGCGATACTTTTGATGCAAGGGAATCTGAATTTCTCGCAAAACACCGAACGCTATACCCCATTTTTTCCAACATTGGGACTAATCTGCCGCCAATGTAGCCCGTTGCTCCTGTTACTAATATCCGGTGATTTCTGGTTATGCTGGTATTAGACATTATGAGATTTAAGACAACTCCTTACTTGAGTAAAAATGCAGTACTTGTTCCTTTTTCATTATTGGAAGAAATGCAAATAAATGAATTCGTTAAGCCAGTTAATCTGGACTATAGTGTATACGTTTATTTTTTCTGATTAGGATGTTCAGTGCATCGATTATGGCAAGAGCTAAGAATTTGAATAAGTGGTGAGATATCAATTGTGTTTTCTCTCCAGATCGTAAAGTAGTTTAGCTTGCTTATATGCAGCTAAACTACGAATGCGGGATGTTTTGTAATCAACAATAGGCCTTGGATAATCTACATCTAAACTGATCTGCGCTCTTTGTAATACATCTATGGGTGCTAACCATGGATGGTGAATCCAGGGCTCAGCTAATTGAGATAATTCAGGTATCCATTGATGGATAAATGATCCATCATGGTCGGTTTTTTGAGATTGTGTCAGTGGATTAAAGATCCTAAAATAGGGTGATGAGTCGGTCCCGCACCCTGCTATCCATTTCCATCCTAAATTATTACTTGCCTCGTTGGCATCTACCAATAAGTAAGAGAACCACTCTGCCCCCTTCTGCCATGGTATAAGTAAATTCTTGATTAAGAAAGATGCCACGACCATGCGAAGCCTATTATTCATCCAGCCAGTGCTTTTAAGCTGTCTCATTGCTGCGTCGATTATGGGGTAACCCGTCTCCCCTGATTGCCAAGCAGTTAAGTGGTATTTATTATCGTCCCAGATGAAATGATCGAGAACTGTATTGCTTGGTTCGCTATTAGATGCGGGAAAATGCGTAATGATGTAGTTAGCGAACTCTCTCCAGCCTAGTTCTGTAATGAATTTGTCTTCATGTAAAGTTACTGAAGCTGTTGCCTTCAGCTTTTGTTGGTCTAGTTCTTGGAGTATCTGAGTCGGTCCTATTTCTCCGAAGCTTAAGTGGGGCGATAGCATCGACGTTCCAGTAATATCTGAACGCTCTCTATTTTCGGAGTAATATTCGTATGAAGTTAGGAGAAATTCTTTAAGTTTTCTATTGGAGGATGCCTCCCCGGGGGTCCACATTGGTTTTATACATGATACTTCCCTAAAACTTGAACCTTCGTTCATTTCTGTGAGTTGGACTGTATTAGGCCACAGCATAGGACTCGAAAATTGTTCGGACCTCAGTGGCAGAGGCAGTGGGTTTGGTTCTTGTAGCGTTAAACAATGTTTCCAAAATGCGCCGAACTTTTTATAAGGATGATTGTTAGCTTTATATATAGTCCTTGGATCAAATAAATAATTAGAGTTGAATGCTTTCAATACGATATTCTGTGGCCTTAGAGCTTCTTCGACCAAACTCTGTGTTTGTATTTCAGAGGGTTCGTATCTTTCGTTAAAATAGACATGATCAGCGTGTGTTTCCGAGGCCAGGTCGCGAAGCTCTTTAGGGGCATATCCTGTCCTGATAATTAGACGAGAACCCAGGTGATTTAATGAATCTGACAAATGTCGCAAGGAAACTCCAAGCCATCGTTCAGAATGAGGGCCGTTAAAAGTACAATCACTTGACTTGTCGTTCCATATAAATACTGGGATAACAGGTTTTTGAGAGGCTAGAGCTGCGCTTAGAGCTAGATTGCCTTCCAAGCGCAGATCGTTCCTAAACCATACTATTACTGGTTGCGGTTGCATTTAATCTATCTCCCACACTGAATTACAATATTTCATGCTAGTGGGCTAACCGCTTTTGGTGTTGGGTAATCAGATACATTTAGTTGATGATCCATATCAGCATTAGATTTAAACACTTTGCGTGTTCGCATCCATGACGATGTCGAATCCTTATACACAATGATGGGAATAGTTGTGGCTTCAAGCAACTTTCGAAGAGTATAGCCCTTTATCCGGTCAATTAGTCCGGGGTTGACCAAGCTCTGCGGAATCATAATCAGGTCCGCGTTTTCGCTTTCAGCCCATTCCGCTAGATGTTTGAACCCGTGCTCAGTCGCTAATATTACTCCGGCACATAGTTCATTATTATTAAGATGGTCCAGCTGCTCAACAAGATACTGTCTCCCCATTAAACCTAGATCTTGAGTATGTAAGACTTTAGTGGAAGTTTTTTCTACTTCTCCTGACGGATATGGATTCACTAAATATGATGCTGCTGAAATGTCATATAACATAACGTAAGCTTCATTTTCTGCTGCGAACGAACTTATCTCTTTACGCATTGAGTCAATTTGTTCATTTTGATTATCGTCAGTCACCATCATGATGCGACTAATCGGAAAAGGTATTTCCTCGGATAGCTGCATTAGGGGCAGGGAAGCTGTAGGACCATTCTGTTTCCTAACTCGCTCGAGATAATTTATCGCGGCATCAATTATTCTCTCGTCATTTGAGACAAATCCACGGAATTCTTTTCCTTCTGTAGAGATCCCGCCTAGCCCGAAAAGCTCAGGACTAGATGTTTCCCAACCTATAAATATTATGGGGTTTGGTGATGCCGATATTAAGTACCACTGGTTTTCAAAAGCTAATAAATCAGTTGGTAATGATACCCATTGTTCTGCGGGAACGTTGTTCTGGTCAGGCACGTTACCTTGACCAAAACCAACTACCGGAATTCCCAACGTGCTCATGTACGTATATCTCTCAGTCTCGTTTAGGAATTTATCCACTGTTTGAAAACCGACATATAGAGTTGATTGGGAATCAGGCACTTTCGTTATTTCATTTTCTATTTCACGTGTGATTTGAAGCATCTCTTGACTGGAATAGAGAGACTTGAAGCCCTCAAGCGGTGGACCTCCTGCTCGTAGTTCTTTATCCATCCGATCAATAAAGGCATCGACTCCAGAAGGATCCAATACTGTTTTGTCGGCGTCTAGAATAGTCCATTTCATTTTTATACTCCCGATAATTGTGATTAAAACTGCTTTTGCTTCTTATGTTTCAGGGCAAATTTGATCAAAGCCAAATTTGGTTTCCATTGAATGTTTCTTGATTTAAATATTTTATTTAACAATCCAGGTTTAGCTTGTTCTCCTACGATCACTATTGGCTTGTTATTGTTGAGAACCCTGACAGTCAATCCAGTGCGTTTAAGCACTTCACTGGCATCAGAAAGATTTTTTGACTTTTGGGGTAGTTTCCTACCCCAATGGGTCAAAATTTTGTCTACTAGTGACAGTTCTATGTCTATGACGTTTCCTGTTCCGGTAATGTTGCTGGTCATTTCATCTATTTCTACTCGCACGGTTCCAGTCACATTAAAACGTTCATTTTTAACATCTATCACTATGTTTACGACTCCCAGGTGCGGAGTCTTACACTCCCATTCAAATTCCAACGTGCCTGAGGAGCATCTGCGCCGGTAGATTTAGGTACCATAACTTCCATATCAGCAAAGGTGTATTCGATAGTGGTTCCTCTGCGATTAAGGAATTCGTAAAGCGATTCAGCTAATTGTGTCCATGTGCCAATTTCCATGTTGTTGTCTGTCATTTTTTTCTCCTTATTGTTGTTTAATTCTTGGTTTTGTTCTTGGTCTAGTAGATTCATGATAGGTTTATCCTTCCCAGAATTTCAGCTTCCGCCAACGTTAAGCTAGGGTCGTTTATTCTTCTGGTGGAGCGTGCAATTACAGCAGGCAAACTTGGACTCAATACGTTTAACGGGTCTAGAACTCTGCGAGGAGGTGCTTTTCGAGAGACCATAAACCTTTCCCATTTATTTATAAGGTCACTCATTGAAGTGCGAGTTTTTATGATTAATGTATTTATCTCTCTTATGTCCATGTAATTACCGCTCCTTTGATTTAGTTGCTATAAAGTCATACTGGGTATGACTTGGATCAAGCTAAGGTTGTTACTGCTACAACGCCCGATACTGCTACTAGCAGATAGATGATCCTAGATAGAATATTTACTTCTCCAAATGATTTGCCTCCCGCAATGAGGGCCACCAAGTCAAATTTAAACAAGCCCACCAAACCCCAATTGAGCGCCCCTACGGCTGCGAGAATAATTGCTATGTTTTGCACCATTGTCATAATTATGTCCTTTCATTTATGTAGATTAAGTTATACAACCTTGTGTCGTTAATTGTGGAACACCTGGTGTTTATAAATATCTCCTTTCACTGATTACAGTTCTTTATTAGTTTTTATAGAACTTGTTCTACATTAATTAACTTAAATGTTGACAGTGTTCTACGTTATGTGTATTATTCTAGACATCTAAGGACTTGTTTGTCAACTATATCGTACAAATTGGTTGAAACGTAGGATTTGTTAGACATTAAATTAAAAACAGATGATCTGTGTAGGTGTAGAGATAAGGCAAGTCCGAAATAGATTTAGCGGGTGAATCCAAAATATACAGACCTGCTGAAGAGAGGTGAGAAGTGTTCTGGTTTAAGTCGTGTCAGAAATGTAAGGGAGATCTATATGAGAGCAGGGATAGTTTTGGTCCGTTTGTAACGTGTGTTCAATGCGGTCGTTATTTCGCTGGGACAGTATCTGAGCCTCAGGAAATCGATGAGAACGTATTTATACCTGAGCAGGTTCGTCGCCGTAGGCCTCGTAGGAAAGCTGCGTAAGGTGATTCACAGAGAGGACATTCCATAAGAATTATCCTCTCTGTGAAGTTGCAAAAGGAATGGAGTTAGTCTGAAAGGAGCTGTCCGATGGGTACTTCTAAGGCCTCGGCAAGTTTTAAGACTACCCCGATCGTCAGGTTCTGTTTCCCGTTCTCGACGGCACTTATGTAGGTTCTGTCCAATGAAGAGGCTTGGGCTAATTGTTCTTGATTCCAACTTCTTCCTTTTCTCAAATCCTGTACTCTGGAGCCCATCACTATTAAGTATTCATTTAGACTTAAAGGATCCTTTGAGAGTCCTCCAAGGCGGCGAGCCTCCTGGATTGCACTGTATGCGTCGATGGCAAATCCGTCCGGTCCAAGTCCCTCAACTTGATCGGTATCGGTAACGCCGTATCCTCCTAGTAATATTCTGGGTGAATCGGGCAGTCTTCTCAATTGCGTGATTATTTGCTCTGCTGTACTAAGGTCTTCTTTCATAGAAACGGATAAGGCGACAAGTTCGGGGTGGCCCTGGCGTACGAACTCAACTAAATCGTGAGTTGGTGTGTCTGCTCCTAGGAATTCAACGTCCCATCCGTCTACTAGTAAAAGGTCTGCGATCATTCGGGATCCCACGTAATGGAAATTACCTTCTACGCATGTTACAACTGCCTTGATTCCCCATTTCGTGGTAGCGTGGTAGCGCTGTCTCATTTGGTCCATAACGTCTAGTGTCATCTGGGTTGCAAGATGCTCCTGCGCTATGTTTATCTCACCGGTGTGCCACATTTCACCGACTCGAATCTGGGATTTGCCAACGATTGAAACCAGTATACTGACTGGGCTCAGCCCTTGGCGTATAGCATCTTCTATAACAGATATCGTGGTGTCGGGATCTCTCCGGATTAGAGCGTCTAGGTAACGATCACTCAGTTTAGTTGTTACTAAATCGTCTGTACTCATATACGAGTCCCTCCAGTGCTATAGATAGCTGTATTTGATGTGTTTGTTCATCGTCAATGTTATCCATATTGTACACAAATATTTTATAAACGCAAGAAGTGTGCGGTTTGTTTTGTGCTTGAAATAGTCACGAATGGCGTGATTGATGACTGGGCAATATATAGAATATATTCTACATAAAACAGGCGTGCAAATATTTAACATCTTAATAGTAGTTGGGGCGTTTGATTTTTTGAATGATCTAGAATAATGGGAGTAGTGATGAAGGATCTGTTGAGAGCGATGATCCGATAAGATATACTACGTTCGCTCTCGTTTAATGCAGAAAATGGAGGATGGATGGATCTAGGTTTAACCGAAATACAGCAAATGCTGAAGAATAGTGCCAGAGAATTCCTGAGCCAGGAGTGCCCGCTCACATTAGTCCGGGAATTAGAAGAGAGTAATAAAGGTTATTCTGAGACTTTATGGAAGCAAGTTGTAAGTCTTGGATGGACTGGTCTGGTGTTTCCTGAAGAATTTGGCGGCACAGGAGCTAACTTTGCAGATCTTGCGGTTCTTCTGGAAGAGATGGGTAGAAGCTTGCTGCCGACTCCGTTTTTTTCTAGCGTTGTGTTGGGAGGCCTTACAGTTCTTGATGCTGGTTCCGATCTGCAGAAGCAAGAAGTTATTCCCGGTGTATGTGATGGGAGTCATATTCTAACGGTAGCTATGCTGGAGGAAGAAGGTTCTTACCAGCCTTGGGGTATTCATATGACGGCCTCGAGTCAAGGTGATAGCTATGTCTTAAACGGAACCAAGCTGTTTGTTCCAGATGCAGATGCGGCTCAGTCTGTTCTAGTAGTTACACGAACAACAGAATCTGGTGATGCGAACTCTGGAATTACCATATTTGTTGTGCCTATGGATAATGAAGGCATAACTGTCAGTTTATTGAATAGTATTGGTGGGGAGCGACATTGTGAAATGCATTTCAATAATGTCACAGTTCCCAATAGTAATGTTATTGGAGAGGTGGACCTAGGTTGGCCGATAGTGGAAAAAATGTTGCAGCGTGCCGTCTCCGCTAATTGCATAGAAATGCTTGGTGGTGCCGAAGCAGTATTAGATATGACTGTCGAATACGCAAAGCAGAGAACCCAATTCGGGAGGCCAATAGGAAGTTTTCAAGCTATACAACATCACTGCGCTAATATGGCATCAGATGTGGAAGGTAGCCGTCATATGGCATACCATGCTGCTTGGCGTATATCAGAGAACTTGGAATGTGCTAGGGAAGTATCGATGGCAAAGGTTTGGATAACCGGTGCATATGCCAGGGTTTGTTCTACGGCTCATCAGTGTCACGGCGCGATAGGTTTCACAAAGGAGCATAATCTACAGCTTTATACAAGACGAGCCAAAGTACAGCAGCTGATGTATGGTGATGTTCATGATCACAAAACAACTGTGTTAGAGCATATTGACGACTAGTACGACAAATCTTATATGTTTATGCGGAGGTAGCTATGGCTACAAATCAATCAGTATTTTCGGATATCGCACGGGATCCTTTGCACCCTGCTCCTATTTATAGAGATGAACAAGTTATAGTTATTCGCGATATAAACCCGAAGGCACCTGTTCACTTGTTGATTGTTCCAATCATGCCTCTGACGTCGCTTGCGCAAATTGGCCCAAACCAAGAATCTCTTATTGGTCACATGTTTGTGGTCGCTGAAGAGATGGCTCGACGTGAAGGTGTTACTGGGACAGGATTTAGGTTGGTCCTTAACCAGGGAAGTGATTCTGGCCAAGAAATTGATCATATGCATATGCATTTGTTAGGTGGTAGAACCCTGGGCGACATGGGCTAATAGTGCTGGGAATTATCGGCGTCATTAGGAATCGGGTATCTAGATTGCCCCTTGGGCTTCAGTCACACATAAACAGAGTTGAAGAAATAGCAGCCAGACTGAGTGATAGTAATGGAGTAGACCCTGACCTAGGACGGTTAGGCGCTCTATGCCATGATGTGGCTCGAGCCATGCCAGACAGTGAATTGCTGATTAGGGCATCTGATATGAACATGGACATCTGCACAATCGAAAGAGATATACCAATGTTGCTCCATGGTCCTGTTGGGTCTGAAATCGTTAGGATAGAAGATGGCGTAGAGGATGAATCTATACTGAACGCGGTATATTGGCATACCACAGGAAGCGATACTCTAGATGAGATCGGCAAGATAGTTTTCCTAGCTGATAAACTTGATCCTCAAAAGAATAAAAAGTACCCATATCAGAAGTATTTATATGAATTAGCAGGTTCAAATTTGGACTTGGCTATGTTTGAGTTTCTTAGAAGGGAAGTTGATAGTCTCATACAACGCGGAAATCAGGTTCATCCGCGCATGATGGAATCTAGAGACTACTTTTCGCAACTAGTTTAAGAATAGATAATGTTTGGGGTGAATAATCTAGCCCTGTGATGTTATCTGCCGTGGAGAGCTGTGGTATGAAATTTGGATTAAATCTTGGCGGTGGAAACTTACCTCATGAATCTAGAGAAGAATCACTTAATGGTCGATTAGAGAAATCTCGATTGGCTAAAAGGTATGGGTATAGTTCGATCTGGTCTGGAGCAGGGTATCTGAACAATGATTTTCACCCAATGTTGTTACTGTCAAGAGTAGCGGCTGAAGCTCCGGGGTTGGAACTAGGCATGGTGGGACTTCTTCCTCTATATCATCCTGTCGAGGTAGCTGAGCAGATAGCAACGTTAGACGTAATATGTGGCGGAAGATTTATTTTGGCACCTGCTCTTGGTTGGCGTGACTATCAATTTGACGGTTTTGGCATACCCAAGAATCAACGCTTGTCACGATTTAGGGAAGTTCTTAAGGTCATGAAACTTTTGTGGACTGAGGAACGAGTTACGTTCCAGGGAGATCACTTCAATATTAATGATGTACCGGGTGCTGGAAAGCCTTTACAGGAACCATATCCACTCATATACATAGCGGCGAACCAGGATCGTGGAGTAGTTAGAGCTGCCAGGCAGGGAGATGGGTGGTTAGTTAGTTCAAGATCTACCATTACTACCATTTCCTCTCAAGTCCAATTATATAATGGAGCCGCAGAAGAGTATTCTAAAAAGCCTTACATTTCTGCATGGAGAGAAATGTTTATCGCTGAGACTAGGGAAAAAGCGATAGATATAGCTAGACCTCATGTGGAATGGCTGTACAAAGATAGAGCGGCCTCTGGGCATAGCAATGAATTGCCTTCAGCAGATCGCATAGATGTTGAATTTGACCAAGTTTTGAAAGATAGGTTTATCATTGGAAGTCCTGATGACTGCATTAGAGAAATATATAGATATCAGGACCTTGGCATCCAAGAGTTAATATTACGTTGCCAATGGCCTGGAATGTCTAACGAAGAATCACTAAATGCTGTAAACATGTTTGGTAAAGAAGTCCTTCCAGAATTTGCTACCAAATATTAATATGCGTTTGTAATGGCGTGTCACATGGACCTTGATTCAAGTTTTTCTAATCTGTGTATTAAATCAGTGCCCATGTGACTAGTTTTATCGGGCGTGGTATTCAGGTGGCCTTTTTTCTACAAATGATTTGCTAGCTTCCTGAAAATCTTCTGATAGATGCAGTTTTAGTGGTTGATTGTACATTTGCGCATCTGCGACAGAATGTAGCCATGATCTTCTAGTTATTCGCACGCCGGCTCTAGAAGCTAATGGAGGAGTTTTTAGGAGTTTTTCGGCTAATTCTTCAGCTGCTTCTAAGTGTTTTCCTGTTGGGACTAGGCGGTTAATGAGTCCTAATCTATACAGTTCACCAGCACTGATAGGTTCACCAGTTATAAGCATCTCTGTGGCGATTTTTGATGGCATGAATGCTGAAACTTTTGCCCAGACTCCACCTCCAGGTACTCCTCTTTTAGTCTCTGTGATTCCAAATAGAGTCTCTTCAGAAGCTACTATTAAGTCACATTCTGCTGCCATAGACATGCCAGCTCCCAATGCATACCCGTGAACAGCTGCAATCACAGGTTTCCAGTTTATAGAACGTCCAAGACGATGGTCTGGACTGTTTCCCCGAGCCCGTCTGGCTCGGGATTGAGGAGTCATATTGACGAATCGTTGTTTTATATCAGCGCCGGCGCAAAAGCATCTTCCGGTCCCGTAGAGGATACAAACCCAAGCGTCCTCATCTATATCAAATTCTAACAACGCTTCTTCCATATCATCTTCAAACTGGTCTGTCACAGAATTCAATGCATCAGGTCGGTTTATCATTATGTATCCAATTTTCCCTTTTCTATCATATGTAAGTGTTTCGTATTCAGTCACGATTATCTCCTTAGGCATAATTTATTAGAACACTAGTGCTAATTTGGCCTCAAAAACTATTGACAGTAATAGAACGCGCGTTCTAAAATAAGATCATACGTTCTATAGAACAAATATTCGAGGTGTTCTAAATGGTTAGTATGATTATATCTAAGCCTGAATTGGATTCAATCCCAGAGTTTTATCATTATGAAGATACGGGTTGCGAGGTTTCGTCATCGTGTTTAAAATGCCCGCTTCCACAGTGTAAATATGATGATCCTACCTGGTATCAGAAGAACCGCAGAATAGCGAAGGATCTAAAAATATTATCCGCAATGAAAAATGAAAATCTTACTGTTGAGCAAACAGCAGATAAATTCTCAGTGACTGTAAGGACTATATTTCGTATTATGCGTAGGTGTCGTGAGGATGTTGAAGTAAATATTTCTCAAGATGAAATACAGTTGTTTGCTGCCTAACCTCTAGGTAGATCAAGTCCACGTCCCGCAATTATGTTACGTTGGACCTCGGATGTTCCACCGGCAAGTTTGTGAGAAAAGCTTATCATCCAGTGTTCTTGTATCCTTCCACGTAATGGTGCCCATTTATCATTTCGACCGATTGATCCATATGGGCCAAGTATTTTTAAAGCGGATTCAGTTACTCTTTGTAGAGTTTCACTGCCAAAGACTTTACTTATTGAGGCTTCCTTGTTTGGTACTAGGTCTTCTCCCTGCAGGTATGCCACGTTGTAGGCCATTAATCTAGCAGCTTCGCATTCCACATACCTATCAGCTAGCAAGTCCTGAACCCATGGTATGTCTAACATTACTTCGCCATTTATCTTTGTTTCACTGGTATAATCTCGTATTTCATCTAGTAATCTATGTGCCATAGCGGAATAATCTATTCCGGATCTCTCGAAATCTAACAAAGTGACTGCGACGTACCAACCTTTATTCTCTTCTCCAACTATATTACTTCTTGGAACTCTAACGTTGTCGAATATAACTTGATTGAACTCGTGTCCCCCTGCCATATTTACTATTGGACGGACTTCTATACCAGGACTCTTCATGTCAATCAACAAGAAACTTATGCCTCTGTGTTTAGGTGCGTCTGGGTCGGTTCTTGCCAGGCAAAATATCCAATCAGCCCTATGTCCTAACGTAGTCCATATCTTAGTTCCATTTAATACATATTCGTCGTCATCAAGTACAGCCCTTGTAGCTAATGATGCTAAATCTGAGCCAGATTCGGGCTCACTGTATCCTTGACACCACTGAATTTCACCTCGCGATATAGGCGGTAAATGAACCTTCTTCTGTTCTTCTGTGCCATGGATCATCAATGTTGGCCCTAGCATGCGTACCCCGAATATATCTCTGCCTGGAGCTCGCATGTAAGCTAGTTCTTCATTATAAATAGCAGATTTGATTGGAGATGCGTCCTGACCGCCGTATTCTTTTGGCCAATGCATGGTTAACCAGCCTTTCTCAGCTAGTTTTCCCCTAAGGGACATGGTGAAATCCCAGTCCCATTCTTCTGGCCATCGTCCCCCACCTTCCCAGTTGTCCGGTAGTTGGGACTTTACAAAGCTTCGAAGTTCTTGACGGAATAGATCGTCTTCTGGACTAAACTGAAAGTCCACAGATGTTTACCTCTTTTATAATTGAAAAATAATTAATAGTATTCTCTAGTGTATTTACGTGTAGGGCTTCTAATTACCAGTGGCTATGCATGTGACAGCTCTAAGAACCCCTTCTACATTATGGATTTTCTCTGTAACTAGAGTGCCTATCTCTGTCATGTCTTTGGCATTAAAAACTGCTATGATGTCATAAGGTCCAGTTACTACGTCTACGATATCTATGCCATCAAACCCTCTAATAGTATCGACCACAGTTAGTGTTTGCCCTACAGATGTTTCAACTAAAATGTATGCTTTGATAGCCATTTTTACTCCCTAGTGTGCGCTGCTAATAATCCGATATGTTTATTGTTTTATAGGTGATCGTTGAGATTAACCAATTTTACTTTTGACCCATATCACTGTCAATTTGGGATTAAGAATGCGATGTTTTGGGTATAATGATATTGAAAT
Source organism: Dehalococcoidia bacterium (assembly GCA_027249445.1). Taxonomy (GTDB): domain Bacteria; phylum Chloroflexota; class Dehalococcoidia; order Lucifugimonadales; family UBA3495; genus UBA3495. The sequence continues at coordinate 23,654 of JAPNTN010000049.1, read as the reverse complement.
AGATTATTGATGTGTATCTTATGACCTCACTTAATTTACTGAATGAAGGAATGCAGGAATTAGGCGTTCCCATGACTAGCTCTCAGGAAGAAGCATTTCAAACTTATTATAATGAACTTTGTTCTTGGAATGAGCGTATAAACCTCACTTCTATCATTGATTACTTTGAAGTTCAAGTGAAGCATTTTCTGGATTCACTAACGTTATTACTAGCTTTTGATGCTAAAGAAATAGAAGATGCCAAGGTCATCGATGTGGGAACTGGTGCAGGATTTCCGGGATTACCTTTAAAGATTATGTTTCCATCTCTAGACATTTCTTTGATTGATTCGATAGGCAAAAAAACGGGATTTTTAAATCATTTGCTTTCCCGTTTAAATCTTTCCGGTGTTAAAGTGTTTACAGATCGTGCGGAGCAGTTGGCACATGATCCTAATATGAGAGAACGATTCGATTTTGTTTTAGCACGTGCTGTGGCTAGAATGCCGGTCCTTTTGGAATATACTTTGCCATTTTGTGCGGTTGGAGGAAAAGTAGTCGCATGGAAACATGGGGGTATAGAGGAAGAACTCTCAGAATCCGTTAATGCCTCTCGCTTATTGGGCGGTTCTGAACATACTGTTTGTGATGTTAATCTGACGAGTCTCCAAGATAATAGAATTTTGGTAATAGTAGAAAAAACTAGCTTAAGCCCAGTTCGTTATCCTAGGAAGGCCGGTTTGGCAAAGAAGTCGCCTATATAGTTGTCGCCTATATAGTTAAAGTACACTCAAGTCATAATGCATATATTGATAGCTGAGTATTACGACAGTATGATTGCTCAAGCTACATCCCCAGAATTTATATTGGATATTTGTAGGAGCCTGATTTATGTCTGTAATGGTGACTGGCGGTACAGGATTTATTGGAAATCGGATTATTAGGAAGCTCTTGGAAAAAGGCGAAGAAGTTGTTTGTTTTGATCTCGCCCCTCCAAGGGAAAACCTTCAACCCTTTCTGGATCGTATCAAGATATACCGAGGTGATGTGACTCAGATACCCCACCTTTTAGAGGCCATAAATTTTCATGATGTAGATCGAATTATACATATGGCAGCTCTTCTTCCCCCAGATACTGAAGATCGCCCTCATTTCGGGATGCAAGTTAACATACAGGGCACTAATAACGTTTTTGAAGTTGGTCGTTGGACTAATATGAAAAGGATAGTCTACGCAAGTTCCATTGCTGTTTATGGTGTTCAAGAAACTTTTGGTGATAGGTTGATAAATGAAGATGACTTATCAGCGCCTATAAATATGTATGGAATGACCAAGGCTGCCAATGATTTCGCGGCGGCTAAATACAGAAGCAATTTTGACATGGATATCCGTGGTGTAAGAATATGCACGGTTTTTGGTCACGGTAGAATAACAGGCATGACCGGAATGATAGGTGGATTATTAATGTCATTACCAGCTATTGGAAAGTCTGTCGAAATGGATTTTGATCCAGAGGAACCTTCCCCAATGATACATGCAGAGGATGCCGCTGAGATATTTGTTCAAGTTGCTTTGGCCGATAAGTTAAATCATCCTGTTTATATCAGCGGTGGGCATCTAGCTACGATACGGGAAATGGCAGACTTGGTGAAAAGCATAATACCGGATGCCCAGATAACTATGGGCAACCGTCCTGTGCCACACGTATATAAGGTCGATCACAGCCGCATGTTAGCGGACATTGGATATGAAATGCCTCCTTTGCGGGCAAGGGTATTAGAGCATATCAATGATGCCCGCATAGAAGCGGGCATGAAACCTATCCAAGATTGATTCTGATACGTTTAGTAGTATAGTCAGATGTATGCCCTAAAAGATTCTTAGGGAGGGTCATATGAGTGTAGCGATAGGATACGTTCCTGGAGCCTTTGGTCAAGGCGGTGATAACCCTGATTTTTTGAAGGACTTAGTAGATCTTGGCGATAGGTATGAATATGATTCGATATGGTTAAGTGATCGTATTGTCAGCGACAGTTTTAATCTCGAACCCATAGTAGCTTTATCAATGATAGCGGCGTACTCGGAACGGATGAAGTTTGGAACGAGTGTCTTGGCGCTGCCATTGCGTAACCCTGTGATATTGGCCAAACAGATAGCTACTCTAGATTATTTGTCGAAAGGGAGATTCTTTCCGGCAGTTGGTCTGGGTCAAGAAGATCCTGGGGAGTATGAAGCATGTGGTGTTCCGAAAGGGGATCGTGGACGTCGTACAGATGAAGCCATTCGCTTGATGCGTATGTTGTGGGAGGAAGACAATGTTACGTATGAAGGTGAATTTTTTACGTGCCATGATGTGAGTATTACTCCTAAAACCTACCTCAAACCATCTCCCCCTGTCTGGATCGGTGGCAGAAGCATGGCAGCTGCTAGACGGGTAGGTCGTGTAGGGGATGGTTGGCTTGTATCTAGTGCGACACCACAAGAGGTTAGTCTTGGACGAAATGTCGTCTTTGATACTGCAGATAAAGCCAATAGAGAAATTGAAGAGGACCATATAGGAGTGTTGCTGGGATTTTATATTTCTGATGATTATGAAAATGCGGTTAATACATCTCATCAATTTGTCACGCGTCATCGGCCAGATGTGCCTTTCACGGAATTTACAGCCTTGGGTACTGTGGAACAAATTGCTGAGATGATTCAAAAATATATCGACGCCGGTGGATTTAAGTTCGCTGTACGTCCGCTTTGTTCTGGTACTGAATCTATGGAGCAGTTGGAGAGGATGGGACAAGAGATTCTGCCATTGTTTCATAAATGAGGCTCTGTGCAGCCGAATGTGAGTTAGTGCTCACTAAAATGGCAACAGCGAGTTTTTAATTGGTTGATAAATCGCTTATACGAAATAATATTTCATCTGATAGGGTAGAAAACTTAGCAGATTTATTTTATGGCCAAATTGAGAAAGGGTTTCACCCTGGAGCTGCCCTATCTGTTTATTACCAAGGAAGTCTAGTTGTAGATTTATATGGTGGCCTTGCTGATCGGGAGTCTGGCAAGCAGGTGTCTTCTGATACTATGTTTATTTTGTATTCCTGCACTAAGCCACTGACCGCTGCATGCGTATATATCCTGTGGGAACGTGGCCTATTACAGTGGGATGAGCCCGTTGCTACTTATTGGCCTGAATTTTCTAAGAATGGTAAGGAAGAAATAACTATACGACATGTTCTTACCCATCAGGGAGGATTTCCGCAAACACCTTCATCTCTTACCTGGAATAAATGGGAAGACTGGGATTTCGTTACCAGAGTTATATCTGGGGTGACGCCGCAATATAAACCTGGTGAAGTGATGGCATATCATCCACGTAATTATGGCTGGGTTCTTGGAGAGGTCATACGGCGAGTTGATGGTAGACCTATAGATCAGTTCATGTCTGAAGAAATCTTTCTTCCATTGGGAATGACGGATAGCTATCTCGGGTTACCAAGAGGCCTGGGGGATAGAGTTTCCCGTGTACACGCTATGGAGGATTGTGATAGGGCTGGTGCGATTCCTATTTACAATCAACCGGAAGTTCATCGTTCCGTCCAGCCTTCTGGTGGAGGTATATCTACAGCACGAGATATAGCCAGATTTTATTCTGTGTTGAATGCGAATGGTTCTTTTGAGGGTGTAAATTTATTGTCGCCTGAGACCATATCCGAAGTGACACGCATTCACGCGGAGGGTACTGATAAGTCTCTCGGTGGATATCGGAGGCGAGGGTTAGGATTAGTGATTGGCGATTCGAGAATGGGTTGCACGGGACAACCTGATGAGAGTAGTTTTGGACATGCTGGGGCAGGTACATCAGTGGCTTGGGCGGACCCAGTGTCCGGATTGTCATGTGCTTTTATAACTAATGGCTTTAGATCGGAGAAGACCAATGTGCCTCGTCTCGGTTCAATAAGTAAATCTGTACGAAGCTTATCAACGACTTAAAGGATCAGTGATCTTACTCCGAAAACTATTTGTGTGGGCTAGTTTAGTCAAAGGTTATTACACTTCTAGCGACATTTCCCGATTTCATATCTGCAAATGCCTGGTTTAATTGATCTAACTTCAGGTGCTGGGATACTAATTCGTCCAATTTCAATCTGCCTTGCTTATAAAACTCAATATATTTCGGCATGTCGGTACGAAATCTATTTGATCCCATTGAGCTACCTTGTATCTTGCGTTCACGCCTTAGGAAACTACCTGCATCGATCTCTATTTTTGTCCCCTCAGGTATCATCCCGATGATCGTAGCGGTCCCGGCCGGTCTCAACATCTCATAACATTGTTCTGCTGTCTCTTTCAATCCAATTGCTTCAAATGAATAATCTACCCCTCCATCCGTCATATCTATGACCTTTTGTACAACATCGCCAGTGGAAGCGTCTACGACTTCTGTTGCGCCGAATTGAGTTGCTAGGCTTAATTTGCTTTCAACCGTATCGATAGCAATTATGCGTAGCGCCCCTGCTAATACTGCTCCTTGTATGCAGTTAAGGCCGACTCCACCACAGCCAACGACTGCCACAGTACTTCCAGGCTCTACTTTTGCAGTATTCATTGCAGCGCCCAAGCCTGTCGTTGCGCCGCATCCGATAAGGGCCAACCTATCAAAGGGTACATCATTGTCCACTTTGACTAGCGAATGCTCGTGGACCAGCATCGACTCCGCATATGTCCCTAACTGCGCAAATTGTGTAATGGCTTCACCGTGTTGACTTAATCGAGGTGGTTCATCTGGTCCGCGGACAACGTCTGTTCTAGTACATAGATGAGGTTGACCTCGTAAGCAGTATTCACAGTGTCCGCAGAATACTGAGAGGCATAAAATGACAGAATCACCGGGCTGGACATAAGTTACTAGATTGCCGACTGACTCAACTGTCCCTGCTGCTTCGTGCCCTAGAACTGCTGGCATTCTGATACGATATTTTCCCTCCACGAAGTGTAAATCACTGTGGCAAACTCCTGTTGCTCGCGTCCTAACCAGCACTTCATTTGGACCTGGATTATCAATAGAAACCTCTTCCACTTCTAAATGCTTGTTAATTTCCCGTAAAACTGCTGCTTTCATTAAACAATACGCTCCTTTCTACATTGTTCGGAGTTTAAATATACAGTTGTCTGACTACTCTGCTGATTATTGGGGTGTGAATTTCGGGAGAACGTCTTGCCCGAACCATTCTAATTGCTCAAGAGTCGCTTTTAACGGCATCCCCATATTTGTTACGCCGATGTTGATTTCGTCTAAGCCAGGATATCTATCTTGAACCTCTTGTATTTGTTCTATGACTCGATCCGGTGGCCCGCAAAACCAAGAGCCACTTTTAACCGCATCTTCTATAGTGGGGAATTCAGCTAAAGGTGCCTTGGCAGGATCTGTTAGGTCTTGTAATTGCTGATCTGTTAAACCTGGAATAAATCCTAATGGCCCGAACATTTTGATTCGTTCCTCTACCCATGCTCTGGCTTGATTGATTGCCTCAGCCTCTGTATCAGCCAATTGTACCGAAAAGCCTATAATTAAATCGCCACCAAGTTCTGTTTCTTTTCCATGTCTGGCTAGTGCTTCTTGCCATCGTTTAACTACCTCATCACTGGCTCCACCAGTAGCAGCCCCGCCTCCTATCATGCCTTTTATTCCATGTTTAGCCATAAAATCTAGAGACCTGGTGCTTCCGCTAACTATTGGTTGCCAGCATTCAACAGGTAGATTAGCGGGTTTTGGAACCAGGGATATGTTTTCTAGTTCGTAGCCACGATATGGGACTTTCGGAGGTATATCATAATATTTTCCTTTATGAGAGAAGGACCTTTCGTTAAAAGCTTTGAATATTATTTCTATTTGCTCTTCGAATATTTCTCGATTAGCATCTTGGTCTAATATAGGGGATCCAACCGTTTCTACCTCTCTAGTATGGTATCCTCTGCCGACTCCAAATCTTACGCGTCCATTCGTTAATATGTCTGCGGTTGCGTAGTCTTCTGCCAGTCTCAACGGGTGCCACATTGGGGATATGTTAAATCCGCATCCGAATCTTATTTTCTTTGTCAGGTGGGCCAGATGTGTAAATAGCATCATCAGATTTGGTATACATTCATATCCTTCGCGTTGGAAATGATGTTCTGCTGCCCAGAAGGTGCTGTACCCGTACTTGTCCATACAGGTGGCCATAGCTTCGCATTTATCAAATACTGAGGCGAGGTCCTTATCGGGTAGCCAACGTTCGTTGGCAGGAGTTCCTGCGAATCCAATTTCGGGCAAATCTACATTTCCTGCGAATAAACTGCCAATTTTAGTAATCATATTTTCCTGCCTGTTTATGCGGAGTTGTCTTCAAAAATTTGCGCTAATAATACACGATAATTCTAGGTAATGCTTTTTACCTAGGGGTTGATAAATTGGTACGGCTACTGTAGTGCTTAAGGGGACGTATACGTTTACGTTATGCTTAAAATGACAAAAACATCAAGATTTGTGTTGAGATATTTGCAGCAGTATTTGTTGTTGGAATACTGCATCGCCAAAGTTATTTCACATTCCCAATTTCACGTTTAATACCGCTTGAAATTGGGCTCTTGTTATGGGATGGTTTTTGTTGACAAGATAAATCGTGCATGATAGGATCACGGCATTCTCGCTCAGAAGGGCGAGAGGGAGTTGTATACGTTACTTTTAGGAGGACCCATGAGAATCCCTAGTATGCGCAGTAAACTTCTACTAGCATTGACGCCAGCGTTAATGATGGTATTAGTGTTCGCAGTAGCCTGCGGAGCTGCACCAGCTGAGCCCACGATAGTGGAAAAGGAAGTTATCAAGGAAGTCGAAGTCGAAAAGGTAGTCGAAAAAGAAGTCGAAGTTGAAAAGATAGTGGAAAAAGAGGTCGAAAAGATGGTGGTAGCCACCCCGACCCCAGTTCCAGTTGATCCAAATGCGATCAATACTAGGGACCGTATCACTATGCTTACCGCCTCGTTTGGTAACGAAGTATTCAACTCTCGATACATCTCCAGTGACAAATTTGGATGGTGGGATCTACTCCAGGAGCGCTTAATCCACGCAGAAGGCGGTATTGAGCTCGGTGGAAATGGTCCAATCAGCAGTTTTGAATTAACTCCAGATAACACTGGTTATATCCTCACCCTCAAGGATGGTCTAACCTTCCATAACGGTGATCCCATAACACCTGACGATGTTGCTTTCAGCCTGCAATGGGCATTTGATGAAGAAGCAGTATCACGTGTCAGGCAACGTATTGCCAAAATCATCGATACCCACGCATATGCAAGTGGAGACAACGAGGTAACCATCGAGTTTACCCAGGTCAACACAGCATTCCCTGGTTATATTTCTGACCAAACCGCCAGTGGTGGTAGTGCAGGAATTGTTCACCAGCAAGCTTGGTTCGAGAATTATGGTGACGCAGCTTACGAAGCTGACCCGAACCCTTCATCCGCTGGTCCTTTCGAGCTAGTAGCTCACCTGCCAGCAGAAGAGATTCTCTACAGGAAATGGGATGGTTACACAACCCGCCCAGATCGTGAATATGCATTCAACGAACTGTCAGTACGGTTAGTTGCTGAGCAGTCCACCCAGATCGCTGCACTGCGAACTGGCACCGCCGATCTAATTCCTGCTGACCTAGTAGTGTTAGATCAGATCTTAGATGCTGGTGGAAACCTCTTCTTTGGTCCTGAAGCGACAGTAATTTGGATTAACTCAAACAGCTGTTCTGATGATCAGCCGCCACAGGCTGGTGGTGCTGGTAATGGTTTGGATCTCCAAGGTCGTACGCTGATGTGTAACGACAAGGACATCCGTTATGCCATGGCCCATGCAATCAACAAAGAGACGATTCAGACATTCTTCGGTGGACCTGATGTATTCCACATCAAGGGTACCGCAGCTGTCTCACCATCAGGTCTAGGTTTCGGTCCTGGTTTGGATCCGCCAGCTTATGACCCAGATAAAGCCCGTGAAATCTTCGCGGAGAAGGGTTATCCAGATGGCGCAGGATTCAACTATGACGAGCCTTACCAGGTTTGGACATGGCCTGCCGGAGCCTCAGCTCCTCGTATCATTGAAATGTCAGAACTCTTCTGCAGCATGTGGGAGACGGAACTGAACATTGAGTGCGAAGTAAACGTTGGTGAAGAAGTATCAGTGAAAGATAAGCAGTATTCTGGTGCAATACCAGGTGAACAGCTTGTCCGATCCAATGAGCACGACTATGACGTAGGTAGCAAATACAAGGGCCGCTTCGGCACGTCCTCAAGTAGCTATATAACTTATGACCCATCAATCGAGGAAAAGGTTGACATCCTCTTAGCTGCTGTCACACCTGAAGAGAAGGAAGCCGCATACTATGCAGCTCACCAGCAGGTACATTCACAGCTCTGGGACTGGGCACCTGGTTACCTTGATGCTCCATATGGAGTGGCCAGCGACATCGTTGCCTGGGAACCATATCCGCTAAAGGCTGATATGAGCGCCCTACACACAATCAGATTCGCTGACTAAAAACCCTCTTAATAGAGGTACAAAGGTACTCAAGACAGGGAGACTCTTATGAGTCTCCCTGTTGTTTGTTTGCTATCTTTTGTGTGTTCCGTACAGTATTATCATCAAGTGATTGTCACATTGGGTTCATGAGAAATTTACAGTTTGGGAAATCATTATGCATGAAAATATAATCACTATCGGGAACATAGAAGTCCTCTCTATTTCCGATGGAAAGCTTGAATTTGATATTTGTGAATTCTTTCCTTCTATTCCTGATGAGTCTTGGGATCAGTATCGAGACCATTTAACTGAAGATAATAAAGTGAGCTTCAACCTAGCGTCTTATTTTTTTCGGTCAGATGGTAAGAATATTCTTGTGGATACAGGGATGGGGCCGCGTTCTCCTCGTCATCCAGATGCACCTTGGGGTGAACTGATGGACGATATGAAGAGGTACGATATTAATCCAACCGATGTAGACCTGGTAATCATGACACATGCCCATAGAGATCACATAGGATGGAACCTTACTCAGGAAAACGGTAATTCTGTTCCGACATTTCCTAATGCCAGATATTGCCTGAGTTATAAAGACTGGGAGGCGTGTCATAATCCCGATCTGATAAAAGATAGATTCCCAAATGCTGAGCGGTGTGTTTGGCCGCTGCAAGAATTGGGGTTGATAGACTTTTTGGATGATGATACCTCTATAACTAGCGAACTGAAAGCTATCGCGACTCCTGGGCATACCCCGGGTCATTTCAGCATACAAATATCATCGGGTGGAGAAACAGGGATAATATTAGGCGACGTTTTGCATAATGCAGCACAGCTTCAGGAGATGGACTGGTCGTCGCGAGCTGACATAGATCCTGACTTGGCGAGAGAAACTCGGCACTCTATAGTTAATCTTATCGAGGCGAATGATTATAAAGTTTTGGCAGGGCATTTACCGTCTCCAGGGTTTGGCAAAATAATAAGGCTAAATGGCAAGAGGTATTGGCAGGGATTCTGATTGATTTTGGTGATATCAAGCTCTAATTTGCGGGTATAATATTTTTCACAGATTAATAGGAAGGGTTATTTCATGAAGTTTGGGTTATTCCATTCGGTTCAATTGCCAGATCCAACTAGGCAGCAAGAGTATTATGACGAGGCATTGGATCAAGTTTTGTGGGCAGAGCAACTAGGATACGAATCAGTATGGTTCACGGAACATCACTTTTCTAGGCATGGTATTGTGTCGGCTACATTCTCAGTTTTGTCTTATCTAGCTGCTAAGACTAGTGATATCAGATTGGGTACTGCTGTAACAGTTTTACCATTTCATAGCCCTATTGATGTAGCTGAGCAAACTGCTACGGTGGATCTACTTAGTAACGGCAGACTTGATTTAGGAGTAGGTAGAGGATACCAATGGGGAGAATTCAACAGATTGAATATTCCTATGGATGAGGCTGATAGGCGGTTTAAGGAAGCTTTGGATGTGCTGATAAAAGGCTGGACAAGCAAAATTGCCTTCGACCATGCCGGTGAATTTTGGACTTTTAATGACATGACGGTACATCCTAAACCTATTCAGAACCCCCATCCTCCATTATGGGTGGCAGCTAGCAGTCAGGCGAGTATGGACCGTATAGCACAGAACGGTTGGAATCTTCTGATCGGACAAGGAGAGTCTTTTGCAAAAGTAGGTGAACAAATCAATTATTTTGGTTCGGCTGTAGGAGAAGCAGGGTCGAAATTTGATCCTTATCAGGTGACAGTCGCTAGGGCAATGTATACGCACAAGGACGAAAAGCAAGTGCGAGAAGATTCTGAAGTTCCTTTCATGTGGTTTAAAGAGACTAGTGCAGAAGTGGGAGCTCCTCCGGAACGTAGAGGCGAGCTCTTACCTGAAAATTTCAGTGAGTATCGTAGGAGATTCTCGGCAACTTCTTCGGTAGATTACGAAGAGATGTGTGAGAAAGTCGTTCTATTTGGAACACCTGACGAACTGATCGAAAAGATTCAGTTATTGAGTGATTTAGGGGTAAGAAAGATTATATTGTTCGTCAACTACGGCGGTATAGAGAGCACTAAGGTTAAAAAGTCATTAGAACTCTTTGCAAAAGAGGTTATGCCTCAGTTTCAAGATTAGATTCGTGAAGGTCTAACCATATATAAGGCGGGTCGTAGACCCGCCTTATATATGGTCGTAGGAGATGGATCATAAAATCTAAATTTGATGGAATATTTTACGGTTGGGTAATTGTTGCCACGATGTGGGCTGTAAATTTCTCAACTATGGCTACTGGAAACCTTAATTTTGGTCTCTTTGTTCTGCCAATGTCTAATGCATTGAACATGTCTAGAAGCCAGTTTGGATGGACACAAACAACTAGACGTGTGTCTGCTAGTCTATCGAGCTTTGTAGTTGGAAGATTGATAGATCGGTATGGGCCGCGCATTTTCATACCAGTTTCGGCCTTGGCTATCGGATTATGTCTTTTTCTTGTATCGAGAGCTACATCTCCATGGCACATCATAGTTTTATTTGGTGTGGTGGGTGTATCAGGTCTAGCGACTCCCAATGGCATTGTTACATCGGTACCTGTAGCAAAATGGTTCCTCAGGAAGCGAGGTAAGGCTCTAGCTATCGCTACAACGGGGTTAGGAATTGGGGGAATTGTATTTTTGCCATTTACTCAGTTTCTTATAAGTAATCTTGGATGGCGAGGTGCCTGGTCTGCATTAGCTCTAATATTCTTTTTCATTGCTGCGCCGATATCACTTATTTTCCTAAGGCGCCAACCAGAAGATATGGGCCTGGTCGTGGACGGCGACAAAGTATCGCCTGATCATTCTGATACGGGGAAGGAAAATCCCCTTGTTGAGATTCAGTGGACTGTTAAAGAGGCCCTTCATACGGGAGCACTATGGAAGTTAATGTTTGTCTTTGCTGTCACAGGTATGGCTCAAGGCGGGGCAAGTGTTCATAGAATTCCATATTGGATAGAGCGAGGCTTCGATGCGCATATAGTGTCCTATGCTTTTTCAGCTGATGCAGCTGGTGCTGCTACAATGGCTCTAATCTCTGGATGGTTAGCAGATAGATTCCCGATCAGATATATTGCAGGAATTTCTTTTGTGGGATTTACTGTGGCTATATTCCTTATGATATGTGGATTTGATGAAGTATTTTTGTTTGCATCTACAATAACGTTTGGTTTATCTGTTGGTGCGGGAATGGTAGTGCATTCGTACATATTTGCTTCGTATTTTGGAAGGGAATTCCTGGGCGCTATACGTGGGATAGTCATGCCTGTTAATCTGATTAGTGCTGGACTAGGAGCTCCTATAGTAGGCTATATGCATGATGGTATGGGTACTTACACATCTGCTTGGTGGTTGTTGATAAGCCTTTATGCGATAGGGGCATTAGTGGTGGTGACTGTAACTCCACCCAAGCACCCAGTACTAGGAAACTCTCCTGTATTATGATCTTTCTGAAGAAGATATACGGCTAGAATAGTCTAATATCATGTGTTGTAAATATGACTACCAACTATCTACAGGACCAGTGTATTGTTAATTAGTAAATTTAAGCTGTCAAATATGTTTTTTGGCTGGTGGATGGTAGGTTTAGGCGCGTTTGTAACCTCCATAAACAAGACAGCTGTCAACAAGGGTTTTCCTGTGTTCATTTTGCCTGTCGAGCAGTTCTTCGGAGCTACGAGAGCAGAGGTATCCTTGATATTTTCTCTGGCAAGAGCCGAGAACGGTCCTACGGGCCCATTGGCTGGATGGTTAGTTGACAAGTATGGCCCCAGGGCATTGGTGTTTGTTGGGGCCGCTATGAGCGGTGGTGGATTTCTCATATTAGGATATTCTCCCAATATTTGGGCATTTGCTATTGTCTATTTAGGGATAATCACCGTGGGTAGTAACATTGGTTTCTCCTATCCAATGGCTACTCTTCTTAATAACTGGTTTTATAGACAGAAATCTATGGCTATGTCTGTCTTTCACGCGCTTGATTCAATAGTACCGGTTGTGTTGGTGCCATTGGTAGCTGTGTCCATCGCAGTCCTAGGCTTGAGTTCAACATTTACTATCATCGGATTGGTGATATTGTGTGTCGTGCTTCCGCTCGCGTTTTTCATTAAGGATACTCCGGAGAGTATGGGGCTTACTATGGATGGCGATCCAGAAACTTCTGATGGTATACCGGATACTTCAGATTCCCATGACGGTAGTGTATGGATTCCACCTGTGGAATATGAGCTGAAAACTGCTATGTTGACGCCCACATATTGGATTTTAGTTTTGGCGACGGCGTTTCGTTTAATAGCTAAGGCGGCGATAATGCTCCATATAATCCCGATATTCGTGAGTGTTGGAGTCAGCCAGCAAATTGCGGTGTTGGCTTTCTCGCTACTACTATTCATGACTATGCTGATGTATATAGTTATTGGTTGGCTCGGTGATAGATTTCCGAAGAACTGGGTTTTAATGATGGCGTCTATTTTTGGAACCGGGTCGTTCGCGTTGTTGGCTATGGGGTTTCAGGGTATATGGGTGGTGCTGGTGTTTGTATTTCTGTTTTCAGTGGCGGATGGGAGCGCGCCTACAAATTGGGCTACCCTAGGCGAGTATTTTGGTAGGAAAACATTTACCAGATTAAGAGGATTCGTACAATTAGCTAACTTTCCAGGAGTATTATTGGCCCCATTCTTTGTCGGATGGTGGTTTGATATACATGGTAATTACACGTTGCCACTGTGGATATTTACGATCATATTTGCCCTTGGTGCAGTGACATTTGGCATTATGAGGCGACCCTTACCAAATTCAGAATGATCAGTATAATGTTTACTAACAATAGCTATTTTAGTGGCATTTTAAGGTCCAATATGCCCAATAGGAGCCAGTATGAGAGGTGTACACGACAGAGGTGGACTCCCGGATGATACTCCAATCAATATGGACGAACATGAAATGATGGATTGGGAACTCCGGGTTGACGCAATGCACGCTGTATTAGGTAATAAAGGATTAAGAAGTACGGATCAGATGCGAAGGGTGATTGAAAGTATACCTAAGGATCAATATGAGCATATGACGTATTACGAGCGATGGACTCATGCCTTGGAAGTCCTAGTAACAGAAAATGAACTTTTGTCTGTCCCAGAGATAGATGAGAAAATGTCTGATACCCCAAGCTAAGTAACTGCAAAGGAAATAAGATGGGGAAGTTCAAAATTGGGGATATTGTGAAGGTCCGAATAGATTCTCCATTGGGACATTACAGGACCCCAGTATATATACAAGGTAGTACAGGGATCATTGAGTCAGTATGTGGTAGTTTTAAGAACCCTGAAAAGTTGGCCTATGGGTATGACGGATATCCACTTGAGACTCTTTATACTGTAAAATTCATGCAGATAGACTTATGGCCTGACTATACAGGTAACATTGCTGACAAACTCTTGATTGATATATATGAGCATTGGCTAAACCCTATTAACGAAGGTTGAATTAATGGCAAGTAATCAACATACAAATCATGGCAATCATGATCCTGAAACGGAAGTACAATTAAGTTACTACGCTTCGAGAGCCAAAGCGATTGAAACGTTACTAGTCGAAAAAGGTGTCATGACGACTGCGGAAATTGATCGTGAGGTGAATGCTATGGACAGCAAGTCACCTGCTGATGGGGCAAAGATAGTGGCTTTAGCCTGGTCGGATGAGTCGTTTAAGACCAGACTGTTGGCTAATGCATCTGACGCTTTGAAGGAAATTGGATACGAGCTTCCAGACAAAACGCCTTATTTAAAAGTGGTTGAAAATTCGGATTCTATTCACCATGTTGTCGTCTGTACTCTGTGTTCGTGTTACCCAAGAATGCTACTTGGGAGACCTCCTGATTGGTATAAGAGTCTGGCGTACAGATCTAGAGTGGTAGTCTCCCCCAGGGAAGTTATGGAAGAATTTGGGCTGCGACTATCAGATGATGTTGAGGTAAGGGTCCTTGATAGTACTGCAGATATGCGATACATGGTCATTCCTAGAAGGCCGTCGGGAACGGAAGCCTTGGATCAGGAGTCTCTGGCTGCACTAGTAACTAGAGATAGTATGATAGGAGTTTCAGATCCACTGTCAGCCGATCGTTTATAAGGCTTAATTATGTCCACGCCGCAAATCCCCACATCTACTAATCCCTGGATTACTTTGTTCAAAGAAGTATGTTCTGTAGATTTACGTTCTTTGGCGCTATTCAGAATAGGCATTTCACTACTTATAATCATCGATCTAGTGCAGAGATCTTTTGATCTGAAAGCACATTACACAGACCTAGGTGTTTTACCACGATGGGCGTTGACTCAGGGTGTAGGGAATCGTTGGCACTTATCGTTGCACAACATTTCAGGAATGCTAGAGGTAGAGGCGGTTATATTTCTTCTTCACGGCGTCATAGCCTTATTGCTTCTCATTGGGTTTAAAACGAAGTGGATGACGATCATTTGCTGGATTCTGATAGTTTCACTGCACTCAAGAAATCCGATTATTCTTTCAGGCGGAGATATCCTGTTATGCGTAATGCTTTTTTGGAGCATGTTTCTGCCGCTAGGCGCCAGATTTTCATTGGATCATGCTTTAGACAGTAGAAGAAGTGATAATCGAGGCGCTAACCAATACTTCTCGGTGGCTAGTCTAGCGATTTTAATTCAACTAGCGTTGGTGTATACATTTAACTGGATTGCCAAGATACACCCTACTTGGATGCAAGATTATACTGCTGTTTATTATGCGATGAATTTGGATATGTACGCTACCAAATTTGGTACTGCTCTATTATCCTTCCCTCTTTTGATGAAGGCTGGAACATGGCTTACTTTATGGCTTGAACTACTTGGACCGATATTACTATTTTCGCCGATCCGAAACGATGTATCTCGACTACTAGTGATATTAGCATTCTTGGGACTCCATATCGGTATAGCACTTACTCTAAACATCGGATATTTCCCGTTCGTGTCTATTATTGTCTGGACCATAGCAATTCCAACTGTATTTTGGGATAAATTGTGGTCGGTATTATTTGATAGGCCGGGAACGTATTTTCGTATTTATTATGATGATGATTGTGATTTTTGTAAGAAAACTGTAGATATTTTGAAAGTTTTATTGGTCTGGAGAAATGTTACTGTCCAGCCGGCCCAGGATGACCCTAGTATAGAGCCAATATTTCGAGAGAATAATAGTTGGGTTGTAGTAACTTCTACCGGTCGTACTTTAATTCGATTTGAAGCTTTTATCTACGCTTTAAGACAAGCTCCAATCGTTGGATATGTAGCTATTCTTCTGAATGTGTCTCCGGTTGTACGGGTAGGTACTAACATGTATCAATATGTAGCTACGAATCGGGGTATTTTCTCTAAAGTTACTACACACCTTAAATATCGTGACAATCACTCCACATTGCCGAAATGGGCGAAGATATCTACGGTGGTCATACTCGCTTACGTCATAATGTGGAATATTGCTGTTACAGAGCAAATCAATTGGAAAGTTCCATCTTTATTGTATTGGCCTGGACCTATGTTTCGAATATACCAAGAATGGCATATGTTTGCACCGTATCCAGCTTTGGGAGATGGTTGGTTTGTTATACCAGGTACATTGAGGAACGGTGGTACCGTAGATGTATATTCTCGTAATCCAATAGATTGGTCTAAACCGAATGATGTATCGGATACGTATGTCAACAATAGGTGGAGAAAATATTTGCTAACCTTATATAAACCCAAGTTTAAAGACGAACGACTTTATTATGGGAAATATATTTGTAGAAGTTGGAATGATCCAGTTGTAGAAACAGACTTTGACTTAATGACGTTTCAGATCTATTTTATTGAAGAACGGACTAATCCTCCTGGCCAATCTCCCGATCAACAGAATCGGCTTTTGTGGAGACATAATTGTTATAAGTAATTTGAGTTGTACAATGGGAATAATCAACTGAGAGTAGGAGACTATATATGACCGCTTATGCGCGCCCTGAATCTATAGTAGAAACCGAATGGGTATATGAACATTTGGATGATCCAAGTGTAAGACTGGTAGAGGTAGATGTAGACACGAATGTGTTTGATCACGGGCATATATCGGGTGCGGTAGGCTGGAATTGGCAAAGCCAATTACAACAAGGTATGGTTCGTGACCTGATCGATAAAGAAGGCATGCAGAAATTATTGTCAGACTCCGGTATTAGCAATTCTACAACTGTAATTTTGTATGGGGACAATAATAATTGGTTTGCCTGCTGGGCTTTTTGGCAGTTGAAATATTATGGGCATCAAGATGTAAGGATAATGAATGGCGGTCGTATCAAATGGGAGCTAGAAGGGAAACCTTTTGTGGAAACTAAAACCGAAGTCGATTCTGTTCCGTATTTGGCTAAAGAGCCCGATGAATCGTTGCGGGCATATCGTGATCAAATCTTGAAGGCTTTATCAGAATCTGGGATTTCTTTAGTTGATGTTAGATCTCCTGATGAATATAGCGGTTTGCTATTTGCCCCTGAGAATGTACCGCAGGAAGGATCTCAGAGAGCAGGGCATATTCCGGGTGCAAAGAACATTCCTTGGGCTCAGGCTACAGATAGTGACGGTACGTTTAAAACGTATGCTGAATTACTGCAATTGTATAAAGATAATGGCATAACGGGTGAAGGAAATACAGTCACATATTGCCGTATAGGTGAACGGTCATCCCACACGTGGTTTGTGCTCACTCAGCTGCTTGGATATTCAAATGTTAGTAATTATGATGGGTCCTGGACGGAGTGGGGCAGCATAGTGGGCGCGCCTATTGAGAAATAATAAATCTGGTGTTACTTCAGCGCAGGGATAGTATCAAACCGCGTGTATGGGCGTAGGACTTCCGGAATAGTTATGGACCCATCTTCCTGCTGATTATTTTCAAGGATAGCAATGATAACTCGTGGGAGTGCTAAGCCTGACCCATTCAAAGTGTGGACGAAATCAGGTCTGCCGTTCTCTTGAGGTCTGTATCTTACGTTGGCCCGTCGCGCTTGGAAGTCAGTACAATTTGAGCATGAACTGACTTCCAGCCACTCTTCACACCCTGAAGCCCATACTTCAACGTCATACGATTTGGCAGAAGGGAATGACATATCACCGGTGCATATTTCAATTATTCGGTAGGGGAGTTCAAGGTTTTTGCAAACAGATTCAGCATCTGACAATAACATTTCAAGTTCGGAGTCTGATTCCTCAGGAGCGACAAACTTGTACATCTCCACTTTGTTGAATTGATGTACTCTTTTAATTCCTCTGGTATCACGGCCTGCTGCAGCTTGTTCTCGGCGAAAACACGGGGTCTGAGCCACGTAATACAGCGGCAATGAACTGTAATCTAGTATCTCATCACGGTGCAAGTTTGTAATTGGAACCTCTGCTGTGGGTACAAGCCATAAGTCATCTTCATCGTCATGATAGAGATTGTCTGCGAATTTTGGGAGATTTCCAGAGCCTTCCATGATTTCCCTGCGTACTATGATTGGCAGCATTAATTCGGTGTATCCAGCTTGTCCATGTAGTTCAAGCATCCAAGAGATTATAGCTCTCTCCAATTTGGCTCCGTATCCCGACATGGTGTAGAAACGGCTACCAGATAACTTCACTCCTCGTTGAAAATCAATAATCCCAAGATTTTCTCCGATATCCCAATGAGCTGAAGGAGTAAACGCAAATTCTCGGGGAACACCCCAAGAACGGGTTACTATGTTATCGTCCTCACCTTCCCCTTTTAGAGCTGAGGATCGGGGTATATTGGGTAATCCCATCAAGAACCCATTTATCTCAGTGTCTAGCTGTCGTACGGTCTCTTCGAGAAGGTTTATATTATCGCCAACCTGACGCATCTCTTCTAAAACTTGTTCCGATGGAGATTCTCCTGAAGATCTGGCCTGGCCTATATGTCTGCTAACTTCATTTCTTTTGGCTCGGAGTTCGTCTCCTTCTGTAACAGCTTGCCGTCTTTTAGAATCTAATTCTAGGATCAGATCGATACAGTCTTCTTCTCCTTTGGATAGCATAGCTGCTTTAACAAGGTCAGGGTCTTTCCGAATTAATTCTAGAGATAGCATGTTTGTATTTTTCCTAAAACGACTGGTTTATTCTATTTCTTCTGAATTAGGTTGTTCGTTGATAGACCGCATTTGCGGAAACAACAATATGTCCCTAATGCTTGATTGTCCGGTAAGTAGCATAACGAGCCTGTCTATTCCCATGCCTAACCCGCCGGTTGGTGGCATGCCATACTCTATAGAGGTAAGGAAATCTTCATCTTTCCTATCCACTTCTTCATCTTCGTAAATGTCCCTGATTTTTTCCTGTGATTCAAAGCGTTCTCTTTGAACTACTGGATCGTTTAATTCAGTATAGGAGTTTGCGATTTCCATTCCTGCTGCGAATGCCTCAAAACGTTCTACGTATCCCGGTTGATCCTGCTTTGCTTTTGCTAATGGAGACATGTCCTCGGGATAATCTAGCAGGAAGGTAGGCTGAATTAGGTGAGGTTCTACGTATGTAGATAAGAGTTTGTCTATGAGTCTTCCCCTACTCTCCAGGGGTCCCACATCGATACCTTTTTCACGGGCAACAACTGTTAGTGATTGGTCGTCTGGATATTCATCTATATCTATCCCACTTCTAGCTCGCAATTCGTCTCGGAGGTCCAATTTAGCCCAAGGGGGTGTAAAATCAATTATGTGTTCACCGAAAGGTATTTTGGTGCTTCCACATACGTCAGTGGCTATTTTTGAAACCATTTCCTCTACCATGGCCATTACGCTAAAATAGTCGGCATAAGCTTCGTAGCTTTCAAGGAGAGTAAACTCTGGGTTATGGTCCTGGTCTATGCCTTCGTTCCGGAATACACGGCCTAACTCGTATACTTTATCAAATCCGCCAACAATTAATCTCTTAAGATACAGTTCAGTGGCTATTCTTAAATATAACTGTTGGTCTAGGGCATTGTGATGGGTAATGAATGGTCTAGCATGCGCTCCCGCTGCAACAGGTACCATTATGGGTGTATCTACTTCCAGGAAACCCTTATCGTCTAAAAAGTCTCGGATGCCTTTGATAACTTTTCCCCTTTGTACAAATGTATCTTTCACCTGGGGATTAGCGATAAGGTCTAGGTATCTTTGTCTGTATCTGATTTCAACATCTCTAAGCCCATGCCATTTTTCAGGTAGGGGTCGCAATCCTTTTGATAGTACGACAAATTCTTTAGTATCCACTGTAATTTGACCTGTACGAGTTCTCATGACCGTCCCAGTAACTCCTATGAAATCTCCAATATCGATATCTTTTAGAGTTTCATAGGATTGCTCGAGCACGTTTTGTCTCATCAATGTTTGGATTGTTCCCGACGAATCTCTTATGTCTAGAAAGGATGCCTTTCCCATGGATCGGATAGACATAATTCTCCCGCCTAAAGATACACTCTGTTCATTAGGTGGTTCAGAGCCCTGAGAATCTATTGATTCAAATTGTGATATAGCGTCTGCTATCTCTGAGGTTCTAGTATATCGTGGAGGATATGGGTCAATGCCATTGTCAGTGAGTCTCTTCAGTTTTGCTTTTCTACTGAGCGTTAGCTCATCTTCTCTGTCGGGCATTTCTAAGGTGCTTGGCCTTTCTGTGTAGTTTGCTGTCACTATTGTAACTGGGCATTGTCCTATGGAAAAGAGGCGTGGAATACGGATCACTTCCAAACTAGTTAGTTATATCCTAAAGTCTCGTTAGAATCTCCGTAGTAATTATGAAACTGGGTCAAATAGACGCGCAATAATTAGTGCTTAGCCTTTTCAGCTCGTATATGATTAGACCTGTTTATTTTGGGAATGAGTTGGAGATGTCGATGATAAGAAGAATGATTGGTTCAGCATTATTGCAGGCGAATGTATTTGAGGAAGTTGAGCATGATCACACAGCTACTTTGCAGGCAGCGCTCGTTGTTATCATTGTCTCGATCAGTACTGCTTTGGGAAGTTACTTTACTTTCGGTGGAAACTTTATAATAGCTGTTGCTGCCGGAATAATCTTTGGACTCGGGAAGTGGGTTGTTTGGGCATTTATAACATATATCATTGGCACTAAGTTATTTAATACAGAAGCTACGGAGGCTAATTGGGGTCAAATGGCGCGCGGAACAGCTTTCTCGCAGTCTCCTGGAGTCCTGTTTGTTTTTGCTCCTTTACCCGTTGTAGGGCAGACTTTGGTGGTGATTGTAAGCATATGGCAACTGTGTGCTATGACTTTGGCGGTTAAACAGGTATTGGATTATAGGTCTATATGGAGGGCGGTCGGGGTTGTTGTTGTTGGGTTCTTGGTAGTTGCTGTTCCTATGGTAATTTTACAGGCTATGGTCGGTGTCCCTGCTTAATAAGGTTGGCTTTTGACGTTTAGGAGAGCTGTGCGTAACAAAGAACAGATCAGAAAATTTGTTTGGGATGCGATGGAAATAGCTGGATTAGCTAATGGAGGGACTCTATACGATAAAATTCCAGACTTTAAGCGCTCTTATGCTGCCGCTACAAATGTTATTAATCTCGATGTATGGAAAGAGGCTTCAGTCATAAAAAGCAATCCTGATAAGGCACAGAGGCCTTTACGTAAATTGGCGTTGGAATCCGGAAAAACCGTTTACATGGCAGTTCCCAGACTGAGGCAGCCTAAATGCTTTGTAGAAATTAGTTCTGCTTTGGGGGCATCGTCCGAAATCTTATCTACAATGGAAGGTGCTTTGAAGTATGGAAAGTCGGTCTCTCCGAGCGATTTAGGTTTGATAGATCTTGTCATATCAGGTTCAGTTGCAGTAAATCGAGAAGGAATGAGGATTGGTAAAGGTGGTGGATTTGCTGATATTGAATTTGCTTTAGCTGTAGAGGCTGGGTCCGTTACCAATAAAACAGTCGTTCTGACAACAGTAGACCAGATACAGATTTTGGATGAGCCATTCCCGTGGAGTCGTCATGATGTTTCGGTAGATTATATAGTTTCTGAGGAAGAAATAATATTTTGCGACAGGCTTAAGAGCAGGCCGGACGGTATTTATTGGGAAGACTTGGATGAGTCTAAACTTCAAGAGATACCGCTGTTGAAATATTTGTACGAATCATCCAACAGCGAAAGCCCTCATGAATATTAGTCCGAGAGCCTTCGCTAATATTGACGGCGATTTAAAAAGGGTCACCTACTTCATTTTGGACATTTAATTCAGCCATTAACTCTGTTATTTGCTTCCAGGTCTCGTCTTCTATGAATATTCCTTCAGCTCGTCTTTTTTGCTCCGTTTTAAATTCTATTTCCCCTGGATATAGTACTTCGCTGAAACCAGCAGATGGAGGGGATGTTTTGACGAATTCAGCAAAATCTTTGACATCCTTTTTGAAATCTGCCAGTGGTCTAAATTTTTCTACGTCATAAGCAACTAGGAATACTCCGTCGTTGTGTCTTGCTTGTGGGTCAATACCAAATCCTAGCCCAGTAAGTAAACCAGAGAAAATTTCAACCATGAACGATAAGCCATATCCTTTATGCCCTTGATCTGCTCCGACAGGTAATATAGCCCCGCCTTTGGAATAGTCATTAGGATCTGTGGTCGGATTACCTTCTTTGTCTATTATCCATCCGGGTGGAACATCTTCTTGACGATTTCTGGCTAGGTTTATTTTACCGGCTGCGACGGCACTGGTTGCCATATCGAGCAACACTTGCCCTTCAAGATCGCTCGGTATTGCCATGCATATTGGGTTAGTACCTAGTCTTCGAGCACGTCCACCAAATGGTGCGACTGCTTTTGGGCCTGCTCCTGAGTCGGCGGTAATCATACCGATCATACCTTCTTGGGATATCATTGTAGTGTAGTCTCCGAGCCTGCCTATATGGCTCTGAAGATGTATTGTGATGGCTGCCACGCCACTAGTTTTGGCTTTTTCAATTACCATTTTAGTAGCTTTTTCGGTAACAACAAATCCAAATCCCCAGTTACCATTAATGACCGCAGTCGTCGGTGTCTCTTGTTCTACTACAAATGGAGCTCCAGGCACAATGTGCCCTTTGTCGATTCTTTCACAGTATTCTGGAATGTGTATGACTCCATGAGAGTCGTGTCCCACGAGATTTGCTTTGACTTGATGTGCTGCTACTACCTCTGCTTCTTCTTCGGGGGTGCCTTTGGCGCGGTATATGTGGACCGCTGCTTTATGTAAAAATTCAGGGCTAAATACAGGCATATGTGATCCTCCTAGTCAATTGGGTGTAGTCTATTAGGAGTCGGGATGTTTGTCTAGGATTCATCAATCTTGTGAGGGCGTGTAGTCACGTGTTATGCTAGCTATTCGGAGTGCCCCTGTAGCTCAGTGGATAGAGTGCTGGCCTCCGGAGCCAGAGACGAGAGTTCGACCCTCTCCGGGGGTACCATAGTGAAGGGGTAATCAATCGGGGCGTGGCCCAGCGGTAGGGCGCCTGGTTTGGGACCAGGAGGTCGCCAGTTCGATCCTGGCCGCCCCGACCATGAGAACGACATCATACAATATGCATTTAAGTAACGCTCTATGGCAACATTAACGGACCGCGAGACCGAGAGAGTCACGGGTACCGGTGGGCGTTACTGCGAAGGATGCCCTCGTTGCAAGGACGCAGACGCGGGTTTCTGTACCCAGCGTCATCCTGAATACAACAATCTTCATCCCGTATGTCGCAAGTGTGGTCATTGTGTGCTGAGAGGGTCTCACAGCGACGATACTTCGGATTTACACTAGTTATATTCGCTGATATTAATTTTTACTAAAACTCGCTCTAATAATTGATGATGCGTAGTACCAGTTTTTAGTAAGATCATATTACTAATCTAACTGATTAAGAAAAATCTCCATGATTTGGGAATAGTGTGTATACGTGATGTTGTTGGGATGGTGTGTAGATATGCAGGAAGTCGAAATTAGGTTTAACGCTGAAATCAGTGATAATGACGGTGTAAGGGAGTTTAATTGCGCTGTCGAATACCCAGCCTCTCTAGAGCAATTTCTGCCCCAGGAATTACT
>JAPNTN010000048.1:0-3429 GCA_027249445.1 Dehalococcoidia bacterium | reverse complement strand
TCTTATACAGACTAAGCAAGGTATCGCGATTCAAATCCATAACATTTTTCTCCCACGATATCTTATTCCGGGTCTAAACCCGATTCGGTTTCATGGTAGCATCAGGTCATCCTATGTCAATAGGACACTATTCTAGTGTGATTTGTATAAAATTACTTGGTCACCGGAAGAGAGCAACAACGAGCGTGAAGCATGTCCATTAGGAACAGCAATTTCCAAGTAACCATTACTGCCTAACAGCGCTATGGGCTCATTAGGTGTCGTTGTATTCCCATCATTAAAGGTTCTGTGGATAGATCGTATACAAGACCCAGACATCTCTACTATGACATTGGCATCTTCAGTTAGGAGGGTATTAGAAATATTTGTAATCAAGTTACCAAAATGATCAACGTAAATTACTTCACCCACTATCCTATCTTCTGTAATTACTAAGTCTGGGCCTGCATAACCTAGAACGCTTTCTACCGGATCACCTAGTTCTGACGGGGTTGCCCCTAGACTCAGATGAGCACCTACAGGGGCAAATATATCTCTGCCATGAAAAGTATCACTAGTGGGAGTCAAAAATACTTCCGAATTAGTTATCCTGAATGCCTTGCATCCTGAGGGTACATGAATATTTGCAGTGTCGGATCGAGAGTCATCCGAATATTTACCAAGTATTCCGGAAAACAGCCCATTATCAGGGCCGACTAGGTAGGCACGGGGAGTCATTATTATGAGCGCGGACCGTTCTGTTCCAACACCTGGATCTACGACCGAGATATGTATGGTGTGGTCAGGAAAATAATTGTAACTGGTGGAAAGCAACATTGACCCATGAGCAATGTTTTGGGGTTCCACATAATGCGAATGATCGATGATTCGGGCTTTAGGGTTGATACCCAAGATAACACCCTTCATAACACCGACGTAAGGATCTTCGAGACCAAAATCGGTAGTTAGAACAATTGGGGCTCTATTCATTACCATCTATGGATATTATTACGGACTATTTACCCTAAGCTAACCGGACGCTTATAACGGAAACAATCAAAAATAAAGCAATTAGAATTATAGTGAACTGGTAAAGTGTGCGCTCCAAGCCTCTACGGGTACGGACACCATTCTGCGCACTCCCAAAGAGACCAGATCCGCCCTCTCTAACTTGAGACAATATAACTAGAACCAAGACTACAGATATTAATATTTGTGCTATGTTTAGAAATTCCATTACTTTACTACCTTAATTTTCTACACATTCTCTAATTTTTCTATTATTAAAGACTGTACTAAATCCGGCTTAGCTTGGCCTTTAGTTAACTTCATAACTTGACCTACTAAGAACTTGGCGGCGCTTTCCTTACCATTATGATAATCCTCCACCGCTTTAGGATTATCGTTGATTACATCCACTACAGATGTCTCGATAACGCTGGAATCGTTGATCTGGGCTAAGCCTTTATCGGAGACTATCTTACTAGGGATTACCCCACTATTGAAAGCTTCTTCAATAACGGTTTTAGCCATTGTCACACTTAGTGTATCAGAATCCACTAGTGTTATCAGATCATTCAAGTGACCTGGTATGAATTTGCACTCGTCTATCGATTGTTCAGTTGCATTAAGCAATCTAGTCAAATCACCAAGAATCCAATTGCTTGCCTGTTTTGCAAACTGCGGTAGTTGATCGACATTCTTATCATAGCAAGCGATAACCGCTTCGTAGTAATCGGCTACAGGTTTGGAAGATGTAAGTTGCGTAGCATCATATTCGGAAAGTCTATGATCTGTTGCGAACCTAATTTGCTTATCTTGTGCAAGTTCTGGCAAGCTATCCCTGATTTCCGAAACCCAACTAGGCTGAATTACTAACGGGGGCAGATCTGGCTCTGGAAAGTATCTATAATCATGAGCCTGTTCTTTACTACGCTGAGAGACCGTAACTTCCCTATCGTCAACCCATCCACGAGTTTCCTGAATTATATTCCCGCCCTCTTCTAGGAGTTTCGTCTGTCGCTCAATTTCATAATTTATGGCTAAATAAACCGACCGGAAACTATTCATGTTTTTCACTTCGGTCTTCGTACCGTAAGTATCACTTCCCTTTGGTCTCAGACTTACGTTGGCGTCGCACCTGAAATTGCCTTCCTGCATGTTAGCTGCAGAGACTCCAAGGTATTGCACAATACCATGTAAGGTCGTCAAATACGCCCGTGCTTCATCAGCGGACCTCATATCCGGTTCACTAACAATCTCCATTAAGGGCACACCAGCACGATTAACATCAACCAAACTGTAGGAGTTGTCTGAAGACGCTGTATGGTGCTGCAGTTTTGCGGCATCCTCTTCCAGATGTACCCGGTCTACTCCTATAGAGCGTTTACTACCGTCAACATCTATCTCCAGAGTACCCTTGACTGCGAGGGGCATATCAAATTGAGATATTTGATAACCCTTCATAAGGTCTGGGTAAGGATAATTTTTTCTATCAAATTTAGAATACTCAGGTATATCACAATTTAAAGCTAAGCCTGTCATAACCGTAAATTCCACGGCCTTTTCATTAATAACAGGTAAAGCGCCCGGCAACCCTAAACAAACAGGGCACACCGCACTATTAGCTGCACTATCTTGGTATCCGGCTGGACAGCCACAAAACATTTTACTTTTTGTCTTTAGTTGGACGTGGACTTCCAAGCCTATAACGGATTCGTATTCCATCTCATCCTAACTGTTACTCATATATCAAGATTAATTATATCAAGCTAAATCACAATACGGTTCGAAAGGCAATTAATCTTCGTCCCCATACTGCTCTTTCAAGGATTCTACGACCGCAGGATCTGCCAGAGTCGTGGTATCCCCAAGAGCACGTCCCTCTGCAACATCTCTTAACAATCGGCGCATTATCTTTCCGCTCCTAGTCTTAGGTAGCTCAGCTGCAAAATGTATATCATCCGGTCTACAAATTGGTCCTATCTTGGTTGCAACGTGCTGTTTTAGCTCTGTTATTAAAGCGTCTGACGTATCTATATTTTCCTTGACGGTAACAAACGCAACAATAGCCTGACCCTTTATTTCATCAGATCTACCAATACAGGCTGCCTCAGCAACTTTGGGATTGTCGACCAAAGCACTTTCGACCTCCATTGTACTTACTCTATGAGCAGCAACATTTATAACATCATCAACTCTACCCAAAAGCCAAAAGTAGCTATCTTCATCTAATTTGGCCCCATCACCGGTAAAGTAAGTGTTTTCGTACTTAGACCAATACTGCTCCTGGAATCTTTCTGGATCACCATATATATTTCGTAACATAGACGGCCAAGGTTTCTTGATAACTAAATACCCCCCGCCTCCCGGCCCGACTGAATTCCCAGCCTCGTCTAATATCTCCGCATCAATTCCAGGAAATGCTTGCGTAGCAGAGCCAGGTTTCAG
>JAPNTN010000047.1:0-4496 GCA_027249445.1 Dehalococcoidia bacterium | reverse complement strand
GTAGGATCATCAGTAAAACTATCTTTATGAAGAATCTTTATTGTCCCTGTGGCTAAATCGTCTAAGCCATTGCAGATGTCCATTACAGAAGGGTTATCCTCCCACAGAGGAAGTGCCAGAGCGTTGATAGTAAAATCACGACGCTGCAAGTCTTCCAACATAGGTCCCAGCTCCACAATTGGCAATTCTCCGGGGTGCGGATATTTCTCAGTTCTAGCGGATGCCAAATCAACCCTAACATCGTTAAGTACTAAAGTAGCTGTATGGAAACGGTTATGGGTAACAACTTCAGCTCCCATCTCATTAGCCAGATCACTAGCTAAATCTCTAGCATCACCTGCTACAGCAAAATCCAGGTCAGTAATAGGATAACCAAGCAGTGCATCTCGAATAGCCCCTCCGACCAAATACAATGGGAGTCTTTGATCGCGAGACCGCTGGAGCAATTCTTGAAAAAACCGCAGGTACGATCCTGTGAGACTTCTTGCTACAGATTCGGTTGGTTCTAAGATGTTATGAGGATCTCGCGTGACGGCCTCCTGAAGACCAATAGTATAGCATGAGGTATTCGGATAATGCTCATATATAAGCACCCCCAAGCAATCTTGGACATGCTTACTTTGTTGATGCTAAAATTCAAACGACTGGAAGCCATAATTAATACAGGAGGCTACATATGTCAAACTTCGAATTTACCACATTTTTTGACTTTCGTTGACCATTTGTCTACAACGCGGCCGTGTGGCTGTCGAAAGTGGAAGCATCAACAGGTAAAAAGGTATCCATAGATTGGCAGCCTTTCTCACTTGTTCAAGCCAACAGTGACAAAGGAGACGATTTTAAGTACTGGGAGCAACCAGAAGCTCTCGATGGCACCGATACCACATTATTAGCCCACCGTGCAGGATTGGCAGCTAAAAGACAAGGAGAAGAGGCTTTTGACGCTTTCTTCATGGCGCTGCTAAAACTCAGGCACGAAGAGAAACAAGACCTAATGGATCCTGAGGTAATAAATCAAGCAGTTACAATAGCAGGCATAGATAAAGGCCAATTTCAGGAGGACTTGCTAGACCCCAGCCTGCTAGAACAGATAGGCGCTAGTCATACTAAAGCCGTGGAGGAGTATGGGGTATTTGGGGTCCCAACATATGTATCCCCATCAGGAAATGCAGCCTTTGTAAAAATGTTTATACCGCCAGATGAAGAATCAGCAAAGATGTACGAAACAATTAAAACGATGGTATCCGAACATAAGCACGTCGGAGAAATTAAAAGACCTCAGCCCCCATGGCCACAGGGAATTATTTAGGATGATCAATTGGGCATTGAGAAACTAGAACAAATACTTGAAGTTGAGTTCAAAGATAAAAGTCTGTTAGCGCAATCATTGGTACACCGATCAGCCCTAAATGAGACTGACGACTTAACTTTAGGTTCATACGAACGGTTAGAGTTCTTGGGAGACGCGGTCCTAGATTTGGTCGTTTCCCAAGAATTGTACGCTAGATGCCAGCATCTGGACGAAGGGGGATTGTCAAAAGGGCGATCTAACTTGGTTAGAGGCTCAACTTTAGCCATCATAGCCCAAGAATTAACCTTAGGTGAGTTCCTCGTATTAGGAAGAGGATACAGTGAGAGCGGAGGTCGTAACACTGAATCCAATTTAGCTGCTGCCTATGAAGCCGTCGTTGCAGCAATCTACCTAGACCAGGGCTTAGATTGCGCTAGAAATTTCATAACACGAACCTACGGTAATCGATTAACTGATCTAACATCCATACACACAGAAACTAACAACTATAAGTCACTCCTCCAAGAACACTACCAAGGAATTGGCAAACCATCGCCCAGCTACAAAGTCATATCCATGGAAGGCCCAGATCATGAACCCATATTTACTATCCAAGTCTCGCTAGAAGAAAATGTCATCGGCACAGGAACTGGGACAAGGAAGTCTGAAGCAGAACAAAATGCCGCGTCTGACGCCCTTAGTAAATTAACCATCGCAACGAGGATCTAGTCTATGCTAGGTATATTCAAGCGTGACCCTAATAAAAACCGCAAACAGACTATAGACGGGATAAAACGAACCAGAGATAGTTGGTTTGGGCAAATATTCTCCATGTTGCGTAATAACAACATTGACGACGGTCTCTGGGATGATCTTGAAGAAATATTGATATCTGCGGACGTCGGAGTTTCCACCTCAGCCGATATACTTGAAGGCCTCAAATCGGGTCTTAGAAACACGCGTTCTGATGACCCAGAAGAAGCCATTAATCTGCTGAAAACCATTCTGAATGGCATGCTTCAATCATCATCAAATCCAAATCTTTGGACAGACGATCACATAACAAAGCCGTATGTGATACTAATGGTAGGCGTTAACGGTGTAGGAAAAACAACTAGTATTGCTAAATTAGCTAATTTCTTTGCAATCAATGAGAAGAAAGTGATATTAGGAGCAGCCGATACATTCCGCGCGGCGGCGGCAGAGCAACTCACGGTATTGGGAGAAAAACTTAACGTAGACGTTATAAGCCACAACCAAGGATCTGATCCAGGAGCCGTCGCTTACGATTCATATCAAGCCGCAAAAGCAAGATCAGCCGATGTACTCATAATAGATACAGCAGGAAGGCTGCACAATAAATCCAACCTTATGGAAGAACTAAAGAAGATTAGTCGTGTAATATCCAGACTCGACGAAAGCGCCCCTCACCAGATAATACTAACTATAGATGCTACGACAGGCCACAATGGCTTAGAGCAAGCTCGGGCATTCAATGAAGCAGTAGGGTGTACTGGAATATTTCTATCCAAACTCGATGGTACCGCACGAGGCGGTATCGTTCTTGCGATCCACGACGAACTTAAAATTCCAATATTATTTATCGGAACGGGTGAGTCGATTGAAGATTTAGCTCCCTTTGAACCAATCGAGTTCGTAGAAGGGTTGCTTTCGGAACCTGCGTAGATTCAGTAGAATACTATCTAAGAATTACAGTCTGATTCAATCAGTGATACTACAAACCACGATATCCGATAGTATTACCATTCTATAATATGCTCGAACCAATAATATGGATCATTGCAATTGAACTTACCGGAATAGTAGGAATACCAATATCATTCAAGCTATTCCCTAATCTACCAGACAAGGGCTACACAATAAACAAAGCTCTTACGCTTATCCTAATTGGATATCTCTTCTGGGCATTAAGTACAACAGGGCTCGTAAACCCTTCTACTTACATTGCTATACTATGTGTGGGCCTTCTAAGCATTGCTTCTACTGTTCTTCTAATAAACAACTTTAAAGCAATAAAGAATTACCTTAGGTCAGAATACCGAATCATTATCTTGACCGAGATTATATTCTTAACCCTAATATGCGCGTGGATCGCAATAATATCTGGTAGCGCTAGTATAAATCACACCGAAAAACCCATGGATTTCGCTATCCTAAACGCACTTGTATCTGCTACGCAGTTTCCTCCAGAAGATCCTTGGTTTTCAGGTCATTCAATTAGCTATTATTATTTTGGATACCTGATAATGGCGATATTTACCAAACTAACAGCTGTCCCTAGTGAAATATCCTATAACCTCGCAGTTGCAACAATACCAGCTTTAGCAGGGATATCTATTTTTGGCTTGTCAACTAATCTCTCAAGATTATCCGGAGCGCGCCTGCGTACTGCGATAACCATAGGGGTTTTATCAATCCTGGCATTGACAATGATAAGCAATTTAGCCGGACCTGTAGAGTTTCTTTATCATAGGGGATGGCTGAACCAGAGCATAATCGAGTGGCTCAACATCAAAGGTCTGGACGGGCAGATTTCAACAAGCGGTGGATACTTTCCAGAATCTGCCTGGTGGTGGTGGCGATCCACAAGGCTTATTGACACTGTAATACACGGAATAAGCATGGACTACACCATTACAGAGTTCCCTTTCTTTTCTTTTATATTAGGGGATCTCCACCCTCACATGATGGCTATACCATTTTTTTTATTATCGCTAAGTGTTTGTTTAAACCTGTATTGCCATAAAACGCCCCTAAATTTTTCATGGATAAAAAACAATCCCCTTCAGATAATCGTTATATCCATCATCATAGGGGCTCAAGGTTTTTTGAACTCATGGGATCTACCAGTAATATGGTTCTTACTGGCGCTGGTCATCCTAGTACATAATCTACACATTTCTTCGTGTTCTCGTCCGTCAATATACATAGTAATAGATTCTATAATATTCTATTCGCCGATCATTCTCGGTTCAGTACTTTTGTATACACCTTTTTATTTGGATCTCAACTCTCAAATTATGGGAGTGCAACCCGTCATCGAATACCGGTCACGACCAATACTATTCTTCTTAGCCGCCGGAGCCCCTTTATTACTTGTTCTATCATTTGTGAGTGTGTACATCTATCAAAACCTGAGACGTACAGACCAATCTTGGGCCTCACATGCCGTCATATGCATTTC
>JAPNTN010000046.1:0-12976 GCA_027249445.1 Dehalococcoidia bacterium | reverse complement strand
ACTCTCGGTGGGGTTATGACTACCCTGATTGATCGTAATACGACTATCCCAACTAAGAAAACGGAAACTTTCACAACGGCGGCGGATAATCAGGGCAGCGTTGACATCCATGTTTTACAGGGTGAAAGGCCTATGTCTGCGGATAATAAGTCAATAGGACGATTTATTCTTGACGGCATTCTCCCTGCTCCAAGAGGTATCCCACAGGTTGAGGTTACCTTTGATATAGACGCTAATTCTATTCTTAGTGTATCAGCACAAGACAAGGGGACTGGGAAAGAGCAAAAAATAGTGATTCAGGCTAGTTCAGGGTTGTCCGATGAAGAAATAGATAAGATGAAAGAAGATGCTAAAGCTAATGAAGAAGAAGATGCAAGAAAGCGTGTAGAGATTCAGACTCGTAACGAGGCGGATTCGCTAGTATATAGCACTGAAAAATTAATTGAAGATAATGCTGATAAAGTTCCAGAGGACCTCAAATCTGATGTAGAAGGGAAAATCTCGGTTCTTAAAACGGCTATAGAGGCTAATGATGTAGCTCAAATGCAGACTGCTATGGCCGAGTTGAGTACTGCAATGCAACAGATAGGGCAGGCAGTATATTCGCAGGGTGGTACCCCAGATTCCGATGTACCTCCCGATGGGCAATCAGATTCTGGGGATGACACAGTAGAAGGTGAATTTAGAGAAGTCTAATCAAACCACAAAATTGCCATTTACATTAGGGTCTTATCATCTGATATAATTGGGGTAAGCGCACCTAATCTTATCTGGCAGATAGTGGGTTTTGGAGAGTGAAGATGAGCGCACAACCAGAAAGTACCGAACAGGAAGTAATTAACACGGTGAATGATTATACAATCGACGGCATTGACCAACATTTAAGTCCGTTGCAATATCATTATTTAACCTTGTTGCAAAGATTGATATCTACGAAGAATAGTTATCAAACAGATCCTGAGTTGGAATCTTGGATGATGGATGCTATTAAAAAGTCAGTATATTCTAGTCTTCGTGATTGCATTGAAGGTAATGTAGGTGATGTAGCAAAGGACATGTTAAAAGAGGACGTCCAGGTCAATTAACAATATATATTAATTCGTATTGTCCATAAAATTAGGGAGGGTTAGTATAAACTACTAACCCTCCCTAATTTTATGGGTTGGAAAACAGTTCTGCTTAATATACTCAATACTTTTCTCTGC
Source organism: Dehalococcoidia bacterium (assembly GCA_027249445.1). Taxonomy (GTDB): domain Bacteria; phylum Chloroflexota; class Dehalococcoidia; order Lucifugimonadales; family UBA3495; genus UBA3495. The sequence continues at coordinate 11,771 of JAPNTN010000046.1, read as the reverse complement.
TGTACCATTCACCATCTCCCTCATGTCATCGGGTAAATCAATCTCAATTGTGTCTCTCAATACATTTAGGTTGTGATTTTCTGAAAAAGATGTCGGTATCTTATTTGGTAAATCAATCCCGCTCATCTTACCGAATGCTAAGGACCAACATCTTGCCACTGCTAATACGTCGTACCCTCCCCCTCCCAATGCTAGTAATGGCACATCAAACTCAATAATATGTTCTACTATTTTTTCATATCCGGATGAGGTTATATTTAGATGGGTTAATGGGTCTGAGTAATAGGTATCTATACCTAGTTGAGCAACTATCACATCGGGTTTGAATGCTTGAACTATTGGTATTACGGTTTGTTCAAACGCCCATACGTAGATATCATCAGTAGTGTACGGGAACAAGGGTAAGTTGATCGAGTATCCGTCAGCGTTATCCGAGCCTGTTTCGTTGCTGAATCCTGTGCCAGGGAAAAGATATTGCCCTGATTCATGGATTGAAATGGTTAAGACGTTATTATTGTTGTAGAAAGCTTGTTGGACACCGTCGCCATGATGGGCGTCCACGTCTATGTAAGCCACCCGTTTTCCTTGACCAATTAAGTATTTGATAGCGATGGCCGGATCGTTAAAAATGCAGAAACCAGAAGCAGAAGATCTCATAGCGTGATGAAGGCCTCCAGATATATTGAAGGCTATATCTACATTTCTAGAATTTATCAATTCAGCTGCTATTAAAGAAGAACCGGTGCTCAAAGTAGCGGCTTCGTACATCCCGCGGTAAACAGGGTTGTCTCCTCTGGCACTGAATCCATATCTGTCAGAGTCAAATTCTTCTGTTTCGATGCTCAAGCTTTCTACAGCCGAAATGTAATCGTGGCTATGTATTAGTGATAACTCTTCTGGGGAGGCATTCCGTGGGTGTACTAATCTAACTGAGGACTCATTAAACACATCGTAACTATTTAGTAAGTCATAAGTATGTTGTAACCGAATCGGTCTCATGGGATGGGTGTCACTAAGAACGTGCTGAGATAATAATTGGCTATATAAGAAAGCTGTTTTACGCATATAGCTGTTCGTATCCTCCCTGTAGATATAATGGATGCGATTTATTCTCTCAGATACTTTCTAAAAATCATTTATATTACAAACTCGCTGGGTGGTCTATACCTAGGTTTGCCTATGCTATACTCAGCCTGTAATACAAAGCATCTGATAGCTAAGGAGAAAATGTGGCTACAGTATCGGGTATTGTCCTAGCAGGAGGGGAGAGTCGTCGTCTAGGTAGAGATAAGGCAGTGGAAGTCGTTGGCGGTCAATATCTGATAACGAGGGTAATAGACCGAATGCGAGAAGTATGCAATGACGTATTGGTCGTATTATCAAACGTTTCCAGATATCCTGAACGAACTATACCGACAGATGTTAAGACGGTATTAGATGAATATCCTGGTAAGGGCTCTTTGGGTGGGATTTACTCAGGACTTACGTCATCGAAAATGGAATTTGGTTTGGTAGTGGCATGCGACATGCCATTTTTGAATCTGACCTTATTGAAAAAAATAATCGACATGGGGATCACTTCTGATATATGTGTTCCGGTCTTGTCTAATCGGCCCGAGCCAACTCATGCTATGTATTCTAGGAATTGTCTTCCATATATGAAAAACCAGCTAGATACAGATGATCTTAAAATAACGAATTTTTTCTCTAAGGTTACTGTTAATTATATTGACGAGGATGTTGTAAAAACCATAGACCCTGATTTACTCAGTTTTTTTAATATTAACTATCAATCTGACTTGGATAGGGCACTATCCATTATAAAGGAAGATCAGTGAACCTAGAGAACGTACCCTTGGTCCCAGTAACTGTCGAAGTATATGGCACACTGAGGCTCAGGACTAAGAGAAAGTACCTTTGCGTGGAGATCCCTCAAGTATGTGATAGGCATAATCTTGCTTTCGCGTTATCAAAGGTGTGTCCAGAATTAGTAGGTATTGCCATAAATAATGAAGGTACTGATATCAAAGACACATACGCAATCAATTTAAATGGTTTGAAATTTTTAGATGGCAATAACTTCCATGTAAACAGTGACGACTCAATCATACTTTTGTCGAATCAGGCCGGAGGGTAAAAATGTACGGCTATCACGGTAAGGTTTTGGTAGTCGACCTTTCGCTCAAAACTTCCCGGTGGGATTACATACCCGAGGATATATATCGTAACTACTTGGGCGGTATAGGACTAGGTACCTACCTCCTATACAGGTATTGTCCACCGCAGGCTGAGCCATTATCTGAGGATAATCCACTGATATTTGCTACAAGTCCTTTCGTCGGGAGTCGTCTTACAACTACTAGTAAGTTTGCAGTATTGGCTAAATCACCTTTGACTAGTTTTATCGCGGATTCTTTATCCTCTAGTCATTTGGCGGATGCTCTAAAGAGTGCTTGTGGAGACGCCCTTATATTACTAAACAGAGCTCAAGATTTTACACTTTTACACATAGACAATGGTAAGCCGGTTTTTATGGATGCGTCTGGTTTAGTCGGATTAAGTACATTTGATACAGAAAAATCTGTTAAGGATCGGATTGGTAAGAATGTTAGGGTAGCATCTATTGGTCCGGCAGGCGAAAATCAGGTGTTGTATGCCAGTATAGCTAATGATGGTGGGCGTCAGGCAGGAAGATGTGGCCTGGGAGCGGTAATGGGCTTCAAAAATATTAAGGCGTTAGCAATAAACGGTGAAATGACCACTCAGATATATGACCCTGAAGGGGTTGAATGTTATAGAAGGAAAATATCTGCTAAGAGTCTTGGAGAAGGTACTGATAAATATAGAAATTTAGGTACTATGGCAAATGTTTCTTTATTTAATCGCTTCGGAATACTGCCAACAAAGAATTTTCAACAGGCTACTTTTGAGAATGCAGATAAGATCAGTGGAGAGGAATTATTTGAAAAGCATTTTGAGAAAAATGCATATTGTTCGAATTGCACTATAGGATGTGAAAAGATTCTTGTAACCACGGATAACGGAAAGAAAAATACTGGACGAATGGAATATGAGAGTTTATTTGCGTTTGGGCCACTCTGCAACGTCGACGACCCTAATACCATAATCCGCGCAGCAAGATTATGTGACGAATTAGGAATGGACACTGTTAGTTGTGGTGCGACTATCGCGTGGGCTATGGAGTGCTATGAAAAAGGCATTTCGATTGATGCCGAGGATGAGGGTATAAATCTCAGTTTTTTAGAATCTCGGGATCTGTTGAAAACAGTATCTATGATAGGTCATCGCGAAGGCATTGGGGATTTACTCGCTTTAGGAAGTAAACGTGCTTCTGAAATAGTCGGTGAACGGTCGGATCGTTGGGCTATGCATGTTAAAGGGCTGGAGATGCCGGGATATGAACCTCGATCTCTAAAAACTATGGCGCTTGGGTTTGCAATAACTCCACGTGGTGCTTGTCATAATCGAACCTCCGGATATGAAGCCGACTTGTCTGGATCAGTGGATAGATTCGGAGCGGACAATCGTAGGTCAGAAGTGGCAGTTTCTGGTGAAGATTTCACAGCGGTTTTAGATTCGCTAGTTTGGTGCAAGTTTTTACGTAAGGCGTTTGATGACTTTTACTCAGATTCCGCTGAAGCTTATAACTTAATTACCGGGCTTGATATTACTCCAGCTGAGTTGAAAGTGTGTGGTGAGCGGATAAATAATCTGAAAAAGTTGTTTAACATCCGAGAAGGTTGGCGTCGTTGTGACGACACACTTCCGCATAGGATACTAAATGAACCTCTCCCAGACGGCGTAATGCCCGGGGTGGTCTTGAGTCAAGAAGAACTGGACACAATGGTGGAAGGTTACTACGTTTGTAGGGGTTGGACTAAGGATGGATTAATACCATCTTCAAAAATGTGTGAATTGGGGCTAGATTCACTTTTAGTAAATTGATGTTTGACGATTATATGGGACAGTGGTGATTGTATTGGAACGGAAAGAATTACGGCCAATGCTAGTAGCAAAGTATCCTCGCGAAAAAACCTATTTATTGCCTGTGCTTCATTTTATTCAAGAAGAGTTTGATTTCATACCAGAATGGACTCTCCAGATAGTTAGTTGGCACTTAAAGGTCCCAGCTAGTGAGGTATATGGTGCGGCAACAAGTTATTCAGATATCAAGTTTTTTGTCGATGACAGACAAACTGTCAGAATATGCTCAGGGTTGTCATGCTGGTACATGGGAGGAAAGGGTATATATGATCAGTTATCCTCTGTCCTAGGGGATGATGTATCTATACAGATTACCGATTGTGCATTTACATGTTCTATGGCTCCGCTAGTAGAAGTGGAAGGGCAATGGTTTTCTCGTGCAACTGAAAAAAGTGTACTAAGCCAAATTACTAAAAGGTCAGATTAATATGATTGACCCGATGGTCTCATCTTACGAACAAATGGTTTTTGATGCAGTTACGAGACTGGAGAACCGAATAGGTAGAACTAGGGTGGTGGTTCAGGTTGGTCAATGTAGCGCTTCAGTGGGAGCGTCTTTATTAGCGGATGAGTTGAAGAACGGTCTTAATGTAGGGGATTTTGATGTCGTAAAAACTGGATGTGATGGTGCGTGTTTCGCTGCACCGCAAGTGATAGTGAATTATCAATCTGGGAATGTCTCTTACTTCCAGAATGTCAATTATACAGATTTGACAGAAATACGGAATTCGCTGGTCAATAACGAATGTAGAAAGCCTGGTGTTAACTTAGAACGTTTCTTTTCGCTTCAACACCTAAGCCTGATGTCTGGCGTTGGCGATATAGATCCTTATTCTCTGGACGAATATTTGTCTTACGGAGGTTACCACGGTTTATTGAAGGCGTTATGTATGACACCTGCTGACGTGACACTAGAAGTCGCTCAATCGGGTTTATTGGGGCGCGGAGGGGCATATTTTCCAACATCAAGAAAGTGGGAGACCGCACGCAATACGGATTCACCGGAAAGATTTTTGGTAGTAAATGCTGAGGAAGGTGAACCAGGCCTTTTTAAGGATAGACATATATTAGAAGGGATGCCTCATCGATTGTTGGAAGGAGCATTGATAGCTGCATACGCTAGCGGATGTTCAAAATGTTATGTTTATGTCAATGCGGAGGCCAATTTGTCATCAGCAAGGCTTTCTGAAGCTATTCGCTTAGCTCAAGCTACTGGATTGATCGGAAACCATATATTAGGGTCTGATTTTAATTGTACTGTTGAATTGAGGATAGGAGCAGGTGGCTATGTTTGCGGAGAAGAAACCACGCTAATAAATACTATGGAAGGTGTAAGGCGTGAACCGAGATTAAAACCGCCGTTTCCAGTTGAGTCTGGGCTTTTTCAGAAACCTACAGTAATAAATAACGTTGAAACGTTGGCAAATGTTCCTGCCATATTGTTGAACGGGGCGACGAGTTTCGCTCAGATAGGATTACCAGAAGCCACTGGAACAAAGCTTTATAGTCTTAGTGGTTCCGTTTGTCGTCCTGGTCTTATGGAATTACCTATGGGAGCTACACTTCGCCAAATCGTGGTTGATGTTGGTGGAGGGAACCTCCCTGAGAAATCGGCAAAACTATTGGCGGTTGGAGGTCCTTCCAGTGGAGTGTTGCCCATCTCTGAAATTGATACGCAAATGAAACCCGGCTGGTTGCACGAAAGTGGTGTAGTTATGGGGGGAGGCGGGGTAATTGTTCTGGATGAAGAAGTTCCAGTAAAAGAGGTTGTTAAGTCTCTTGCTCAATATAACGCTTCAGAATCTTGTGGTAAATGCACCCCTTGCCGAGAAGGTACACCTAGGGTGGTCGAGATGCTATCGCAGTTAGAAGAAGATGACGATTCTACAAAGACTATCCAAGACTTAGAGTTACTGTCTGATATCTTAGCGGGAGCTTCTTTGTGCGGATTAGGGCAGATGGCCGGAAATGTCGTGAAAAGTGGTCTCTATTTTTTTAGAGATGAATTGACTGGTAAAAAAGAAAAGATGTGACAAGATGAAGTGTAATGGAACTCATATACAGTAAAGAGGTCAAGGTTATCGGAATGATTGGCGTTGTGAAAGAGGCGTCTATTAATTCGGGAGCCAGTTTAAGTGTTTTTGGTGGAGGTATAAATCCTGGCGGTGAGGTATTGCCTGGGATAGACCCTGATTATATAGCAGAATTTGCTGTGACTCATGAGAAATCTGATTTTGATATGGTTTTGACAGGATATTCTTCTAGTACTCCGGATGGTTTTGAGGTTGCAGGCTATGCTGCATCAAAAACTGAAAAACTGGGTTATTTGATAGCTCATAGGCCTGGGTTCGTTGCACCTACACTGGCTGCCCGAAAGATTGCGACACTTGATCAACTTACCAAAGGTAGGATTGCTGTACATATTATATCTGGGGGCAGCGATATAGAGCAGAGACAGGATGGTGACTGGTTGGACCATGACTCCCGTTATAGGCGTACTGACGAATATATTTCTGTACTTAAAGATATTTGGTCAGGAGTAGAACCGTTAGATCATGAAGGCGAATTTTATTCCTATAATGGTGCTATGAGCACGGTTTCTTGCTACCAGCAACCGCGTGTGCCTTTGTTTTTCGGAGGAGCTTCATCTGCGGCTTTAGATATCGGAAGTAGGCAAGCTGATTTTTATGCTTTTCTTGGAGAACCTTTAGACGTTATTAAACAGCGGATAATTGATATTAGAAAGCGTGCCAAGCAGCATAGCAATGATATTAGATTTAGCATATCCTTCCGGCCAATCATAGGACGAACTGAATCCGAAGCGTGGGAGAAGGCATATGACATACTTGATAGAATCAAGGGTGCGACTCAAGGAAAAATAGCACCTGGGGAATCTGCACGCGCCCAATCTATGTTATCAAAGAGGTTAGTTGAATTTGCAAAGGAAAAAGATATATACGATAAACGATTATGGATGCCGATTGCTTATGCCAGCGGAGGAGCAGGAAATACAACTTGTCTAGTAGGTACGGTAAGTCAAGTAGTAGATTCACTAATGGAATATTACAAAGCAGGGTGTACGGCTTTTATACTGAGAGGGTTTGACCCTATAGTTGATGCACTTGAATATGGAAAACACTTGATTCCTTTATTACGTAATCAGGTCGCTGCTCTCAATAAATCGAAATCATAACTAATTATGCGATTGAAGATATGACAATACACTTAATTCTAGATGGGCAAAAAGTTGATATAGAAGAAGGTCAATCGGTACTGGATGTTATCAACTCGTCTGGAACCTATATCCCCCAATTGTGCAAAGATCCCGATATGAAACCGATCGGCGCCTGCCGTACGTGCATAGTGGAAATCGAAGGTGTTCGAGGTATGCCGGCATCATGTTCAACACCTGCTATCAACGGGATGGTAGTGGACACCAATAGCTCCGGCGTTGAGCGTATCCGAAAAGGAATATTGGATTTAACCCTTGGCATGGTTCAAGATGATATAGATCTAGGTCAACTTAAACAGGCATCTGATAAGTATGGATTGTCATCTAGCACGTGGGCGACTCGAGATAGGGAGGAATCTGATACTAGCAACCCAGTCTTTGATATTAGTATGGACGCCTGCATATTGTGCGCTAGATGCGTTAATGCTTGTCAAGACTCACATCAGTTTATTGGTGCGATAGATCACTTGGGTACCGGGACTGGAAGCAGAATTGGCACATTTATGGATAAGCCTCTGGTGGAGTCTATATGTACTACTTGTGGCCAGTGTCTTTCAGTTTGCCCCACAGGGGCGATCCATTTAAAGTCGGCATCACCTGTGGAAATACGCTCGAAAGAAACATTACCTGTTTTAAATCCTGTATCTTCAACGTGCCCCTATTGTGGTGTGGGGTGCGGAATACAAATATCAACTGATGCTGACGAGAATATCATAGAGGTGTTCGATGATCCAGATAATTTGTCCAGTGTGGGGATGTTGTGTGTTAAAGGAAGATTCGGGCAGGGCTTTGTAACGCATTCTGATAGATTGAAGGAACCATTAATTCGTCGGGACGGAGTCTTAATGCCGGCTACATGGGAGGATGCTTTAGATCTGATCGCTAGTAGGTTGATTGACTATCAAGGAGGCGCTTTTGGAACTCTGTGTTCTGCCAAGGCAACTAATGAGGATGGATATGTGCAACAAAAGTTTTCCAGGTTGATAATGCAGAGCAATAATATCGATCATTGCACGCGTCTATGCCATTCTCCATCGGTTGAGGCAATGTTGGAGTCTTTAGGTAGTGGTGCGACAAGCAATTCATATACTGATTATGAAGATGCACGCTGCTTGGTAGTAATCGGTTGTGATCCAACTTCTAACCATCCTGTAGCGGCATCGAGGATGCGTAGAGCAATAGTCGAACGGGGAGCGAAACTGATTGTCATAAACCCTCGTCGAATAGATATGTGTGATTATGCAGATATTTGGCTTCGGCCTATGCCCGGCACTGATGTCGCATTACTCAATGGGATAGCTAATGTCATTATAAAAGAAGGGTTATTGGATCGTTCTTTTGTTATGGACAGGACTGAAGGTTATGAGGCTTGGTGCAAGATTATTCAAGAATATAGCCCGCAGAAAGTTGCGGATATTACTGGTATAACACAGCAGGATCTGATAGATGCTGCTAGAACTTATGCCAATCCACCTCCGACTCGATCAGGTCCAGGACTAGAAACAGGAGGTTCTTGCCTAATCTGGGGGATGGGCATCACTCAGCACACAAATGGCACGGCGAACGCTCATGGGTTACTGAACTTGGCTCTGGTTTCCGGGCAGATAGGGAAACGTGGGGCTGGAATATCTCCGCTAAGAGGTCAAAATAATGTGCAGGGATGCGGAGATTCAGGATGTTTGCCTGACAGTTTGCCTGGATATCAGGGCTTGCGGCCTGAATCGATACGAAAATTTGAAGATGCGTGGGGGCAAAATCTTCCGAGTACAAAAGGGCTTGTAGTCACTGAAATGGTTGAATCAATAGGAAAATCCGAAGGGATTAAGGCCATGTATATTACTGGCGAAAATCCCCTGCTGAGTGAGCCAGATCTTAATCATGCTGAAAAAATGTTTGCGCAGTTGGATTTTCTTGTCGTTCAAGATATTTTTCTTCACGAAACGGCACAGATAGCTGATGTGGTATTACCGGCTGTCAGCTATGCTGAGAAAGATGGAACATTTACTAATAGTGAGAGACGGGTGCAGAGGATTAGACAGGCGATCAACCCCATAGGTCAAGGTAGAGCCGATTGGGAAATAATTTCTGAATTGGGAGTCAGAGTTAGTGAGAAATTGGGATTGGGTTTAGAAGCCCAATTTCGTTATAAAAATCCTGAGCAAATATTCTCAGAAATGGCTGGCTTAACACCAATAATATCTGGTATAAATTACAAGCGTATTCAGAAATCTGGAATCCAGTGGCCATGCCCTGATGTTGATCACCCAGGGACCGAATTCTTATATGAAAAGACATTCCCCAGAGGTGACCGAGCTAAATTTGTGCCTTTCGAACAAGGGCCTATCGCTGCAGAACGTCCCAATAAACGTTTCCCAATTATGCTTAATACCGGCCGAGTTCTTTACCATTGGCATGGAGGGACTATCACCCGTAGAGTAGTTAATTTAATGGCTCGATCACCAGAATTACAGGTATCAGTAAGCCCTGCGGATGCGGAGAAGTACGGCCTGTTGGATGGACAAAACATTAAAGTAACTTCGCGACGTGGAGAGCTAACAGGAATAGCTTTGGTTACTGACAAAATGCGGGAAGGAGAGATCTTCATCCCATTTGTTAAGCTATCCGAGTCGGCAGCTAATTTCTTGACCAATGCTGCTTATGATCCTACGTCAAAAATACCCGAATACAAGGTGTGCGCTGTTAATATTGAACGCGCCCAGTCGAGCAACGTTTAAACTTCTAGCTAATCTCCTACTACTGCAGGAGAAGTAGTATTGACCTTTTCGGGCCACCACGGATCAGGATATTCAGTCCATAAGTTTTTAACGGCAGGCATTACTTCCTTGGCAAATAATTCGGTATTCTTGAGGGTGAGTTCTTTTGGCATACTGCCTATATGCAACAAACACATCAAATGTCCGACTCTGAGCATCTTTGCTGCTTCTACAAGTTGGTCACGAACGGTTTCAGGACTGCCAGCTATTACATGTCCTTGCTCAATAAAGTCTTTCCATTCTAGTTCGCCCGCTGCTTTCTGTGCCTCCTCCCCTATTTGAGGTCGAATTGATTCTCTAATGGAATTGATCGATCTATAGCCAGGAGCTTCAGCATAAGGGGGGTGTATTCGTAACATTTTACGGTAGAAGTATTTTACGTGTTCTGCGTATTCCTGTTCTGCAGATTGGTCAGTCTCAGAAACACATACAAGCTGCAAAAACCCTAGTCTATGAGGGTTATCGTCTAGTCCTCGCTCTGCTACGCGGTCCCAGAATCCGTTGACTACTCTTAATCCTCTGAGATAACCAAAATAACTTAGGTAACAATAGACGTAGTTCCTATCTAATACCCAATCCCATGTTTCCAGGCTGCCACTTCCCGGTATCCAGACTGGCGGATGAGGTTGTTGAAGAGGGCGAGGCCATATATTTACATAACGTAGTTGATTGTATTTACCATTGAATATAAAGGGTTCACGGTTACTCCAGGCCTTCATAATCAGGTCATGAGCTTCAGAGTGTTTTTCCCTTAGTGTAATGGGAGTTTGCCCATATGAAAGTGTAGTGTCCATAGATGTTCCGACGGGGAAACCAGCGACTAAGCGCCCTTTGCTCATAACGTCAAGCATGGCCATTTCTTCGGCCACTCTAACTGGCGGTTGATATAACGCTAGGCTGTTTCCTAATACTATTAGGGCGCCGTTTGAGGTAGTTCTAGATAACACCGAAGCAATTAAGTTTGGCGAAGGCATTAATCCGTAAGCGTTATTATGGTGTTCGTTAACGCAAACACCATCAAATCCGACTGTGTCCGCAAATTGGAGTTCTTCCAAGTAGTCGTCATAATAGTCTTGGCATCTTTCGGGATCAAACAGACTGTTGGGCGCATCTACCCATGCACTACGATAATTTTCCTCGAAATCACTAGGAAGATCTTGGTACGGCATAAGGTGGAAGAAACAGACTTTCATATTATTGCACCTCCAAGTTGCTGATTGAGAATCATAGCATACTAATCAATGTCTCGGTGATTTAGCCTACTCTAGCACAAAGCCTTCGTACCCTTTTTCAGCGCATTCATCTCGTATTGCTCGCATTGCTGGGGCACTGTCTGGGCTGGTTAATAGTACTCGGGCTTTTCCGGGTATATTGGCTCCTACATACCAAGAATTTGCCTCTGCTCCCTGGGTCCGCAAAATCCCAGCCCCATCTTCATTAACATGCCTAACCCAGGCATCTTCGGATTCTATAGTCGGGTGGATACGGTTATAATTTTTGTCTTGTACCCAGCGAATAGTTTTAGATACCCAGTCAATTAGTGCTTCCGCTGCCCTAGGGAAGTTGCCCACTGAGGCTGAGTTGACTGTAAATAGATTTGGGAATCCTGTGCTGGTTACGCCCATAAATGTACGGGGACCGCCTGCAAATTTCTCGCTGAGTATCTCTCCCCCAATACCATGAATGTTGATTTTATTTAGTGATCCGGTAACTGCATCATAGCCTGTGGCGAATATTAATACATCCACTTCGTATTCTGA
>JAPNTN010000045.1:0-6789 GCA_027249445.1 Dehalococcoidia bacterium | reverse complement strand
CCCTTCAACAGGCCCAGAGAGTTTTGGTATAGTGCTTCTTGAGGCGATGGCATCTGGTATCCCTGTAATAGCTTCCGATATATCAGGTTATAATGAGATAATAAGGCCAAGATACGAAGGCCTACTAGTCAATACTTACGAACTACGCGATATGGAACAAGCGATATTGTACTTAATTAAAAATCCCCAATTGAGGCTACACATGGGCTCTATAGCCAAAATCACCGCTCAGAGATATAGTTGGGGATCAATAGCACACACTATCGAAGAGTTCTACTATGAACAGCTCAACAATTCAGTCTCCCGAACGGCGTTAAATGCTTAAACGAGAGCACGTTAGATCTTTACTAGCACAATATATTGAAGTACCAGGAGCCAAGTTACTGAATAAGCTTGGGCTGACTCCTAATTGGACCACTGTCATAGGATTTTCCTTTTGTGTAGCATCTGCATTATTAGTCGGATTAGGAGAGCTATTATACGGAGGGATACTCTTTCTTTTCGGCGCTGGTTTGGATCTATTTGACGGCGGTTTAGCGCGCTTAACGAACACTGAAAGCCCTTTTGGGGCATTGCTAGACTCCGTACTAGACCGACTAGGAGAGGCAAGTCTTTTGCTAGGCATAGCCGCTTACATACTCCTATCAGACTTCAGTAAAGAGAAAACATTTGTATATATCATGGTATTGATTTTATCTCTGATTTTGTCCCAGTCGGTGAGTTATCTACGTGCACGAGGCGAAGGGCTGAATGCTTATACGCGGACAGGACTGATGACCAGAACTGAAAGGGTCATAATATTAGGTGTTGGATTGGTCATAGATCATTTAGTCAACGTTGATTTCATGCTATGGGTATTGTTGTTAGTATCAGTGATATCGTTTTTCACACTGTTCCAACGTATATTCGCTATAAGAAATATACTTCTCAAAGGTGACTAGGTATGATTTTCAGGTTAAACTGTTACAAGAAATTGATTTGATGATACAGGAGAGTAGTTGTGCCGAACGAAATGAACATAGAAGTAAACGGACGAGGATTGCGCATAGCAATTGTTGTAGCTAGGTTCAATGAATTTGTCACGAGCCGACTTCTAGAAGGTGCCGTTAACACTCTAACCCGAAATGGCGTAACAGACAACGATATAAATATCTCCTGGGTCCCAGGATCCTTCGAACTACCTGTGGTGGCAAAAGCCTACGGCGAAACCGGCCAATTTGACGCTGTAATATGCCTTGGAGCAGTAATAAAAGGGGAAACTGACCATTACGAAATGGTAGCAGGACAGGCAGCAGCGGGAATTAGTGCTGCAGGCAGAGAAACCGGAGTTCCCACCATATTTGGCGTACTGACGACTGACAACATGGAACAGGCAATTAACCGAGCTGGCGGAAAGTCGGGTAATCTTGGTAGCAATTCAGCAGAAGCCGCAATAGAAACCGCCCGACTAGTCCAAGCAATTAAAACCCATTAGCCAGAGACTCACAGGGAAGACCATTTATGAAATTCGGCGTTACAATACCGAACAACTGGGGAATCCCTGATCCCTCCGACGTGGTAGCGATGGGCCCATTAGCCGAGTCATTGGGATTCGACTCTATATGGGTAATGGACCACCTATTCAATAATGGCTATATAAGGGAGCGTCTGGACGACGCACCATATTATCATCCGCTTTCGATCCTGTCATACCTATCGGCTACGACGCAATCTATTACGCTTGGGACTTCAGTACTTGTTATGCCGTACCATAACCCTGTGGAGCTAGCTAAATACACTGCCACGTTAGATCAAATCTCAGGAGGTCGATTAACCCTAGGAGTCGGAGTCGGCGCTATGTCCGAAGAGTTTCATGCTTTAGGAATTTCTCTAAAAGACAGAGGTTCGTTAACTAACGAATCAATCAATATCCTCAAGGAATTGTGGACCAACGAGAATCCATCATATTCGAGTAGCCGCTGGAATTTCTCAGATTTAAAATTCTCCCCCAAACCATTACAAAAACCTTCTATACCAATATGGATCGGTGGTGCAAGTGACGGGGCGCTAGCCCGGGCTGCACGGGTGGGCGACGGATGGCACCCATCTGGAGTAGATCCATCAGCATATTCGGTCAGGAAGCAGCAGATAGAAGAGTTAGCAGAATCTCAAAATCGAGATATTTCCCACTTCGCTTGGTCTACCAGAGTTGAAGTTCAAGCTCACGGGAAACCTTCTAGTGAGAGGGCTGCCCAGAGAGCTACTCTCTCAGGTGATAGCTCTGACCAAATGATAAACGGTATAGCTGAATATGAATCTTCAGGAGCAGACCATATCATACTCGCAATAAATTCCGGCGATGTTATTCGCATTAAAGAGTTGATGCACACCATATCAGAAGAGGTCATGCCAAGTTTCCTCTAGGTAATGCCCCCCTGATGAGTCAGATGATGCTCAACCTCTGATAGATCTTTAAATGAATCTACACTTCTCCAAAATTTATTGCTTTTCACTATGCCTATTTGCCCATCAGAAGCTAACCTAGGAAAGGCCTCTACTTCATGATCCCCAACGTCTGGAAGATATTTTCTGATGTTAGTACTAAAAACATATACGCCACCATTTATCCAATAAGGCAAAACATCTTTTTCTTTAAAGTCCCTGACTTTATTCGCATCGTCAAAATACACTATGCCATACGGGCTAACCATAGGGACAACCATTAGGGTAGCCATATGCTGTGGGACTAACCGTCTTTGCTCATTAAATTCGTCTAAGACATCTATTGCCTTATGATCACAGATAATATCTCCATTTATGACAAATACAGCATCTTCGCTTTCGACAAATTCCAAACCTCTCTTTATAGCACCTCCCCTTCCGAGCGGGGTATCTTCACGACTATAATATAGATTAATACCAAATTCCGATCCATCGTTAAAATGTTCCTCAATGGATTTAGCCAAATGACCTACCAATAGAACAATATCGGTTACTCCAGCGTGTTTCAACCAATTTATTTGATGCTCTAAAATAGGCTTGCCAGCTACCGGAATCATGGGTTTAGGAATAGAGTCAGTGACAGGCCTCAACCGTTCGCCCTTTCCACCTGCAATTATCAAAGCGTACATTTAAACACCCGCACAAGGCAAAGAATTAGGTCCTGCTTTGCTAATCAGATCGAAAGAATTGCCATATATTTGGCTGCCCTACCTGGGTTCGAACCAGGGCTTACAGCTCCAAAGGCTGACGTGCTACCGCTACACCATAGGGCATCTGAAAGCAATTTATACGAGACTACTATTCTGACCTTCCACTTAAACCTAGTCAAGTATTTTCACCTGACGGCGGTGGTATAATATTAGAGATAATAATCGGTCCTAATCTGAAAACTAACGGAAGTTGTTTGACCTATGAGCCAAGCAAATAATGAAGAGCGTCTTCGGGTATCCTTTCTTCACATAGAGCCCGAAGTGGGTAATATTCACCATAACCGGAAGCTTATTGAATTAGGAATACAGGTTGCAGCCAATCAAGGCTCTCACTGGGTTGTAACTCCGGAACTCTGCATACCAGGCTATTTGTTTGAGAGATACATCGGGACAGACTGGATCCAAGTCCAGCCCGACGAATGGATGACTAGTCTATGTGAGACAGTAAAGAAACATCAGATTACACTATTCATGTCGTATCCAGAGCGCGATCCTATTAGCGAATCACTTTTCAACACAGTTTTTGTAATCCATTCATCGGGAAATATTATAGGACGGCACAGAAAAATTAAAACACTAAAAGGTCCTGAAGGGTGGTCCAGTCCAGGGACCGAATGTATACCAATCGAATGTGATGGGATATCTGTAGGCATTCTTGTATGTGCCGACGCCTATAAAGGCGAAATCTCAAACTTATTGAAAACACAAGGAGCCCAGATATTAGTATCTCCATCATCTTGGGGACCGGGCGGATGTGGGCCCGACGGAGAATGGGAGAGGAGGACCGAAGAGACCGGTCTTCCTATTTTGGTCTGTAACAGGACAGGCAAAGAGAGTGACGATCTAGATATGCTCGAGGCTGATAGCGTAGTAGCTAAAAATGGAGTCAGAGTATTAAGTGGTTCATTCAAAACTTCAACCGTACTCACGTTTGATCTAAACTTAAGCACGATGACACCCGAATCTGAAGATTATATTATTTCCGAAATCTAGATTGTCTTGTATAGTTTATCGCTTGCTGAACCAGAAATCGCTCAAGTATTAATGCAGCCGCCAGAGCATCAACATCACCTCGCTGTCTGGAAGGCTCTTCACCTCTATCCTGCATAATCCCAGTGGCACCAACTGTAGTGTATGACTCATCAATAGTATGTACTACCAATTTTGTCCTTGACCTTAATACTTGGATGAATTTTTGAATTTTCTTCACTTGAGTGGTGCTTCGGGAATCAATCTCTCGATACGGAATCCCGACCACAAATGCATTTATAAGTCTCTTATTTGACCACTCAAAGAGTTGGTCTATATCATTCGATAAGCTTGACCTGTTGATATGTCCAACAGGCATAATTAAATCAGTCTCGCAATAAGACACTGCGAGACCTATTCGACGGTCTCCTACATCTAACCCCATTAATCGTTGTGGTACATTCTCAGAAATCATTAATTTAACATTGTTCTGATCATTTCCGGTGCGGTTTGTAGAGCCTCAGGTAGTTTACCAGGGTGACGTCCACCGGCTTGCGCCATTTCAGAATTGCCTCCTCCGCCTCCACCAACGACCTTAGCTACACCACGCACTATATCTACGGCACTCATTCCCTTTTCTACCAGATCGTTTGTTAGCATAGCGACTATAATTGGATTACCCGGCTTACTGCTTCCTAATACGATAGCAACACTGCCCAGCTTTGCTTTTATAAAATCTCCCATCTCTCGCAAAGCATCAGCATCTGGAGCAGAAGTCTCAGCACTAAGTACTTTTATACCATTAATATCCACGTAGGCACCTAAAAGCTCTTCGGATTCTTGTCGTGACAATACTCTCTGAAGTTCGTTTAATTGCTTTTTTAGCTCATCATTGTCCTTCACAAACCCATCTAGACGTTCTTCTATTTCGTCTACTGGGCACTGAAGCTGCCTAGACAAGGAATCTAAAGTGTCCGCCTTATCCATTAACAAGCGCTCACTAGCACTTCCTGATAGTGCCTCTATACGCCTCATTCCTCCCCCTATACTAGTCTCTCCTAGAACAAAGAGGGTACCTATTTGACCAGTCGCGCGGACGTGTGTACCTCCGCACACTTCCACGCTAAAAGCTTGCTCATCAGACATGGTAACAACTCTAACCACATCGCCATACTTATCTCCGAAAAACGCCAAAGCTCCTTCTTTAACTGCCTCAGCATAAGATGTCTCATGAGTCCTGACATTTAGATTGTCCCGTATTTTTTCATTTGCCAAGGTTTGTACGGATATTTGTTCTTCATGCGTTAACGAGCTAACATGGCTAAAATCAAATCGCAATCTATCTGAACTCACGTGAGACCCTGCTTGTCGGACATGTGGTCCTAATACCGAGCGAAGAGATGCATGTAGTAAATGCGTCGCACTATGATTTCTGGCTGCATTTGTCCTATTAACAACATCAACGTGACAACTGACCTTGTCTCCAAACTCTATATCTCCCTTGGAAACGATACATTTGTGGATTATCAAGCCTGCTATAGGGCTATAGGTATCCAAAACTTGTAGCGATCCGTTTGGAGAGATAATTTCGCCTTTGTCCCCAATCTGACCGCCGCTTTCAGCATAGAATGGGGTTTGACCCAGTAGAACTTCTACCCGTTCAGATTCTTTAGCGTGCATTACTGATACGCCATCTACCAGTAAAGCTTCTATCGATGAATGACCCGACACCTGGTCGTATCCTACAAATAACGTTTTGTCCGCTCCCAGTTCTTGATATACTGTGAGCATCTCCATGCCACCACTAAATGATTGTGCGGCCCGAGCCCTATCTCTTTGAGCATCCATTTCAACTGTAAATCCGTCTATATCGACTGAGACTCCGTGTTCACGGGTAATTTCAGCCGTCAGCTCGGAGGGAAATCCATAAGTGTCAGACAATAAGAAAACCCACTCACCGGGCAACATATTCGCTTGATCAACAGTAACCCCAGTATCCGGATTAGATGCAAGCATGTTAACAAATCTCGTTAATTCCTCTTCAAACCGGTCTCCTACCAATCTGTTATCAGCTCCAGTAGCAGCGATATCTTGCGCGGTTATTTTACCCTCACAGAGCTCCCAGAGAGCTTTTCGGAAGGCTATCATATCCTGGAGAATAGCGTTCCCTTGCTCATATGTATTTGCAAACCGATCTTCTTCCAGACCTATAACACGAATGATAAATTCACTGCTTTCTGATAATTCTTTGTATACACTCCCAAATTTGTCTAAAACTGATTGAGCCACCTTGCTCAAAAACGGTTGTTCTAATCCCAATCTACGACCGTATCTTATCGCGCGGCGAATGACCCTCCGAAGAACATAGCCTCTCCCTTCATTAGCAGGTACTACGCCATCACCAATCAAGAAGCTTGCGGCACGAGCATGTTCAGATACAACCCGTATAGCGAAATCTGATTCTTCAGATTTACCGTAAGGTATACCGGACAGATCACAAACGCAGTCCACGATGCTTGAGAAAAGATCAGTTTCATAAACATTATTTTTGCCTTGCAATACAGCAGTAATACGTTCTAAACCCATACCAGTGTCCACACTCGGTGCCGGCAGTGGAGTTCTATTACGA
>JAPNTN010000044.1:0-32360 GCA_027249445.1 Dehalococcoidia bacterium | reverse complement strand
AGCAGACAAGAGGAGAAGTCTGTTTGACAAACTTTTTGAACCTGGGAGATGCAACTCTCCAGAAATATTTCGTATGGGTTCTAGAACCAGTTTTTCCATAATAGCTAGTCCATGTGTGATCGCTCGATTATATGAGGTAACAACACGTTGGTCAAAACAGTGTGAGTACAGTTTGTTGACATCATTATTGGGCTGGTCTATATTACGAATCAAGCTTAACTTGTAATCAATATTATTAGTGCTAAGAAAAATAGATATCTCCTAAGGTAATCTTCGTGTTTAAAGGGGAAGACGGTTTAAATCCGTCGCGGTTGCGCCACTGTGTGCGGGGAGCAAACCGAACTGAAGCCACTGCGTCGAAAGAGTGGGAAGGCATCGGTGAGCTAGGATCCGTGAGTCAGGAGACCCGCCGAGGGAGAGAGGTTCCAACCCTGCGCTAACAGGGACACCGATTTAATGTCTACGGTGGTATTCTTAAGAGAGATCCGTGATGTAAGTTGACCCCCCTGATCGTGCAATGTCAGGGGGGTTATTTAATTGAAAAGAGTCTTGTCCAGGAAGAAACTATATGTCGTTAGTTGAAAGATTGGCTTTGCTCCCTGACGAAATAGATCGTACCAGCTTAGAGATGGTGGAGGAGAACTTAATCTACCCTAAAGATCTGAGTAATCACGAAAAATATATTTTGTTCAGAATAGTACGTGCTGAAGGTGATCCAGTCATAGCAGATTCAGTCAGGTTTAGCCAGAACTCTGTTGAACGCGGACTGGATTCCCTTAGAAGTTCTAAATCTGTGTTAACGGATGTAAGAATGGTGCAAGTCGGTATATCTAAATCTCACTTGTCTCGGAGCAATATACAAACCAGGTGCGAGATCGATACTCCAGAGGTTTCAGAGCGTGCAAAGAGAGAGGGCACGACTCGGTCCGTGGCTGCTATCAGAGAAATGTCGGATAGTATTGATGGATCCATAGTTGCTATTGGTAATGCGCCTACTGCTCTTTTAGCATTGCTGGACTTGATAGATGAACGGAAAGTTAACCCTGCATTGATCATTGGCATGCCGGTTGGGTTTGTAGCTTGTGCGGAATCAAAAGATGAACTCGCAAAAAGAGATTTGCCTTATATAACTATTCTAGGTAACCGTGGAGGTAGTTCGGCGGCGGCTGCTACTGTAAACGGATTGCTTGACCTGCTGTAAATAATCTAGGAGAGCATTTTTCGTAGTGGTTGAACACAATAAGAAAGCAGATATCGAATTAACACGAGCTAAATGTGGCATAGTGCTTTTATGTCATGGGAGCCAGCGGGGAACTAGCAAGTCAGAGTGTTCATGTGCATGGGATCCAGCGAATACTTCGCAACGATGGTGTAGAGATTGTCCAAGTACTCCTGTTGGGCTAGAAGGGGCTGCTTCGACTTTGCAAAGTCTCCTTGGCTCTGACAGTTCAGAAGTTATTTTGTCATGTCTTGAATTTATAGAACCGCATCCTGATCAGGCTATCCAACTGTTGGCGGATAAGGGAATCAGTACAGCAGTAGTCATGCCATATCTATTGGGGAATGGGAAACATGCGACTGAAGAGATGGATGAAGTTTTGGAAGAGCTTAAAGCCAAGGCGCCGGGCCTGGAAATACGTTTAGCGCAAGGTCTCGGTTACGATGCTAGGTTGGCTGATGTTGTCTGTGATAGATTGTTGGAGATGAAGGATGATATTCCACAATTAGATGGTGGAACGGTAGGCGTCCTCTTGGTAAAGGCGGGCACGAAAAGCGAATACGATTCATGCGTTTGGCTTGAAGAACTTGGTAGCTTGGTAGAACAAACTCTCGGTACTGGATATGCCGTTGAAGTTGCTCAATCGCACTATGGCGATCCCACAATGGAATATGCAGTTGAAACCTTGGTTAAGACACGGGGTGTAAAAGTTGTCGTTTGTATCCCGTACGTATTTTTCCCAGGTTTAATTTTGCAACGGAACATAGTTGGAGGAATATCAAAGTTACAAGAATTGTACAAAGATGTGCCCATGATAATTTCGCCTCCTTTAGGAGTGGACGAGCGTATAGTTCAAGTTGCTGCAGACCGTATAAAAACTGTTTGGGACAATCAGTAGTGATGAGATAATAGTAGAGTGCGTATATATGACTAACCGAAATATGTACAACAAATCAGAGGAAAGCGATTATAGCAAGCAGACTGTGGGACCTCGTGAGCTACGTACTGGTTACACCACAGGTTCTACCGCTGCTGCTGCTGCTAAAGCTGCTGTAATGAGATTGCTGTCCGGTGATGAGGTGCCGACAGTTCTCATTGATTTGCCTATAGGTCAATCAGCTGAATTAACTATCCACAGGTATGACATAATTGATTCTGAACATGTTTTATGTTCTGTGATAAAAGATGGAGGAGATGATCCTGACGCTACTCATGGAGCAGAGATATGCGTAAAAGTCTCACGTGACCACACTCGTAGCGGTGTCACGATAACTAGAGGCGAGGGTGTTGGGCTTGTGACACGTCCTGGGACTGGAATAGACGTAGGAGAACCGGCTGTCACTAGGGTGCCTAGGAGAATGATTGTTGAATCTATTCAACAGGCTGCCGTAAGCCAAGGATTTGATCCTGAAACTGGATTCATAGTGGAAATATCAGTTCCTGGGGGAGAGGAAATTGCGCTAAAAACTACTAACTCTAGGCTGGGGGTTTTGGGTGGTATATCGATTCTTGGAAGTACAGGCGTCGTGCAACCCTTCTCTACTGCTTCTTGGAGAGCGAGTGTGCATTTAGCGATAGATGTAGCCGCGACCAACGGATTATCTCATTTAGTGCTATCTACCGGGACCCGAAGTGAAGAATTTTCGAAACCACTATTAGCTCTTCCTGAAATGGCTTATATAGAGGCTGGAATATTTAGCGGGCCAGCTCTCAAAAGATGTACTATGCGCAATGTTAAGAGAGCTACACACGTTGGTATGGTTGGTAAGTTCTCCAAAATGGCTATGGGGTATTTTGTAACTCATGTTGCTGGAAACCGTGTTGATACTGAATTTTTAGCTAGTCTTGCATCAGATTGTGGCGCGTCACCAGCAGTGCAGCAAGAGATAAAAGAAGCTAGTAGTGCGAGGCACTTTCAAGAGATTGCTCAAGAAAATGATTTGATGAATGTCTTCCCTGTGATGTGTAGAATGGTATGCGAAGAAAGTCACAAGCTACTTGGTCAGCAGTCGAGTGATTTGATCGTAGATGCGATGTGCTTTGATTTTGATGGCACCCTTCTTGCGAGCGCATCAACTTCTTCCGAGGGCATCCCTCACCTTGATCAAAAGGACGTGAGTGGTTCCAGTGGTTAATAATGTACATTCGCGTTATGGGTTCCCTGATGAAGTTTTTGAACAAAGGACTCCACTGGTCGGTCAGATTACTAAGAAGGAAATACGTGCAGTCAGTATTCATAGTTTAGGTCTGAGACCGGACAGTGTCTTGTGGGACATAGGTTCTGGATCTGGGTCAGTTGCTATAGAGTCAAGTCATATTGTGACGTCAGGAATTGTATATGCGATAGAGAAGGATATCAAAAGCATAGATATATTAAGAAACAATGTTGATAATTATGGATCTGGTAACGTCGAGATTGTAGTGGGTGAAGCTCCAGAAGTGTTAGATAATCTTGAAGATCCAGACTCAATATTTGTTGGCGGGAGTGGCGGTAGCTTGAAAGGGATTTTAGAACTGTCTAGGACTAGAATGAAACAGGGTGGGCGGATAGTTGTGAATCTCGCTCTGTTGGAACGCACGCAGAAGGTGTATGACGATATGAAAGCCTTGGGATTTTCAAGCGAATTGGTAATGATCAATGCATCTAGATCAAAAGAGATGCTGGAAGGTTCACTAAGATTGCAAGCACTGAATCCTGTATTCATAGTAACAGGCACTTTAAACTAGGGAGCGATTTGTGAGTAAAGGCACACTTTACGGTGTAGGTGTAGGCCCCGGTGATCCGGAGCTGCTAACGATAAAAGCTCAGAGGGTGTTGGCAGAGGTTTCGGTGATATGTATGCCCCAGTCAGAGACAAGCTCTGAGAGCTTTGCGTACTCTATTGCCAAAGGTTTTATAGATGAGACTCGCCAAGATATAATGCGAGTTCCATTTCCTACTGACGATGAAGCTGGAGCCCTATCAGCTTGGGTAGGGGCGGCCGAAGAAATTGCGGGCATCCTGCAAAATGGCATCGATGTGGCCTTCATAACTGAGGGTGACCCAATGCTTTATAGTACATTTTCGTATGTATTGGAAAGCATAAAAAGCAATCACCCCGATTTGACAGTTGAGATAGTGCCAGGAGTTTCCTCTGTGATGGCAGCAGCGGCGAGTGCTAGTGTCCCATTAGTTACCCATGGTCAGCGTTTGGCTATACTACCAGCTGTGTACGGTATTGATGACCTAAGTGAGGCGATAGCTAATTACGATACTATAGTTCTAATGAAAGTAAATCGGACCCTGATACAAGCATTAGCGAATTTAGAACAACTCGGATTGGCGGGTAAAGGGATTTATGTTAGGAGAGCATCTACTAGTAGCGAAGAAGTTGTAAGAGACCTCAACCAGCTGTCTAGTGAAGATCTCGATTATTTTTCATTATTGATAATTAGGAAGTGAGTATTTATGAATAAAATGAATGGGAAAGTTTACTTTGTTGGTGGTGGTCCTGGTGATCCAGAATTACTGACTCTAAAAGCAAAGAGGATCATTGAAGAGTCTGATGTAGTTATATATGCCGATTCGTTGGTCCCAGAGGAAGTAGTAGCTTACGCTAATGAGAACGCGGAAGTGTACGGCAGTAAGACTATGGCTCTACCACAAATTATGGAAGTTACTCTGAAGGCTGTTTCTGAAGGGAAGACCGTTGCACGCGTTCAGAGCGGAGATCCATCGATCTACGGTGCAATATTGGAACAAATGAGAATTTTAGAATCTGAAAATATAGATTATGAAATAATTCCAGGGGTTAGTTCGGCATTTGCGGCAGCTGCAGTGCTAAAAGCAGAGCTGACAGTTCCAGAAATATCTCAAAGTATTATTATGACCAGGGCTGAAGGACGTGTGTCTTTACCTGAAGGTGAGGATTTGAAAAGCTTGGCTTCACATGGATGCTCCTTGGTAATATTCTTGAGTGTAACTAGGATGACCAAAATTGTAAGGGAACTGCGATCTGCCGGGTATAGTAAAGATACCCCAATTGCCGTAGCATATCGAGTTGGTTGGCCTGAGGAATTGGTAATCAGGGGTACTTTGGCTGATATAGCTGCAAAAGTCAGAGAGGCCAAAATAACTCTCCAAGCAGTGATCATTGTAGGTCAGGCTGTGAATCCCGACGTTAGACTACCAGATTCAACCAGATCAGAGGACCGTGCTTCGTCTCATTTATATTCGGAGACTTATACCCACCTATATCGTAAAGCTTCACGTCGTAATAGGTCGTCAGCCAAGGATAAGGCCGTTGCGGCTGGTGATTCAGTAAAAGCGTAGGGTTAATGTCTAAGACGGCTATAGTAGCAGTGTCCAAAAATGGATCTGTACTTGGTAGTAAGCTGAAACAGGCATATCGGGATCAAGCTGATTTATATGTTGATAATAGATTCTGTGAATATGCTAGTGATTATATAAGCTATAATCTTCCGCTTCGCCCTATCATCAGTAGAGTATTTCATAGCTACGATATTATAATTTTGTTCCTTCCTGTAGGCGCGTCTGTCAGATTAATTGCTCCGTATCTTAAAACCAAGTCAGTTGACCCTGCGGTAATTTGTGTAGATGAAATGGGTAAATTTGCAGTCAGCCTTGTGTCTGGACATGTAGGAGGTGCTGATAAGGCTACGCAGCAAGTTGCCGATGTTATAGGGTCCATTCCGGTGATTACCTCTGCTTCCCATGTACTGGAAAGCTTATCGATAGATCTCCTGGGGAAAGAGTCGGGCTGGGTCTTAGCAAGTGACTCTGTGATGATTACCAGGGCAAGCGCCATGATCATAAACGGCGGGAGTATTGGCATTTATCAGGATAGTGGACAGAGGGATTGGGTCATGGGACTGGAATCCTTGGCGAATATCGTCAATCAGCATGATGATTTAGAAGCGTTATTGGCTGATTGTGTAGATGTTAGATTGGTTGTAACTGATCTGAATGTAGAAAGGGGATTCAAGGCTGCTTCACAAGATGGGAAGAATATAGTGGTATATCATCCTAAGTCTTTAGTGGTAGGAATGGGGTGTCGGAGAGGCGTTTCTGTTGACAAATTGAATGAGTTGTTAACTGATTCTTTTGAGGAAGTTGGGCTTTCTTTGTCTAGTATCTTGGCTTTTGCGACAGCTGAGATAAAACAAAATGAACCAGGGTTAATAGAGTTATCTGAAAAATATGGAGTGCCTTTGTATACTTACAGTGTTGAAGCATTGAATAATGTTTTCAGTAAAGAGTCTGACAGTAAATGGGACTTTCAATTAGACAGATCAGAAAAAGCTCACAATCTTCTAGGAGTATGGGGTGTTTCTGAGCCATCTTCAATTTTGGCAGCTGATTCGGTCGATCTAGTGATGAGTAAACGTAGAAGTGACTGTGCTACGGTGGCAGTTACACGTATTAAGGAAAATTAAAGAATGCCTGGTTTAGGATGTTTGAGTGGTATATATGACAAATAGCGCAATCAATACAGGTCGGATCTCCCTCATAGGATTAGGCCCTGGTGATCGTAATATGGCCACGCCCAGCGCTGTGGATATTATTCGCAATTGTGACGTTGTTGTAGGGTATAAAGGATACATAGATCAAATAACAGACCTAATATCCGACCAAATATTAGTATCAATGGAATTAGGAGAGGAACTAGATCGAGCGAATCGTACTTTTGAGCTTGCTAACTCCGGTCATAGTGTAGCACTCGTATCTTCGGGAGATGCCGGTATATATGGGATGGCCGGACCACTATTTACCATTTTGACGGAGCAGGGTTGGGATGGTGTGAATCCAGATGTCCAAGTAATTCCAGGAGTTTCTGCACTTCAGTCAGCGGCATCGCTACTAGGTTCGCCCTTAATGCAGGATTTTTGTGCTATTAGTCTTAGTGATTTGCTAACACCTTGGGAGATAATCACCAAGCGTATAAAAGCGGCTTCTGTAGGAGATTTTGTCATAGCAATATACAATCCCAGAAGTAAAGCTCGCCAGAATCATCTGTTAGAAGCGCGGGAAATCTTGTTATCTGATCGTGCTCCATCAACTCCTGTTGGTCTGGTAAAGGATGCTTTCCGACCGAATCAATCGTTGTTAATAACAACCTTGGGCGAATTAGATGACAGCATAGGTTTTGTCGATATGTTTACAACTGTCATTATAGGTAATTCTACAACCTACAGGCATAAAAACAGAATGGTTACTCCCAGAGGATATGAGCGTAAATTGCATTCTTAAATTGGCATATATTTATAGATAATTTCGTAAGAGAGGCTTCATGGCGATAATACGAAGTAATGTGGCAAAAGAAAAATTAGCATCAGGTCAAGTAGCAACAGGTATTATGGGCAATATGACTAGTGAAATAATCGATTTTGTAGGACCTCTAGGCTTTGATGCAGCATGGATTGAGTGTGAACATGGTAGCCCTAGTTGGGAGAATATTAGTGATATGACGAGATCCTGTGATCTATGGGGTTTGTCGTCATTAACCAGAGTAAACTCCAACGACCCAGGGCTGATCACCAGGACGTTGGATAGAGGATCTATGGGAATAGTGGTTCCGCACATCAACAATCGTGAATCAGCCGAGGCAGCTATGGGCGCAAGTAAGTTTGCACCTTTGGGCTATAGAGGTATGTTTCCAGGTCGTCAGTCCTACGGAGTTGGTGATTATTTCCATAAGGCCAACGATCAGACTATGGTAGTGGTTTTGCTGGAGGAAATAGAAGCTCTACGCAATCTAGATGAAATATTGAAAGTCGATTTCATAGATGTGTTTTTTATCGCTCCGTCTGATCTGTCACAAACCATGGGGCATATTGGTAATCCGGGGCATCCCGAAGTTCAAGAGGCTATCAATATGAGTCTGGATAAGATTGTGTCCTCGGGGCGTGTAGCCGGCACATTAGTTAATGATGATAACGTTGAGCGGTATATCGACAGAGGTGTTAAATTTGTGATGACTTCTTGGAATGCCTGGGTTGAGAAAGGTTCACGCTCATTTTTAGACAAAATAGCTTAATAGCTTAGGTATCTCATTACATTTGGGCGAGGTTATCTTCACTTAGCCTCGGCTGGGCTAGTTTTCTGTCAGGGATAGTACATTGAATATATGTTCTTTATTACCGAGTGGCACCGAAATAGCTTTTGCTCTGGGTTTAGGCGATTCTATCGTAGGTGTTACAGATCTTTGCGACTATCCTGAAGAAGCTACGAAAAAGCCTATCGTTTCAAGGAGTCGCATCGAAGTTGCCAATCTTTCCAGTGCTGAAGTGGAAGCAGAAATGAGAAACATTCTGGAGTCTGGTGGATCCCCATATGTTGTAGATGAAGAGCTGTTCGTGAATTCAAATATTGATGTCGTACTAACTCAAGACTTGTGTTATTTCTGTGAAGTAGATGTTGGAACTGTAGAGAAGACCCTTGTTAACTTGGATATACTCCCAGAGGTTCTAGTTTTAAACCCTAGGACATTAGACGAAATATTAACTACTATTGATCAAATCGGGGAGGCCTGTCGCGCTCCAATGGCTGCGCGACAATTATTGCAGAGCATGCGAGAGCGAATTGCGAGAATTGTTCATGGCATCGATGCTGTCAAAAAGCGTCCAAAAGTTTTTTCTATAGAAGGGGTGGATCCTCTGGTTATTGGTGGGCACTGGATTGCTGATGTATTGAATGTGGTAGGAGTGACTGCTTATCAATCGGGATGTGATGCCCAAAGAATAAAATGGCAAGAAGTCGTGGAATATGCTCCCGACAAGCTATTCATTGATCTTTGTTCATCTGATATCAATAGGAATGCCAGGGAAGTGTCGTGGCTGGTGAAACAAGATGGTTGGTATGATGTACCAGCCGTTCAGCACGGTGAGGTGTACCTGATTGATCATGTATATCTCAGCAGGCCTGGCCCGCGTATAGTCAATGGTCTAGAGATACTTGCTCAATTAACATATCCTGACCATTTTCAAAATTTGCTTCCCAAAGGTTCGGTTGCGAAACTAGACACGCAAATTATGAATGCTAGTGATTGTATTAATTGTTCTGATTGGTTTACTCTGTATGAGTAACGTTGCTATTAGGGCTAGGTGATCGTTGATACGATAATAATGTACAATATGGGCGATAACATGGTTATAATTACACGAAATTTAAGGAGATATCTGAAGAGTGGTTAACAGAGATGATTTTAGAACTGCTATGTCAAAATTTGCTACAGGAGTGACGGTAGTATCGAGTGTTGATGACAAAGGTGAACCACATTCAATGACTGCCAACTCGTTCACCTCTGTATGTTTAGATCCTCCAACGGTCTTAGTGTGTGTTGCCCATGGAACGAACACGCATGGATTTGTGAGCAATAATGGTACATTCGGAGTAAATATATTAGCGGAGGAACAGGAGTATCTGGGGGCGTATTTTGCAAAACGGCCAGAAGATCGGCAAGGAGATGCGGACTATACCTATAATATCGATGAAGCTGGAGTGCCTGTTCTAGAAAATGCGATGGTTTCCTTTAGCTGTAACGTATCTGGCACACACGTCTACGGAGACCATACTATCTATGTCGGAGAGGTAGTAAATCTTAGCCAAGGTGAAGAATGCGAACCGCTGATGTTTTATCAAAGTCGCTGGTACCATCCGAACAAAGCCTAGTAATTATTTAATGGAATTTACGAACTCTTCTATATGAGCATTTACTTGCTTGTAGTTTTGTAGCTGTGCGAAATGTTGCGCATCATCAATTACACGCTTTTCAGAACCATCTATCTTGTCAGATAAGTAATCAGAATATTTTTTGGGTGTCATCTGATCTTGATCTCCGCACAATATGAGTGTCGGCAATTTAATATTTTCGACTTTATCCATCGCGTCAAAAGAGTCGCATGCTAATAGGTCATTCAATTCGACTTGTGGTCCAATTTCTTGAGCTCTTTGCATCAGAACTCTCTGTATATCAGATTCAACGCCTTTGAAATAGCTCTCTTGATGTTGCATCCATTCATTATTGTTATTACCTGGATTTCGACATTGTTCAAGATAGTCAGGGTGTACTCTTAGCTTTGCACCTGTACCCATGAGTATTAGACCTCGGATCTCATCTGGGTATTTTAGGGCATGCTGAATAGCTATGGCGCCGCCCATAGAATGTCCACAAAGTATGACATCTTTATATCTACGAGCAGTTATGAACCCTCGAACCCATTCCAGATATCCTTCTATCGATATACATGGCTTTCCGTTAGGATGCCCAGGAAGGTCAAGGGCTTTCGAATTACGGAAGTGCCTTAGTTGATAGTAAGAGGATAAACTTGAACTGCCAGCTCCGTGAATGAACACCAATTTCATCAGTAATCCTTTTATTGGGGAGACACTGCTTTATTTGACCAAATTTAATTATACGGTAATTGAGGTTACGAAACAAATCGATACTTACACTGATGGTGCACTCGAAACTGTTATGATGTGCTACGAATCCGTAGTCCCCGCGACGGGGAGTTGTTGAGGCCAGTATGCAGAATACTACATACTGGCCGTTGTACGTTTCTACTCTTCGTCAGACTTCTTTGAGTTTGCTTCGGGTAGTTCCTTGGTGTAATCCGTTTCCTGGAAACATGCTATCGAGGCTACGTAGTCATCTGGGTCTCTGTCTCGCCATACAATGACGCCTTGGGTGTCTCGACCAGTAATTCGTACATCCTCGAGGTTTATCCGAACTACCTGAGCCATAGCAGAAATGATGAATACTTCTTGACCTTCGTTTTCAGATACTACACGGGCGGCTGCTACTCTTCCGGTTTTATCAGTGACTTTGAATGTCCTTACCCCTAGGCCGCCTCTAGTTTGTGTAGGATACATGGATAGAGGTGTTGCTTTTCCGTAGCCGCCTTCGCTGACCACTAGTAACCTGTCATCCTGTGTTACAGTAAGCATAGTTACTACTTTGTCATCTTGCCTTAATCTCATACCTCGTACTCCACCGGCTGTACGAGATCGGGGAGCAAGGTTTCTAATAGGAAATCTTATACTTTGTCCTGTCTCCGAGACCATAACAACATCTTGCGCGTCTCCTAATTGTTTGACGCTTACTAGTTCATCTCCGGGTTCTAAGTCCATGACTATTAACCCTCTGGCTTGGATGTTTGATAGAGCACCTTCTTTCAACGCTTTGACTTCACCTAGCTGGGTTGCTAATACTAATAAATCCCCCTCTTTGGGGTTCTTGGTGGCAAGCATAGTCTGGATTTGTTCACCCGGGCCGAGGGGAATCAAGTTTACTAGCAGAGTGCCTCTGCTAGTTCGTGAGGTATCTGGAGCGAGCTGAAAAACTCGAAGAGGATACACCCGACCCCGATTTGTGAAAAACAATAGAGTGTCATGTGTATCGACGACGACGAGTTCTTTTAGTGCGTCGTCGTCTCGTGTTGTCATGCCACGTACACCTTTACCTCCACGGTGCTGGGTCTTGTACGTATCAGATGGGACACGCTTAATATAACCTTTCTGACTGAGGGTAATTACGACATCTTGGTGAGGTATGAATTGTTCTATAGTCTGATCTTCTACCTCGTCTAGATGTATGACGGTCCGGCGCGCATCTCCGAAATCCTTCTTTAATTTGCGTGTTTCCGTCTTTACAGCATTCAGTATTTTCTCGGGACTGGCGAGTAGTTCTAGCAGGCTGGAAATAGTAGCAACAAGATCATTGTGTTCATTTTCTAGTCGCTCTCGTTCTAGAGCAGCTAGTCTCCTTAGTTGCATGTCTAGGATAGCCTGAGCTTGAATTTGGTCTAGGTCAAATCTTTGCATTAAGTTAGTTCGTGCAACTTCGACATCATCTGAGGCTCTAATGGTCGCTATAATCTCATCCATTTGATCTAATGCTAGTAATAATCCTTGAACTATGTGGTCACGGTCGCGAGCCTTTTGTAACTGGAACTCAGATCGTCTACGAATAACCTCCTTCCGGTGGTCAATGAATAAAGACAATGCACGTTTGAGAGTGAGTACTTGAGGCTGGCCGTCTACCAATGCCAACATGATAGTGTTGAATGAAGATCGCATGGACGTGTGTTTATATAAATTGTTGAGAACTATGCTGGGTTGAGCGTCTCGCCTAAGTTCAATCACTACTCTCATACCATGTCGGTCAGATTCATCACGAATATCAGAAATACCGTCAATTTTTTTATCTCTTACCAGTTGGGCTATTTTTTCTACCAGATTAGCCTTGTTAACTTGGTAGGGTAGTTCGTTTATGATTATCCTTCTGCGATCGCCACGCATCTCTTCGATCTCAGTATCTGCCTCCATTACTATTCTGCCGCGGCCAGTGGTGTAGGCATCTATGATCCCCGATGTTCCTCTTATTATCCCTGCGGTTGGAAAATCTGGTCCAGGGACTAGCTTAATCAGATCGTCTACGCTGCAGTCAGGTTTCTCTATTACATGACATATAGCGTCACAGATTTCACTCAAGTTATGAGGGGGCATATTAGTGGCCATACCTACGGCTATGCCTGAGGCTCCGTTCACAAGCATGTTAGGTAATCTGCTTGGCAGGACTGACGGTTCTTGCATCGAATCGTCGAAATTGGGTAGGAAGTCAACTGTGTCCTGATCGATATCGGTTAGTAGTTCATCTGCAATGTTAGCCAGGCGTGCTTCGGTATATCTCATGGCTGCAGGGGGGTCTCCGTCTACGCTTCCAAAATTGCCTTGACCGTCTATTAGTGGATATCGCATAGAGAATGGCTGAGCCATTCTTACTAGGGTATCGTAGACTGAGGATTCTCCATGAGGGTGAAATTTACCCAGTACTTCCCCTGCTATTCGAGCGCTTTTTCTATGTTGGCCATTTGGTCTGATACCCATGTCTTGCATTGCGTAAAGTATCCTGCGTTGAACAGGCTTGAGCCCGTCTCGAACGTCCGGAAGGGCTCTGGATACTATGACGCTCATAGCGTAGGTTAGGTACGACGTTCGCATCTCGTCGACTATTCGTACTGGATTAATTCTCCCGTCTGGATTCGTGTCGTTCGTGGTTACCATATGTACTCCTTTTCGGGGCGGTGCTATCTTCGGCTATTTAGGCGGCTGTATTGATGAGCAATTATTAGAACTTGTTCCATTGGTATTGTGTATCGCGATTATGTCATGGTTCTACGCCTGACCGTTCAACTAAGGCAAGGAATAAGTTAGAGAAGCTTCGAGGCACCTGGTCCTGTAATTCGGGATTGCATTGGAATCCTATTACCCAACTATGCTCAGGACTTTCAAGCGCTTCTATAATTCCATCCTCGACAGAATAAGCTGTACTCATTAGCTTAGGCGATCTCTGTATTTCGCGTATCCCACAAGTATGATTGCTGTTCACTCTGAAAAATCCTGCGCTGCCTATAACAGCAGATGCCTTTGCTCCAGGTGATAGATAAATAGTATGGACTAACTTTTTGTCTGAGTCGGAATGGTACTCTGAATGTCCTTCTATCGGTAAAGGCGCTTTGCCTCCTTGGCATATATTTAATATGTGTAGTCCTCTTCCAATAGCTAGAATCGGCAAATCTAGATCTAACGCTTTTCTCGTAATATTTAGTTCAAACTCATCAAGATCCACACTTTTAACGTGGTCATCTTGGGCATTCGTATGTTCAAATGAGGCGCAGATGCTTGGGCCATCGCCTAATAGAATTGCTGAAACGTCGTGCATGAGGTTCTTTAAAGGCTCGCTATCCTGAGGAGTTATCACTCTTGGAGTGGCTCCCATAGACTCTAAAATATTCACGTACCCCATTGACTGTTTTACATTATTATTTGTGATTGCGACTATAGACATAAATATGTGGATATTATACCTCATTTCAAGAGCTACTTTACATATTGTTGCTTAGTTATTGGCTTGAATATTGCTTTTCGGGCTAGAATATATCGATATAAGTTATAATCATATTAATCTGCCGGGAGAACACCTAGAGAACGCCTAATCCTTCGAATGAATTCCTGGTTTGATCCGGGTGCGCTTAATTTTAGTGTTAATCCTATATTAACAATGCATGTATGCGTTTTCACGATGTAAAATGATAGATGTAAAATGATAGTAGTAGCACTTTGGCTTCATAAGTTGTAGTAATAGAGGCTGATTATGAAAGAAGTTATTAAAGAGGCAGTTGATTTACTCCGAAAGGACCAACCGTGTGTCTTAGCGACCGTAGTTAGGACCAAAGGTTCGACACCACAAAAATCCGGTGCGATGTTACTAGTTAAGGAAGATGGTAGCGGCGTGGGTACCCTTGGAGGTGGGTGTGTTGAAGGTGATATTTGGTTTGCCGCTAGAGAGATGTTGCGTAGTAATTCCGGACCAGAATTCAAGGAGTATTTCCTGAATGAGGATATAGCGGCTCGCGATGGTTTAGTGTGCGGTGGAACTATGTATTTTTATTTAGAGCCTATGACTGATGGCAAGGACTTTCAGGATATTGGCGAGAAGGTTTTAGATGCATATGAGGGTGGTCAACCGGTCGCTTTGGCGACTGTAGTGGCGGATGCAAGCAAATCTGGCCTCCTTGGGTCCAAGTTGCTATTAAGCGTAGACGGAACAGTATATGGTTCACTAGGCAGTACTGCTCTGGATAAAAAAGCGACAGATATAGCTATGAAGGTAGCGGACTTGGGTGCTATTGAGAGTTTCATTACTGATGAGGGCTTAGAAGTTTTCATTGAAGGCTTTACAACTCCTCCAACCCTGATAATGGTAGGTGGAGGTCATGTTGGGAAAGCGACAGCGGATCTAGCTGATAGTTTAGGGTATACGGTACAGGTTGTCGATGATCGTCCCGAGTTTTCGAATCCAGAGCGATTCCCATATGCCAATGATACCATTGTAACTAGCTATGAAGATTGGTCTAAACAGATAGACATAAATGTTAATACGTTCATAGTGGTTGCAACCAGAGGACATCGCTATGATGATATGGCTCTAGAGTCAGCACTTGAGACGCCCGCTCGGTACATAGGGTTGTTGGGAAGCCGAAGGAAAACATTAATGATCTACCAGAGGTTGTTGGCCCAAGGGATATCTGTTGATCGTCTGAAGGACGTTAAGTCTCCAATTGGGTTGGATATTGGGGCTCTGACTCCAGAAGAGTTAGCTGTTAGCATTATGTCAGAGATTATCATGGAGCGTAGGGGCGGAAAGGGAAGTCCTTTGCAAATGGGTGAATGGTATTTGAACAGAGCTTCAAATATAGTCGAGAATTCGATTAATGTATGAGTAAGTAATATGGCCGGTTTTACAGCTGTTCTTCTGTCTGCTGGAAAGTCTCAACGCATGGGAGAGATGAAAGCGCTACTGAATTGGGCAGGTAGTACTCTAGTTAAATATCAGGTAGCCACCTTGATAGACTCAGGTGCTGAAGAAGTAATTATAGTCCTAGGTCATAATGCAGAATTGATCAAGCCTGAACTCAAAGAATTTGCCTCGGTCAAATGTGTTATTAACGAAGAGTATGAGCTAGGAAGAACGACCTCAATAAAGGCTGGCCTAGCAGCTGTTGACAGCAATAATACAGATAGTATTTTATTTTTGAATGTAGACCAGCCGAGGAATATGAAAGTAATCTCTGATCTAGTTTCCTATCACGGGTCTAGTCGCAGTAAGATAACTGTTCCTACATATAATGGTAAAGGTGGGCATCCAATAATCTTTGGAATGCAGTTTATTCCCGATCTTTTGAATATAACGGAAGAGACTTTCGGATTCAGGTCAGTAATGTCTATGCATGATTCTCAGATTCAAAGAGTTAGAGTTAGTGATCCTGGTGTTTTGTGGGATTTAAACACCCCTGAACAATATGCGCAAGCATTGCTGAATCTACGACGGTAATGCCGAGTATCCTATGTCTATCTGTAAATCATTACCTTTAGCTGCTAACACCGCTAAATAATCGCATCTTTCATTGGACTGATCTCCACTGTGTCCCTTTACCCATCTTATCGTTACACTGTGCTGATTGCATAGGTCCAGTAACCTTTCCCACAAATCGGGATTGACTGCTCTTTCCTTTTTATTGCGCATCCAATTATTGGATCGCCATCTGGATGCCCAGCCCTTGTTTATAGCGTCTACGACGTACTTAGAGTCACTGTAGACATCCACTGTAGACGTCTCAGGAAGTGTTTCTAGGGCTTTTATAATGGCCACCATTTCCATGCGATTATTGGTTGTTAATTGATATCCAGCGGAAATTTCCTGGTATTGTTCTGTAGTAGTAATTACAGCTCCATATCCTCCAGGGCCAGGATTGCCCAGGCATGATCCGTCTGTATATATCACTGTCTTAGGTTTGAGATGTTGGTTCATGAGTTCTTATGAGATGTCCTTTGTATTAGTTTTGATGGCATCATTAGGGAGCTGATAAATCCTATAGCAAACAATAATGCTGCGAAATAAAATGCGGACTGCCAGCCGAAAACACCTACAAGTGCACCTGCCGCAACCGATGATATAGCTCCGAAGAAGGCATTAGACCCCCACATAAGACCTATGAATGTTGCTTCTAGTCCTTTGTTCTCCGCAACATCTATAGCGGCCGCTTGAGTTAGTGAGTTTACTGAAAATAAAAACAATCCAAATAATGCTATAGAAATTGTCATCACTATAGTAGCCCCCCCGAGTACAATAGCAATAGGCAAGAATATAGCTATTGCCATAATTAGGGTTATCACAAGTTTACGGCTGGTAAGGTCAGATAACACGCCGAATATGGGGCCAGAAATTATCCCAGGC
Organism: Dehalococcoidia bacterium; assembly: GCA_027249445.1. Lineage (GTDB taxonomy): Bacteria > Chloroflexota > Dehalococcoidia > Lucifugimonadales > UBA3495 > UBA3495. The sequence goes on along the minus strand of JAPNTN010000044.1, from coordinate 15,341 downwards.
ACGGCTAATAAAGCTACGTGAACACCGACCCAAAATCCGCCCAATCCCAGTTCTTGTGACAAATACAAAGGGATTACCCATAACAGTGCCCGATCACCCATTCCTCGTACTGCAGATACTGTGAATATAGACCACATGCCTGTACCTTTGAATGATGCGACCATATCAGAGAACTGATTCTTGAACTTTTCTGAAAAATTAATATCTGCATGCCTAGAACCACCTATGTTCCTGAGAAATATAAATATAAGGACTGCAGCGATAATCATAACGGGAGTTCCGCCCGCCATTATCCATCTCCATGCTTGAGGATTATCGCTTAGCAGCGCAAGCAAGGCTCCTACTATTACTGGACCTATCCAGTCTCCTACGTTTCCGGATGAACGATGTAGCGATATGAAAAACCCCCTTTTATTAGGGAAACGCTGTGAAAGGATACCTAATGAGGGAGGATGCCAGAGCGCACTTCCAGCTGATGCTAATACTAAGGCAGCCAGTATTAATACATACGTAGGGGAAATAGCAACCAGAAGGTATCCAAATCCGATTAACCCTAGGCTCAATGCTAAAGCTTGTCCTCGTCGATGTTGGAACATGTCAACGAAAAATCCGCAACTCATGCTGGTGATTCCACTTGAGAGTTGTCTTACAGCATCTAGTAGACCAGCTTGTATGGGTGAGAGACCAAATGCGGTGTATATGGCAGGTATCAGGACTAGAAAACTCCGACCGTACATGTGCTCCAATCCATGTGTGGAGATCAGGCTAGTCGCGATGGTCGAGTTCTTGAGATTATCAGTCGTGGGGTATCCTGTATCTTCGCTGGTCGAAGTCATGTTATACACCTGTCTAACTCAGAGTAAGGATACGGTCGATGAACGGTAGTATACACAGGATGTTTCTCGGAATATACGGTATCTACCCAGTCAGTAAGTATTTATCTAATATTGTTTGAGCTCCTTGAGGACTATTTTTGTTGGGAGTAATATGTTGAACTATGTGGGATAAAGATCGAGACGGCTTGTACGTTACATGGGAAGACAGGCTGATTCCGTTCCTAATGCTAGCAGTATTGTTGTCACTCGCTATTGCAGTTTTTATACTGTTGTTGTGCTTATACTTAATGTGAAGTTTGGTGGTGCTTGATTAAATCATTAGTTGTGAGTCGAATAATTGTACAAGAAAATAACTAATCTGGAGTAATCTGTATTGATATGGAATCCTTAGGAGATCTAGAACAATACGACGTGGATCAATTGAGATGGCTTGTCTTGGGTCTTTTAGAGAAGTTGAGGGAATTAGAAAGGGATGCTACTTTACAGCGGAGCACGACTGCGGGTATTCGCGAGGCATATTCTATAACCAAGAGAATGCAATCAGATTGGGAACAGATAGATAGGATGGAACTAACAATACAGGCGCAGTCGGAATATATCCAAGGTCTGGAAGAGCATATCCAGAAACTTGTATCAATACTAGATGACAATGGGCTCGGGGGCCACTCCCATAAACTTTAGCGGTACTCTGTTGAGTATTTTCACTTTCAGTAGAGTAGAGAAACAATAACCGTTGTTTGCATATGCCATTAATAACCGTGGGTTTTGGTATCTGTGATAGTAAGGATTTATTTTTCATCTCAGTTATCATAGCGACATCAAACTTAGGAGGCTTGATTATGTGGTCATGGGCAACCATCATTTTAGTCGCATTGTGCATAATAAGTTTAGCGTATGCATACATATTCCGGATACAGGCCGAGACAGTGTATCTAACGGCAGTTGTATTAGCATTGTTAGCAATGTTGGCTCAACGAGAGAGCCATTACAGAAGCAAAGGTTAAGGATCCATAATAAGCCGGATATTATTTATTGCTCTTGCAATTGATGAGTTGCGCGACCTGTGTTAATCTTGGTTTCACGTTCAAATCGGCCAGATCGGCCCGCTAGCTCAATTGGCAGAGCAACTGACTCTTAATCAGTAGGTTCTCGGTTCGATCCCGAGGCGGGTCACCAGCTGACTGAGTGAGCTGCCGGACCAATGTTGGCGGGGGAGTGTCGGAATTGGTAGACGAGCATGATTTAGGATCATGTGCCGAAAGGCGTGGGAGTTCGAGTCTCCCCTTCCCCACCAATTTAAGTAGTTAGTTGAATGTTTATTAATTACGCGCAAATTTAGAGATTCGGAGGATATAGTGTCCCCACTTTTAGAGGTTAAAAATCTAAGAACACACTTCTATACCTTTGAAGGAGTGGTTAAAGCTGTCGATGGTGTTAGTTACGACCTCGAAGAGGGTGAGACCCTTGGACTGGTTGGAGAAAGCGGATGTGGCAAGAGTGTGAGTGCGATGTCATTGATGCGGTTAATACCGGATCCCCCTGGTAAGATCGTAGACGGAGAAATCCTGTTCGAAGGTCAGGATGTCTTGCAACTAAGTATGGACGAAATGAGGCACATCAGAGGTGCAAAAATGTCTATGGTTTTCCAAGAACCTATGACTTCTCTGAACCCTGTTCTGAATCTTGAAAAACAACTCGGTGAAACCCTGCAACTTCATAAAGGTATGACTAAGCAAGAAGCTCGTCAGGAGTCTGTAGAGTTGCTTGCCAGGGTAGGAATACCCGATCCTGAAAGACGAGTACGCCAATATCCTCATCAATTTAGTGGGGGAATGCGCCAGCGGGTGATGATTGCAATGGCTTTAAGTTGTAATCCACGGGTGATAATAGCAGATGAACCTACCACTGCCTTGGATGTCACTATTCAAGCTCAGATCTTGGAGCTCATGAAAGGTCTCACACAAGAATTTGGCGTGGCTATGATAGTAATTACCCATAATTTAGGGGTAGTGGCCAGATACGCAGATCGAATGAACATCATGTACGCAGGTAAGATAATAGAAAGAGGCGAGTCGGCAGAAATATATAGTAATCCACGACATCCTTATACAGTTGGTTTGTTGAAGTCTGTTCCAAGACTTGACCTGCCCCGTAGAACGAGATTAGACCCGATTGAAGGACAGCCGCCGGATTTAATAGCGGTCCCGAAAGGATGCGCATTTCGGGAACGATGTAAATGGGCTGTGGATAAATGTGCCACTGAAGAACCTGGTTTGGAAAGCGTTGCCGAAGGTCATTACTCCGCTTGTTGGAGGTCCGAAGATTTAGGGCCCGGAGCGTTGGACTTTCTTAACGAATAATCATCTGAGACCTATAATTAGTTCCGAAATGCCCTGTGACAGGGTTTAATTCTAGAAAAACATTGTGAGAAGATGAGATCATGACTACCCTATCTACCGAAAGCAATACGGGCAATACCAGTATTCAGAATAACGTACTGGTTGAAGTAAATAATCTCAAAATGCATTTTCCTGTTACCTCAGGATTGTTATTTCAGAGAGAGGTAGCTCAGGTAAAGGCAGTGGATGATATAAGTTTTTCCATCCGAAAAGGTGAAACGTTAGGCTTAGTAGGTGAAAGTGGATGTGGTAAGACGACTGCAGGGCGTTGTATTTTACAGTTATATAAACCAACTGCTGGTGAAGTAATTTTCGAAGGTACTGATCTGACGAAATTAGGCGCACGACAAATGCGGCAGATGCGACGTCAAATGCAGATAATCTTTCAAGATCCTTTCAGCTCCCTGAATCCTAGGATGACTGCAGGAGATATCATCGGCGAGCCATTAGTAGTTCATGGACTCGTTAAGAATGGCGAAGAAAAGCGTGAAAAAGTCAGAGAACTTTTAGAAAATGTAGGCTTGCACCCTTATATGGCGGACCGATTTCCGCATGAGTTTAGTGGTGGTCAACGCCAAAGAATTGGTGTTGCGAGGGCCTTGTCTGTCGATCCTAAACTAATTGTTTGTGACGAACCTGTCTCCGCTTTAGATGTTTCTATCCAAGCACAGGTAATAAATTTGCTCGAAGACTTACAGAAGCAATATGATCTGACTTTCCTATTCATAGCTCACGATTTGTCAGTTGTGAGACATATAAGTGACCGAGTTGCCGTAATGTACTTAGGTAAAATTGTAGAAATAGCAGATCGTAACGAGATATACCAAAACCCGCTACATCCCTATACGAAGGCATTGTTGTCAGCTGTGCCGATTCCAGATCCTGTAGTTGACGCTCAGCGGGAACGCATCATTTTGAGCGGTGAAGTGCCGAGCCCTTTGAATCCACCCAGCGGTTGTGTGTTCCACCCGAGATGCCCCAATCCGACCAAAGAATGCTCTGAAGGATCAGTAGAGATGGGACTCATCGAAGCCGAACCTGGACATTGGGTTGATAGATGTTGTGTTAACTGCGGTTAGCACATAGTAGTCAATAGCATTAGTATATAGTGAGTCAGGCTTTAGTTTATTCGACCTCTGACGAAGTTGCTAGTATTAGAGACTATTATTGGTAGCCTATTTTCTTGTAGGCGTAGTGCGCTCGTGATACCATTCCCGTATGACCCCTGATTTAATTCGCAATTTCTGCATTATAGCCCATATTGATCATGGGAAATCCACTTTGGCGGATAGGTTCCTAGAGATTACAGGCACTGTCCGACCTCAGGAAATGAAAGCCCAATTCATGGACCAGATGGATCTGGAACGGGAACGTGGTATTACTATAAAGGGTAAAGCCGTAACCATGAACCATCACTATGTTGATGGGACATGTTACCAGTTGAATCTCATTGATACACCCGGTCATGTGGATTTTAGCTATGAAGTATCCCGAGCACTTGCGGCATGTGAGGGAGCGTTGTTAGTAGTTGATGCGAGTCAGGGTATTGAAGCACAAACTATCGCTAACACCCTGCTTGCTATGGAATATGATCTGGAACTGATACCAGTGGTAAACAAGGTAGATCTCCCACAGGCGGAGCCCCAGAGAGTAGCAGCAGAGCTTGAACAAGTTTTTGGCTTCAAACAAGATGAGATACTCTTTGTATCTGCAAAAGAAGGTGGAGGAGCAAAAGAGATACTAGACGCTGTGATAGAACGGGTGCCAGCTCCTAGAGGGGAAGAGTCGAGTCAGTTTAGAGCATTAGTGTTCGATTCCGTATATAACTCCTATAAAGGCATTATAGGATACGTGCGAGTAGAGGATGGAGCAATATCCAAGAATGATCGGATTCTGGTGATGTCGTCTGGTAAATCAGCAGAAATAGTGGAGATAGGGATATTTGCTCCTGCGCCGAAACCCGTAGAAACACTTTATAGTGGGCAAGTTGGGTATATAGCTACAGGATTTAAAGATGTACAAGAATGTGCGGTGGGCGATACACTCACTAATCATTCTGAGCCATCAGCCGACCCTCTGCCGGGTTATGTTGAACTGAAATCTATGGTGTTCGCTGGTCTGTATCCTGCCGATGGAGAAGATTATAATAATCTCAGGGCTGCTCTTGAAAAGCTGCGCCTTAACGACGCTTCTTTATCGATGGAACCAGATACTAGCACGGCTCTAGGATTTGGATTCCGATGTGGATTTCTCGGTTTGATGCACTTAGAGATTATTCAAGAGAGGCTAGAGCGTGAGTATGACCTTGATTTAATAGTTACAGCACCAAGCGTCGCATATCGAGTAATACTGAACTCTGGTGAGATCGAACTAGTTGACAATCCGTCTAAGCTCCCTTCTCCTAGCGAACTTCAGGAAATACAAGAGCCGATACTCAATCTGACTATTGTGGCTCCAAGTAAGTACGTAGGGGCAATAATGGAGTTAATGCACTCTCGTAGGTCAGAATACAAAAGAGTGGAATATATACAAGGATATGGTGATGGTGCCGGATCCTCTTCAGCAGATCAGTCTAGAGTAGTAATGGAATACACAATGCCATTATCCGAACTTTTGGCCGATTTTTTTAACCAGCTAAAATCGAAAACTCAAGGGTATGCTTCTCTGGATTATACGTTTGAAGGGTACAGGGCAGCACCTTTAGTGAAAGTGGATATCTTAGTCAACCATCAATCTGTCGAAGCTTTATCTATGATTGTTCATCGAGAACAGTCCGTTTACGTAGGCCGATCTGCAGTGCAAAAACTTCATTCTACTATCCCGCGCCAGTTATTTGAGGTTCCTATACAGGCGGCGATAGGAGGACGGGTGGTTGCACGTGAAACAGTTCGAGCTGTACGAAAAGATGTGTTAGCTAAGTGCTATGGTGGAGATATTACTCGTAAGCGCAAATTGCTCGAAAAGCAAAAAGAAGGTAAAAAGAGACTTAAAAGTATCGGTAGGGTGGAAGTGCCACAAGAGGCGTTTCTTAGTCTTCTAGGAATAGGTGACGACCGGTAACTTTTGGGCTCCTTGGATCGTATTAATTCATTTGGAAATAATTACTTCCCGAGTTCACGTTTCAAAAGTTCTAATTGTTCTAAGTGTGCTATCCAATGTCTAGCAAACAGTCCTCTTAGTAGGTCTTCTAAAGACCTTACTTCATCTGTTTCACGTGATAGATGATGGCACATGACAGTAGTTTCTTCCAGTGACTCAAGTGTGGCTTCGGAAACTACTGATTCTATTTGGTCTAGAATAGATATCAAATCTGCTACTCCGTCTTGTAGAGTGGTCTTTTGTCGATCTGATGTCACATTAGTCAAATCAGGCGTGAGGTCGAATTCGAGTACACGGTTGGATATCATTCCTTGAAACAGTGCTCCAAGCCCTCCTGCAGGAGTATCAGACAGATGGTAGATAATCTCCCGAGTAGACCAAGATTCATTTTGGGTGGTCTGGTCCAAAGAGTCATCCATGCCGGATAAGACATTTAACATTCTATTGCGGATAGCTATTGTATTTTCTAGATGAGTTGGTGCTTTCTCGGTCATGATACACACTCCTAAGTCTCGGAATTTGATGAAGCTGATAGTAAAGACCCCAATAGCTGGATAATATCTTGTTTCATGTCATCCCTGGCTAAACCAAATTCTAAGCTTGCTCTTAGTAAGCCAAACGGGGTTCCTCCATCGTATCTTATCCCTTCGAATTCATAAGCAAGAATACGTTCAGTGTTTATTGCCAAGGATAATGCGTCCGTCAGCTGTATTTCGTTTTTGGCTCCAGTTTTGGTATTACGTAAATCATTGAATATGGTATGAGGCAGGATGTATCTTCCGACTATGCATAAGTTAGATGGCGCTTGGTCCAGAGCAGGTTTCTCTACAAGAGATTCGATTTGGTGGAGATTGTCAGATATGCGATTGCCAGATATTACACCGTAATTATCAACGGATTCCCAAGGCACTGCTTCAACCGCAATGACCCCACTGCCGTAGGCATTATAAATATCTATCATTTGTCTAAGTGCACCTGGTGTGTTTGTGATGATATCGTCTGGCAATACTATGGCAAATGGGTTGTCTCCGATAGCAGCGTGTGCAGTCAGCACCGCATGGCCCAATCCTAAGGGTTCTTCCTGGACTACATAAGATACTTGGTCTCCAGTCGGTATGTTTTTAACTAATTCAATTAACTTGTGTCCATCTGTCGAGGATAAGTGCTTTTCTAATTCAGTATTGTCTCGGAAGTACGACGATATAGATTCTTTTCCCGGTGATACGACTAGTATGATTTCCTCTATTCCTGCTTCAATGACTTCTTCAATAACAAATTGCAACATGGGCTTGTCTAGAATGGGGAGCATCTCTTTGGGTACTGCTTTTGTAACCGGCAAAAATCTGCTTCCAAGACCTGCTGCTGGGATGATTGCCTTAGTTATTGGTGGATGATTTACCATGAAAAAGATTCTAGCATTGTATGGGGTAATTGACACCTATATCGACCTAACCTAACATTAGCCATGAGATCGTGCTAGGCGGGGAGTTAGCGGTGCCCTGTACCCGCAATCCGCTACAGCGGGGCGTAATCCCCTTCCAGAGGCTCAATGTGATAGACCCCTGCGTCGGTATTGGGATGGTGACGACCGGGTCCCACGCGGCATAGACTTGTGAACCCCGCCAGGTCCGGAAGGAAGCAACGGTAAATGAGATCCTATGGGTGCCGTGGGAGTGCCTAGTTTGAGTTCCGGTTTTGATACATGTCTATTACACTTAGTCGAAGAAGGGTGCACGGTCTCTTTTATCCAGAGAGGGTATTTGAATAATAATTCTCACATTCGGCGTTCGCCTAGGAAATCATTAGGTCAGCATTTCTTGGTGGATGGAGCATACCTGAATAGGATAATGAAAGCTGCTCAGATTTCCAGTTCTGATATTATTCTTGAAGTGGGGCCAGGGAGAGGATCACTCACTTCTAGACTGGTAGATTCAGCCCAGGAGGTTATCTGTATTGAAATAGATCAGGATTTAGCGGGTACACTCCCTGAAAAACTTGGAATGCCTTCGAACCTAACTGTAGTAAATGCTGATGCGAGACAGTTTAATATTGATGCAATTATAAACAGTCAAAATTATAAGCTTGTTGCTAATCTACCCTATTATGCGGCTACACCGATCATACGGAGATTCTTGGAAGATGAAAATCCCCCTCAACTACTAGTTGTGATGGTTCAAAGGGAAGTGGCTAAGGCAATGGTAGCTAAACCCGGGAATATGAGTATGCTGTCAGTAGCGACCCAATGTTATGCGGATTCTAGATTGGTGTGTCACGTGCCAGCTAAAGCTTTCAGACCTCCTCCGTCGGTAGTGTCCTCTGTCGTATCACTTGAACCGCGTTCTGAACCATATGTTGTTAGAGAAAAACGGGACACGTTTTTCTCTATAGTTAGGGCGGGGTTTTCCGCGCGCAGGAAACAACTTAAGAATTCTTTGAGTCATGGTTTGGGTATAGATGCTGGTATTGTTGCGACGTCTTTAGATAAGGCCGACATTGATGGAACACGCCGCGCTGAAACATTAAGTTTGAGCGAGTGGGTGAATTTGCATCTGATAATGGAGACTACAGTCGAGTGAAAATACATGCACCTGGGAAAATAAACCTGAGCCTAGAGATTCTTGCCCGTAGAAACGATGACTTTCATGAAATTAAAACTGTTATCCAGCGTATAGATCTATCGGATGTTATCGAAATTGAAGAACGTCCTCAGTTGATTGTCGAGTGCGATGACCAAACTATATCTGATGATATTAATTTGGTTAGGAGAGTTGCTGATAAATTATTAGAACACACTGGATGCGGTCGGGGGGCATATATTAGATTGCAGAAACATATTCCCGTGGGCTTTGGTCTGGGAGGCGGAAGTAGTGATGCTGCAGCGACTATCAAGGCATTAAACAAATTATGGAATCTAAATCTGGCATCGGGAGTTTTGGCAGATATAGGCGCTAGTGTGGGTTCTGACATACCGGCTCTATTGTGTGAAACCACAGTTTTGGGTGAAGGTAGAGGAGAATTAATATCGAGGGCACCGGGGCTAGATGGTACGCCTATCATACTTGTATTTCCTAAACTTACGATGGCTAACAAGACAAAGCAGATGTACGGAAAGATTAGGCCTGATCATTATACCGATGGGATGGTAACGGACAGACTGATATATAATTTGCGGAACGAGTTGATTGTTGAGGCCGACATGTTTAATGTCTTTGAAACAGTTGCCTTTGAAACCTTTGATGGTCTCCAAATTTTGAAAGATTCTGTCGAGGGAAAAACAGGCTTATCGCTACATCTTTGTGGTTCAGGGCCTGCAATGTTTGCTATAGATAAGCCAACTAGTATATATACAGAGGTCAGCGAAATTTGCTCATTCTATGAGGCTGAGACCAAACTAGTACATGCTATAATTTCAAGTCAAATGTACTAATAATTACATATGAGAAAGTTTAGGCGAGATACATTATGAATGTTTTGGGAACCATTTCGATACCATTTGATCCATATATAATTGGCCTGGGGCCATTCCTGTTTTCGTGGCACGGATTTTTTACGGTTGTTGGTGTGGCTGTGGCTGTTTACTTGGTCCATAAATTTGGGATAAGGCAAGGACTGAGCTCAGATGCAATACTATCTATAGCAATGTGGTGCATCATTGGGGGCATAGTTGGAGCTCGTATATTACATGTAGTGGACTTTTGGAACAGCGGAGGAGTCTGTGGAAAGGCTTTTACTGGTTATGGAGACTGCCCCTTAACGATATTTATGGTTTGGAAGGGCGGTATAGCGATTCTCGGTGCGGTATTGGGAGGATTTGCGGGTGGATCAGGCTATATTATGGTCAGAAATTCGGATTGGTTTCTAGCGGTATGGGATAAGTGTTTCAAATTCTTGGGAAAACCTCAGACAATACAGTTGCCCCACATTGGTAGTTTCGCTGATCTTGTAGCTCCGTGTCTTCTTCTCGGTATGGCGATTGGTAGAATTGGAGACGTTATAAATGGTGAGCATTTTGCGAGATTTACTACGTTACCCTGGGGTGTGATCTATACTCATCCGGACAGCCCTGCCATAAATCGTCCTGCGAGTCATCCAGCTGTCGCCTATGAATTAATATTCGATCTGATCATAGTAGTTGTTTTGTGGTTTGCTAAAGATAAGCTGAGACCGGATGGTATGGTATTCGCGCTGGCGCTGAGTCTATACGCACTAGGAAGATTCTTTATAAGCTTCCTCAGAATAGAGGCAAATACGTACTTTGGTTTGAACGAAGCTCAGATTGTGTGTTTGGCAATTCTAATAGTTACTGTGCCGTTATTAGTTTATAAGGCTAGTTTGGTAAGGCGTTCGTGATCTTGATCAAGATTGGGTTATACAATCGGGTTAGTAAATACTAGAACGGAGTTATGCCCTCCGAATCCGAAAGAATTACTAACACAGACGTTGGTTTCTAGCTCCTTGGATTTTAGGGGAGTGTAGTTGAGATCACAGTCATCGTCTGATTCATTGAGATTTGCCGTGGGCGGGATAATTCCATTTTGTATGGCCATGATGCATACACAAGCTTCGAGCGCTCCACCAGCCCCTAATAGATGGCCGGTCATAGATTTTGTCGAGCTTATTGGGACTCGATAGGCGTCCTCGCCGAGTGCGAGTTTGATGGCTTTGGTCTCTTGTCTGTCGTTCAGAGGAGTAGATGTTCCATGTGCGTTCAAATAATCTATGTCTGCTGGACAAATTTGTGCAGCGCTCATTGCCATTTTTACTGCATTAGAGGCACTTAGGCCCGTAGGGTTTGGTTCGGTCAAATGGTGAGCATCCGATGTTGCTCCGTAACCAGCTAATACGGCAAGTGGCTTTATGCCTCGGTTAGCGGCATGCTCCGCGCTCTCTAGTACTAGCATTGCTGATCCTTCGGCCATGACGAAGCCATCTCGATCTTTATCGAAAGGTCTGCTTGCTTTATGTGGATCATCATTGAACCTAGATAAGGCTTTGCAGGCATTGAAACCGGCTACTGCTATCGGTGAGATTGGAGCTTCACTTCCGCCTGCTATGACTACATCGGCTTGCCCTCTACGTATCATTTCCCAGCCTTGTCCAAGTGCATCTGCTCCGCTAGAACATGATGATACTGTGCAAAAATTAGCTCCCATGGCGCCAGTGGCCATTGAGACTTGGGCAGATGCCATATCTCCTAGCATCATCGGTATTAGGAAAGGAGTAACCCTGCGGGGTCCTCTCTCAGCTAAAATCTCTTGTTGTTGTGATAGAGTAACTATGCCCCCAATGCCGCTACCTACTACTACTCCGGTTCTAAAAGGGTCTAACGCTGAAACTTCTAGGTTAGCTTGTTTGCAGGCTTCCTTAGCTGCAGCCACAGCGAATTGAGCAAACCGATCCATTCGCCGAGCGTCTTTGCGTTCCATATAATTCTCTGGATTGAACCCCTTAACTTCCCCTGCAAAAGTGGTTTCAAAGCCAGTAGTGTCAAAAGCGGTTATGAACTCTATGCCAGATTGGCCAGCAATAAGCTGGTGCCAACTGGTATCAATATCCAGTCCAACGGGGCTTATCGCCCCAATTCCAGTTATCACTACAGGTTGGGTATGATTCATAGGTTATTTAGCTCAGAACCCCGACCATCATGATGCTGGATTTGGCTTAGTCGATGTGTCATACACCTGATTTAATAGGTCTGACAAACTCGAAATACTGGATGTAACTTTGCCGGCTATATCTTGTCGGTCTATAGTTGCTGGATCTGCCAGACTGGATAAATGCTCAGCCAGTTCGTGGACCTGTATGCCTATCGTATCCGACAGTTCTTTTGGACTGTTAGCTAGGGGTTGCGATACTGATCGTAAAGTTTCAGTAAGATCTGCTATCCGAGATGACACGGAGTATCCCAGTTCCTTGCCGACAGTACTCATAGGATCAGACCAAAGCTTTAGAGTTTCAGTGGCTTCGGCTATTCTAGAGCTAATTGTGTCTCCTAGATCTTTACCGCTTGCTGCTAGTCTCATACGGTATGACCGTAGAATACGGAATATCCTGCCGTATAGAGTGTCGATAGATGTTAATCGGGCAGTATATTTGTCAAATATTTCACGGCTTTCATCCATGCTCCACCGTTCGTCATAATGTACGAACTGCCTACCGGTATACAGATGATAAGGACGTATTTCACCCTCTTCTAGCAGATGACCATTTTCGTTCAAGGGCTTTAGATCTGTCCAGTTGGATGTAGCCGGTAGCGGAGTGAGTAGATTAGCCGTTTGGTATCGACTATTTTGGGTGACCCAGTCTGCGAGATTCATAATGGATTCTTCGGTATCATAAGGCAGTCCGATGATGGTCATAGCCACAACGGAGAATCCCATCCCATTTAGAGTGGTTAAATCTCTTTCCATTTGGCCCGGTTCTTGACGTTTGCCTACTGCGAGTAGATTTTGGGCGTTATTTGATTCAACACCCAGGTATAACATCTTTATATTTGCATCGTACATAGACTGGGCTAGATCGGGGTCTTGCCCGATTTCTGCTCTAGCCTGACATATCAGATTCATGTTATCTGTGTGACCGTGCCAGTTTTTAAGGCGTTCTAGCCGCTCATTACGGAACTTAACTGCTCTCAGCGGCGGTGGATGTAGGTCGTCGGATATGAATACGTTAAACTTACCGTTTCGACCTGAGTGTATTAGGCCATCAGATGCCAGCTGTTCTAGTTGGTGAAGTCTTTTGATCTCGGTGTCCCGATTGATTAATCGGTAACCTAGGAATTGCTGGATAACCTGACAGTAAGAGCAGTTTTCGGTGCAGCCTCTGACGGTTTCTAAAACTCCGCCTGCCATAGGATTATCAGGGCTTAGGTCTTTAATAGATAAATAGTCGGGCAATTCTACGAAATCAGGTGCTACCAGGCCAACACGCTTAGTTTGGATTACATTACCGTCTCTCATGTAGCTTATGCCAGATATATTTTCTAGATAGGAGTCCAGCATAGACGAACTCTTGTGCTCTATTAGAACATCGCACAATTGACCAATTATGTCTTCGCCTTCCCTGTTAACTATTACATCAAACTTCCCTAATCGGATAGCTTCTTCAGGTAGCGGGCTCATTTGCGGGCCACCACCAATGGTTATCAGGTCAGGATGATATTCTTTGGCTAACGCCGCTAGCTGGTACGCCCGCGGAGCCTCATTAATCAGGGCAGTGACTAGCAATATATCGACGCCGTCTAAGTCTTTGTCTGGATCAATGAGTCCGACTCTGTCTTCGAACCATATCTGTCGTTCATATTGGTATTGCCCATCCCATTGCCCCAAGGCTCCAGATAGGAACAGCATTCCTTGTCTGGGGATCGCTATGTATTCAAAATTACCGCCAGCTGATGCTGGCTGGATTAGAACTACCCTTTTTGATTGTGACATGCACTGCCTCTTAATTCTATTTTTACTCTTAAAAAACTTTACAGTGGCTTAGTTGGTAAATTATACACTATAGCTTTACATAAACGGAACATAAACTGACACAGATTATTTCAGGTACGCATGGCTCTATATGGTACTTGTGAATTAATCGTATAGTTCTTTTAAACCGGGTATGATTTCATTGGCTATAGTCTCAATATGTCGAGCCCGGTCTTCTCTTGGTGATGCAACACTAAAAATTATGTGTCGGGCTCCTGCCTCTACGTATTCATTGAGTCGTTCTATGCATGTTTTGGGCGGGCCGAGTATGCAGTAGTTCTTTACTATATCTATAAAATCCCCTCCATACAGATACCGTCCTCCTAATGCTTCTGCTGCAACCTTAGCAGCTTCGTCGACAGTAGGATATATTGAGATATATGGGAAAATCCCCCACTGGAATTGATCTAGCGACTTGGACTCATCCTCCGCTATAACTTTGATCTTATTTACACTGTCTGCGTATCTTTCGGGGCTATAAAAGTATGGTAGCCATCCGTCACCATGCTTCACAGCTCGTTTCATTGCGGCATCTCGCCTACCTGCTACCCATATCGGAGGATTAGGTGTCTGATACGGAGGCGGGTTTATTGAGACGTTTTCCAAATCAAAGAATTTGCTTTGATATGTTACAGGTGTGCCGCTCCACAACTTCCGAAGCAAATATAGGCATTCATTCGTTATTCGCCCTCGGTTCTTGACGTCGATTCCGACCGCTTGATATTCCGCTGGGAATTCGCCTCCTACACCTATGCCTAGAGTTAGCCGGCCTGACGAGGCAAGGTCAAGGGTAGTTGTAAGTTTCGCTAACATGAGTGGATGATAAAATGGAGTCAATAATATGGAAGTTAATAGTCGAATTTTTTCAGTGGCCCCGGCTGCAACAGCCAGTAAGGGTAAACTTGCATGTGTAACTCCGGGCGGCTGGCCTCTCATGAAATGTTCCCCCGCAGCAATATATTCGAACTCCAGATCTTCCAGCCACCTAGCTTCTGCAGTAACTTCGGACGCACCCAACACAGTACTAGCCCCGAAATGAAGCTCAATGCTTTTTTTATCTATGATGTTCCCCCTTAGTGCAATTCTAGGAATGATCTCTATGCTAATATTACACTAACGGGCTGTAAAATTTACGTATGTTACATAAGTGTCAGGGTAAATTGTGGAACTGTTTCGGAAATATGTGGGATATTACCAGAGAATGTACGGGCGCATAATTTAAATGGTTGTTTTAGTGACTGGTGCCACAGGCTTCATAGGGCGCAGTGTAGTTGGCGAGCTACTAAAGCATAACTATGCTGTCAGATGCTTGGTGCACACCCCAGGTTCTGAGAGAGTGTTTTCTGATAGATCCGTGGAAATATATTATGGGGATATTAGAGACCAGAACTCGATTGTAAGTGCATGTCAAGGTGTTGAATTCGTGATCAATCTCGTGTCTACGATTACTCCTGCTCGAGGTTCTGATATGTTGTCCACTAACGTAGTAGGGACCGCTAATTTAGTTTCCGCTATAGAAAACTCAGGCTCAGTTA
>JAPNTN010000043.1:0-2664 GCA_027249445.1 Dehalococcoidia bacterium | reverse complement strand
GACTGAGATGAGTAAAGTTTCCCATGGCACGACTATGTTAGTAACGCCCAGTAATAGGGCGGCTAGGGGAGCAAAGGCGAATATCATGATAATGTCGTTCACTGAGACTTGAACCAGGGTGTAGTTTGCATCTCCCTTAACCAGTTGGCTCCAAACGAATACCATAGCCGTGCATGGAGCAATTCCTAGTAAGATCATTCCGGCTACATATTCTTTGCCGGTTTGAGCATCTACTAATCCCGCAAATATATATTCGAAGAATAGAATGCCTAGTGCCGCCATGGTAAAAGGTTTTATTATCCAGTTAACTACTAGGGTTATACATAATCCTTTGGGTCTCTTTCCAACGTTTCTGATAGACGCAAAATCTACGTTGATCATCATGGGGTATATCATCACCCAAATGAATAAAGCTACTATGAGGTTGACGCTAGCGTATTCAATAGTTGCGATTGTCTCAAATATAGATGGGAGAACTAGGCCCAATCCAACACCTGATGCTATGCACAGTCCAACCCATACCGAAAGATATTTTTCAAATAATGCCATTGCGGTTGATTCCTCTTTTTATAGAGAATGTATAACGTATGTTGATATTATAAATATCTTAAAGCAAAATTCTTGAATTATTAACCTAAAAGTAAGCAGTCATAATTTGAATTGTTAGAATGCATCTGTAGAATGGATATGTTTTTATAAGAGTTATTGGAGAAATTATGGTGACGTTGGTAGATAGAATAGGGTATGACTCTGGGACGACAGAATTGGAAGAGGCGATTGAAACAGCTGGTATACATGGTATTCATTATTTAAACTTCAATGCCGATATAGGTCCCAATCACTTAGGGTTATGGGATGATAAGAGGGTTGAAAATATAAAGACCCAAGCAGTTGCAAAGAAAATAGAACTTTGTTTGCATACGTTGTCATCGGTGAATGTTGCGGAGTTTTCACCCGTAGTGAGCGACGGGGTGGATGAATATCTCCGAGCAAATATCGATTTGTCTGCAAGGCTGGATGGGTATGGGGTGGTAGTCCACGCTGGTTATCATTTCAATACCGAAGTAACCGCTCGTAGAGATGCCGCGTTGGAGAGACTAAAGAGAACTGTTGAATACGCAGAGCAAAAAAACCAGATACTTCTATTAGAAAACCTTAATTTTGAGCCTGATGACGCTGAAGTACACTATATGGCGCATACCATAGAGGAGACTTCCTTTTATTTAAATGCTATTGATTCTCCAAACTTAGTTTGGTCATTTACTGTAAATCACGCTAATTTGGTACCCGAGGGTATTGAAGGATTTTTTAAACACTTTGGTGTAGATCGGATTTGGGAGGTACGACTGGCGGACAATCTAGGAGATAAAGAAATACATATGAATCCAGGAGAAGGTAATATAGATTTTGAATCTGTATTTCGAATGATAGAGTCTGCAGGATATTCAAAATTCTACTCTATGAACTTTGGATCTGTAGCTGATCGGATCGCAGCTAGGGATATATTTGCAACTTATAGTTTATGAGCAATAATAAATTTTGTCTTCAATGTGGATCCGTCGTAACTGAATTCAGTACGCAGTTTTGTAATGATTGCCTAGGTCCAATAGCTAGGTTGAAACGTCGTTCTGATCGAAGTGCGTTGGGATGGTCTGTATTCGCAATTCTTACGTTGGTTTTTGTAATAACCTGTCAGTACCTGTAAAAGTTCGATTATTCAATAATCTCAAAATTATCCAGGTGTTTCTCAGATATGCTGATACCAAGACCCTTGATGTCCTCTTCTAGTTGCAAATAGCCGTTAACGGCATCTGGATCCCCCTCAAATATATAGTAGAAAAGCTCGTTTCCAATCTCTACATCATAGACAGGGAAATATTCAGAGATGGGGCAATTAGAGTTGGACATAGTCATATGGTAATTGTGCATTTGCCCTGCATGAGGGATTACTGGTACTTGATAAGCTTCTGCTAGTGCGTTGATTTTCTGTGCAGCAGTTATTCCGCCTACGCGGTTGGTGTCGTATTGAATGATGCTGACTGCTTGCATATCGAGTAATTGGCGAAATCCGAATAGTGAATATTCATGTTCTCCTCCTGAGATTGGGATAGGGCCGCGGTTTAACTCTGCATACCCGTGCATATCGTCAGCGATCACCGGTTCTTCTAGCCAGCGAGGTTCAAACTTCTCTAATTTGGGTATTATTCTACGAGAATAATCTATGTTCCAGCCCATGTATGCTTCAAGCATGAGGTCTACGTCGTAGCCAATGACCTCTCGTATAGCCTCTACCCGTTTAATATTCTCTCGCATGCCATGCATTCCGTCTTTTGGACCGAAACCGAATCTGGTTTTATAACCCTGATAGTTATTCTTTTTGGCTTCTTCTGCTTCAGCTTGCATGTCAGGTATACTTCTCGAATATAGCTTAGAGTAGTACACGGGAATCTTCTCTTTGGTTCTACCGCCGAGTAATTTGAATACTGGCTTGTTTACTAATTTGCCCATCAAATCCCAAATTGCTATGTCGACAGCACTAATAGCAGTCATGCCGATTCCTTTACGCCCCCAAGCAAGTGTTTTTCGGTACATTTTTTCCCATAAGTATGAATAATCAAACGGATCCTCTCCGATAATCAGAGGAGCGTAGTAACGGTCTATTGC
>JAPNTN010000042.1:0-15405 GCA_027249445.1 Dehalococcoidia bacterium | reverse complement strand
GCTCAGATGAATCTGCGGGAATGCTATCATTTGTTCAAATTGAGAAGCGCTGATTTGGCTCACTTTTCTATACGGGAACCGATATTAGAGGCCTTAAAGCTAGTAGTAGGTCTACACCCTAGGCTATTCAAGCATATTCAGCTAAGAAATTACCCCGAATGGTGGCCTTTCGTAAAATAATTCGTCGATTAATCTAATTTCTTGATTTGTTTGGCAAAGATCAGTGTGGCTATCGATATGATTAGGCTGGCTGCTGATACTAAGGTCAGTGCAAACGTAGCGTTTGTAAATTGAACTAGAGCACCTATAAGCAGTACCGCGAGCGGTGTGAATCCATTGTCGAATTGGTAGAAACTCGATATACGTCCTCTGAGTTCATCAGGTGATAGTGTTTGGACTAATGTAGGATCGCCGATGCGAATATGAGTCTGGGCGAACCCCATTATTAAAAACATGGCAATTGTTACTGGTAAGAGTGGGACTTGAGACATGACTAATATACTTGCTGTGCCTAAGATCATAGCGTAAATAATAGTTTTGCCAGTCCCCAGTTTAAATCCATATGTGGCAACTATTATGGATGCGGTAACTCCACCAACCCCCATTACCGAAAGAAGCATACCTCCGATGCCTTCACTACTACCCAGAATATCAGAAACGAAGATAGGTAATATAAATACTACAGGTTGGAATACCAGATTAGGTATCAGCATTATTGCAATCAGGTACAGGATGACTTTATGATTCCAGATATATGATAATCCTTCACCCATATTCTGCAGCATGGTTGATTCATTAGCGGTCGATTTTGTTCGATACGGCGTGCGAAGAGGCCAGATTGCGATTAAGGCTCCAATGTATGCTGCAGACTCAAGGTAAAAGTTCCAGTTGTACCCTCCGAACACCTCTATAAGCACTCCGCCTAGTGCTGGACCAATCAGTCGTGTAGCTGTTCTAGTGGTGGCCTGCAGTGCCATAGCATTAGGCATAGCTATTCTTGGGACGACGTTTGGAACAAGCGCATGCCGAAGAGGGCGTATGATTGTGTGAAGTACTCCGGTTACTGCCACATATAGAAATAGATGCCAAGGTTTTAGAGGCCCTGTAGAGCCGGTTTCAGTAATTTCGCTAACCGATACCAAAATAGCAAACAGTACTGCGGTAAGAGCCAGTATCCCTTGTGTACTGGCCATAAGCTTCCTTCGGTCTATTCGGTCAGCCAGAACCCCTGCCCAAGGACCAATAAATAAGATTGGTAAAGTCCTTATACCGACTACTGTACCGGTTAGTAGAGCGTTTCCGTCCGTTAATCGGAGCATCAGCCAGCCGACCGTAAGGATTTGCAGCCAATCTGCGGCGTTTACTAAGAAATTGCAACTCCAAAGGTATCTGTAATCCCTGTACGATAACGCTTCAAATGTGCGAAGTCCTAGCCATGTTCTATGGGTATCCGGTTCTTCGGGTTGAGTATCTCTAGGGGCGGTATTCTCATTAGTTGGCTGGGACAAAAGCTTCCTTGCCTTACGTCGTTGTCGGACTAGTTGATAGGATTATTGAGGTGGGCGGAACTGGTTTGTTTCCGGTTTTTACTACGGATCTGAACAGTCTCTTGTGTATCCGCAATTAGTACAACGGATTTTGCAGTGATTCTCAAGCATTTGAGCACCGCAAATTTCGCATATTATAACGTTGTTAAGCTCGATTGCCATTGATAGTTTTTCCCTTATCTCCAGTATTTGTAGTCTTCTAGAGATTTACTGACAATGCTTAGTATACCACCGCAATTTATCCCGCCCAAGATGAATGTTTGTGTCAAAAGACTTGTGATTATACGACAAGAGCATCAAATATTTCGTCGAAGGATTCCAGACTTTCCAGATCCCATAATAGGCCCAGTGCCATATCGCATTGTTCATCGGTAATGGTTGGGGTAGCTAAACGTTTGAACTTATCGTTTATTTCACTATCACTCAGTGGGTTGTTTTTATGCCCCTTGGGAAATGACGTCTCAGCGGTAAAGGTTTTTCCAGACAAGGTTTGCACTTCTATTTTGCAGTTATATTCATCAGGATATTTGGCTGTAAAATCTGAGTTTTCGTCGATAGTCATTTTATTGATAATGGTTCTTAATGAAGGGTCTTGGATTCTTTCGTTTGTAAAGCTTGCCGGGCTTACCATGCCATCTTGTAAACCGACTGCTACTAAATATGGGATGCTGTGATCAGCTGTTTCCCGAGTTTTTGGGTCCCATTTTTCAGGTTCTGTGGAAGCGCTGCTTACTGCTCCATGGTAACTATCTATATGGATGGATTTAATATCTGCTACGTCTAGTTGTTTGTGCAATTCTGCGGCTAGACCAATAGGTGCCTGCGTATGTATTTGAGATGGATAGAATTTGAATGTGTTGGACATGATTCTGAATGGCTGTTTACTACCGCCAAATTCATCAAGGGATATTTCACGATTTAGAGCAGAGTCCCATAGCCCTTTTCTACCTTCAAATGGTTCAAATGGTCCTGTCATTCCTTCGCTGGCTAATTGAGCTGCGAACAATCCAGATCTCGTTGCACTAGCTGATGCACACCCTTTCCACATGGAAAGTTCTCCCATGCGAGTAACTCTTAGGGGAACGTTTGGAACAACCGCTAGTGATATAGCGTTGGCCATATAGTTTTTGTCCAAGCCCATTACCTTGCCTGCAGCACAAGCAGCTCCGATTACACTAAATATCCCTTGGTCCCATGGAGAGTCGGGAACTTGATCTGATATACGACAAAATACTTCGTAAGCTAGTGCGGTAGCGGTGATTATAGTCCTACCATCTGCATTAAACGGGTCTCCCATAGCTAAGGCTGCGGGTATCATATCGCTTGGATGCCCGCCTCCAGGTGAGAAGTATGAGTCGTTACAGTCAAGATATCGAACCATTACGCCGTTGGCGAATCCAGCCATGTCTATTGAACTGTAATTTTCGGTGCCTAGTATTCTGGAAGGAAGTGTACTAGTTACGTTGTTAGCAATATGGCGGGCTATCTTACCAGGCTCAGATAGATAGCCTCCTACAGCGCAGCCTAGTGTATCAATAATTGTTCGTTTAATGTGGTGGACAACTTCAGGATCCAAATCTTCATAGGTTAAATTGCAACTGTATGTGCTTAAAAAATCTGTTATCTGGTCCATAAATAGCCTCTTAATTTACTATAGTGTTTCTGAATGGAATTCTGGATATTATCTCATTACTTCGTTGGCTATGTTCTCGAGTTGCTGTCCCATTTCTGATTCGGTGTCAACATGTTCCGGACGAACAACCACTCTATCAGCCCCGGCGTCGAACAGCGATCGTATTAAGGTCCTGTCAGGATTCTGTCCGTAAGCTGTGATTGTAATTTCCGAAGGGTCTCTTCCCATTTCTCCAGCCAGAGCATCCAGAATTTTTCGGGATGTTTCTAGTTCTTCTGGAGATATTCTTAAGGGTAACCAGCCATCTGCCCATGTGGCTATTCTGCGGAGTACGTTCCGGGAGGCCCCCCCTAATATGATTGGAGGATGGGGAGATTGTAATGGCTTGGGGTTACACTTTACTGGGGGGAAATCGTAGTATTTACCATGAAATTCTGCTTCATCCTTGGTCCATAGCTCTTTCATAACGTCAACAGATTCCCTGACCTGGGTCCATCTGTGGTCAAAATCACCACCCATTAGTTCTGTTTCTTCCCGATTCCAACCTGCGCCTATCCCAAACAGAAACCGTCCTCCGCTAAATCGGTCCAGAGTTGCTATCTCTTTTGCTAGTAATAGGGGGTTTCTTTCAGGGACGAGAGTTATACCAGTCCCAAGCTTTATATTAGTTGTCACACCGGAAGCTCTAGATAGTGCGATATATGGATCAGTAAAATGTGCGTATGACTCTGGTATGGGTCCACCACTGGGAAACTGGCTTGCACTTTGGACAGGCAGTACTGGGTGTTCCGCATACCAAATCGACTCAAATCCAAGGTCCTCGGCCTTTTTGGCCATAAACGCTGGGTCTATCGTGTAAGCTGGGAGTGGGATCGACGTTCCAATGTTCATTTCTGTATCTCCACGTAAATCCTCGGCAAGATTAGGATCTGTTAATCAGACTTTCGAACCGGGTCTTGGCTCCCTGTAGTATTGGGGCTATATCTTCAGTAATCAGGAAGCGGTCGTTGATAAGTTTTTCGCAAGAACTCCTGACTTTAGAAATATAATCTTCTATTGAAGAATATCTCTCCTCAATAGATTTTCTGGGATCTCCGGTGTTAGCTCGTTGCGACTTAGTTGTGCAGAAAGGAATTGTTGATCCAGTTGTGCCCATTACTTGTCCGGAGCCACCTGTGTCAGCATGTCGGATATTCCAGCCTGTGTGAGTCCCTAGAGGGACCATGATATCTGGGAGTCTGATGCCGGGGATTTCGTTACCGTCCTGGTCTACTGATGGGACTCTTATCGGGTAAGGGGAACCGACGTCACTAGGTAGATTCTCCGCTGGTTGCTCTTGGGGATTAAATGACATATCCGAGATGCGTTTCAAGTGTTCAGGGAAATTAACTGTCGGTATTTGTTCGAATGTATCCCGTATTGATTCTAGTGAGTCCAGTGTATTTTCGGATATTCGACCTATTTGACTGGGTGGTGGTTCAATATCACGCTCGATCCACGTATGAAGATTTAATAGTGACGCTCTCAACGCAGGTCGATAATCGATCCAATTGAACAGTTGTTGCCCAATAGCTCCATTTGCGTCGCGATCAGTAGCTGGGAACGTTCCTGATGCGTGTTGGGTACCTGCGTAGTTGTAAATCCTGACATTGTTTGATGGTTCTACGTCCTGAGTGCCGGTTAGGTCTGTGTGTGTCAGAGATGCATGGGCCCACCAGTATTCACAGGCAGAGTTCATTAGAAATATCCTGGGAACATTGCCTTTCGCAGTTTGCCTTGATAAGAGGCAATCTGATACGTTCGTTGATGGGTGTGTCGCTATAATGTCAGTAAATGGGAATAGGTTGCTTTTACTGTGTTTAACAGCTGTTGATGGCTGTGAAAATCTCTGATTGAATTCACCACGTCTGGCTCCTGCAACGTGAGCAATTATGCCATCAAATATGATTCTGTTCTCTTCATCAGAGTTTAGTCCCAGATACAGAAGTGTACGTAGAAATCTTCCACTTTGGGATTGACCAAAGCCAATCGCTTTTTCTAGATAATCGGGGCATGGATTGCCAGAAGGCGAATCTGAATATCTTAGGAAAGATACAAAATCTCTGGTCGCTAATAGGCCTAAACCAGATATAGGTGGCTTGGATGTTGTATATATAACCTGGTAAATCTTGCCAGGGTGAAAGCCCTGTTTGAGATATATATGACGGTCGTCTGCAGTTACATTGCCCCCGTCTATAATCCCAAAGTCCCATTCTGCGCGAGGAATTATTGATGGCTCTGACTCGTCGTGTTCTCGAACAGTCAAAGTTGCATCATGGTCCGAAGTATCAGTTGTAGGGTATGGTTTATGCCCCCTCTCAGATAGCTGTTCAACGTAGCTCATTGCATTTGTCTGGATGGTAATCGCAATTTTCCCTGACACATCGGCGGTAGGCCCATATAATTTCATAAGATGCTTATTGTTAGGAACATCGTGTTGCCAGCCGCACCAAGCTATCGTGTAACCTTGCTTCATTAGAAAGCCATTACCTGGGTTAGATAGTTGGTCAGAGTCGGAACTATTAAGCAGATTGAGTGACCGATCTCTGCCCCTGTTTGGAACGTCTACATATAAAGTATTGTTGGCTTTGCTTATATCCATTGGTTTGAGAATGCAAACGTCTGCTGAAAACGAAACTAGCCCATCTGAATCGGTATCAGCTAATTCGATGTCTGTAATTTGGCTATTATCTTGGGTGTTAGGATCAACATTGAAATAAGCCGTAGCGAAGATTTGTTCATACGTGCCCGTATTTCCGAAAGACTGTTTGTTTGCGTAGGGCTGTCGCTGGTGTATTTCTAGTCTAGTGACGGCCATATACACTCCTAAGTATATGAAAGTTCATATGTTAGATTATCTTGCTGGTATCTACGTCCAAATCTTCCGGTGCTTCCGTACCGGTAAAATCTAACCACCAAGAGTTAAAGTTCTCATGCCCGTAGGTATCTCTGAGCCTGCTCAGATGTGACTTCACCTGGATTATTACGGAGAGGTTGTGATTTACAGCGAGATCGTAAGTTCTAGTTGCCCATTCTAGTGCATCCGTAATATTATCTTGTGATTCAGCTATCATACTTAGTTGTCCATAAGTACGGGCCAGTCGAGGTACGTCAGCGATTTCCTCGAATATTCCGGACGCCTCCCTGTACCATTTGTCCGCTTCTTCATATTTTTCCTGTTCGTGGAATAGGACACCGATCTGTCGGCATTCGTCTCCTGCTGATCTCCTGTCACCTATCTTGTTCCATTGATCTAGTGCTGTTAGATACCATTCTTCAGCTTCCTCGTAGACGATGCCACGTGTTTGATGTAGTAATCCAAGATGATGAAATTCTACGGCCATCTGATGCTGGTTGCCCAATCTATCGCTAAGTTGTAACGCCTGTTGGTACCAACTGATTGCGTCGTCGAAGAAGTATTGGGCGTGTGCGACTGTCCCCATCTGGTGGAAAATCAGTATTGCTGTTTCCTCATCTCGTTGTTCTTCTACAATGGCTCTGGCTCTGTTCAACCAGTTGGCAGCTTCTTCATATTCAAACTTGAGTTGGCAAACGGTACCGAGTGCCCGATAGTCATTAACCATTGATTCTTCATCTGGGAGTCTCTGGTGTATGTCTAGGGCCTTTTGGTAGAGTTCCTTTGCTTCTGTATAATACCTTTGATTCTGCTTGACCTGTGCTAGGGCGAAGAAATCATCGGAAGCCGCAGAAGGGTCTTCACTGTCTTGTACTATCGCTAAAGATTTTTCGAACCATTCAACAGCTTCGTCCAATTGCCATCTCTGTCGGGCCACTTGACCGAACTGGTGGTATACAGCCGCTGTCCTTGGGTCTGAATCACCTTCGGGCTGGGATTCCAAATATTGCAGGAGCTCATTATTTAAGTTATCCGCGTATTCTAAGTCGTGTAAGTCAACCGCTTCGCTTGCTTCAGTTCCTAGCAGGTATAACCAAAGTTCAACGGCGTTCTTGGCTATAGCTTCCTCTGACGTCTGTCCTACTATCTCGAGAATCTGGCCTCTGAGTCTTCTTAGTTCAGCAAATCGCTTCTGCATGTGGTATACCTGTGCCAATGGTTGAACCAGGAGTTGGGCATTATCCCATTGTTCAGACTCTAGGGCTAAACCGAGGGCTTGGGTTAAGTTGCCCTCTTCAGCCAATATTGCTGTGACTCCGGAGTCCTGGTTTTCGTAGAGGGACTCCATAAAATAGTCGGCTGTGTCAGCGTAGACACGAACGAATTCCTGTTCCATATTTCGTATGTTATGACCTTGGAGTTGCAATGAAAGCTTTTTACCGTAAAACCATGGCAGGGAAGGGTGTATTTGATATACGCTGGGAGAAACGGGATCAAGGAAACCTGAGGATTGTGCTGTTCTTAGTAGCGTACGACACGCCCCCCATCCGAGTTGTTCTCCCATAGCAGACTTATATGCTTGTTCTTGGGTCATGTGATTCAAAATGTCCATCATTACTCTACGTTGGAATAGGCTTAGGAAAGGTAAATGGGTTCTGTTTCTGTGGGACATTTTCGTCCAAGCGTATTCCATTACAGCTGTAAAGTATTTATCGCGACCCTCTTCGTCAGAACTTGGTGGAAGCTCCTCTTCGGTACGCTTCAATTCTGCTATCAAGACTGATAAGGGCACATCTTTGAGCAGTGGAAGAGCTATTTGTAATGCCAATGGGTGTCCTGAAACGGCTTGTACAAGCTCGGAGACTGCAGGGGTGATTCTATTCGGGTCTACGCTGCTTTTCTCGATAATGTGGCCTGCAAGCTCTACACTCTCAGCAGTGTTCAATCCGTTCCATGGCTCCGTCACGTGTTCAATGTTCAACCAAGATTCATGTGATCTCCTGCTGATTAATAAAACACTCGTAGCTCCGCTACTGGTGATTTGAGATAGGAATTCGTTTAATTCGGCCGATTCATGCTCCTCTAATAAGCCAGGAGATCCTGCGGGGAATCCGGATATATTTTCAACGTTATCCCATATCAATAATGATGGAGTCCTTTGGAAATATTCGGTGACCCAGTCTCTCTGTTGCGTGATAGTCATATCAGCAAAAGCAAGGTCAGCAATACTGGTCCCAATTTCATGTATGACTCGTTCCAAACCACTGGGGTGAGAAGTTTCAAACGTAGTGTAGAAAACGCCACCAGGTCTTTGCGGACGCCCCACTTTTTGGAACCATCGTCCCAGATTGAGAGCGAACTCTGTTTTGCCTCTTCCTGTGTTTCCAGCTAATAGGATTATTTTGTTTTGGTCTATTAGCCTTTCCATACGACATGCCTCGAGCTGCCGCCCTATCAACCCATATTGGCCCGCAGCAGGCAATTGTAAGTCTTGCTCTATAGCCTGTTGTGGCTGCAATACAGGGGGGCCTAGTGGATCCGGTTCGTCGATGGTAATAGCGATAGATTGATATAGATTGCTTTCGTAAATTGTGGGAGTTATCCAGTCCCAAAATATGTGTTTCCCATTAGATGTGATCCGATTTGGATCGTTCATCAATAATCCACGTGATTCGGCTACGCATCGTGACACTTCAAGCCCTTCTGACAATGATGTGTAGAATTTTCTTAGAAATTTTTCTCCTGATGGACTTTGTATCGGATATGGCAGGGATATGATATTTGAAATGCCGGCAGCAGATAATTTCAGTGAAATAGCAGGTGGCCCTGGCCAGGGGTTTTCGCGACTAACGGGCCCGTAGTTGGCTATTATTGTTGGAATTCCAGCTGTATTCACACATTTAGCTAGTTCTTGTATGTCTACCAAGTCTTGGGATCCGTCAACTTGTTCAAACGCTATTGAGTCATTGTCAGAACTAACTATCGAACCATCAATATGCAATACATGGTAGTAGTTAGCTTTACTTGTTAATGTGCTTTTCAGGTTTTCGTAAGTAGGTGGATACAAATATTCTAACTCGGCCTGAACTGGGAGGGCTTCGAGAGACTGGGCAGTCTCAGCCGTCAGTCCGCCTGATAGGCTGTAGTCACCAAGCTGAGGTCTTGGCGCTATCATTAGCACGTTGAGCTGGTCATTTGGTAAATCAGTTGGAGACGGGATTACGACGTGATTTATCGGCTGTCTTACAATCGATGGCATCTTGCTGATCAAGTAACCCTGTTCGGGTTCGTTAATCAACTCCCATGGAATAGATAGGAATTCAGGCCTGTCTGATCGGATAATCGCTCGACAATTTTCTAGACCTTCGTCGGTAGCCAACTTGTATAAGGATGTGCCATTAGTCTCGGCTTGCAGTAATTTTTCGAATAAAAGTCTTCCGAGATTTCGTAACCCAGCCTCGATTGCTTCAGCCCGTTGTGATGAATTGTCAGAAGCCTCAGATAGATACTGGCTGAAATACCAGTGTATTTCATCTCTGTCCGTAGTTTCCAAAGGTATTTGAAAGCTTGTAGTGGCTGACTGGGATGTGTTTGTATCACTATTAAGAGTTAATTTAACTTCATTTGTGCCTGCTAGATCTTCTATTATTAATAGATTTGCCACTGATCTGCTCCTAGACTAAAGCGAAATAGTGCTCGATGGTATTGCGAAATACTTGCCCTTATCTCATTAATATGTAGACTGATATAAGACACTAGCATTGAAGATAAATGCCGTGTCTCAAGATGTAAGGTGCTGGCATTATACTATATACAAGTTCGTAAGAGGATTATTTAGATAGTCAGTACGAGTCTAGGGGTAGAGAGTAGAACATTAGAAAACGATCTATAGTTCGTTGGTTTGCTACGAATATGAATAGTTCTGAATTTTTGGAAATACTTAAGGCACGTGGGATAACATTTTGCGCGGGGGTACCCGACTCCACATTCACCAATATATTTCAACACATTTTGGATGATCCTGATATAAATTATGTGAATGCAGTGAGAGAGGACGTGGCACTTGGAATAGTTAGCGCTGCTTATTTCAAGAATGAGGTTGGTGCGGTGATAATGCAAAATTCAGGGATAGGGAATATCGTTAATCCCCTTACATCGTTTAATTTGATGTACAAGATACCCGCATTGATCATAGTAGGCTGGAGAGGGTATTCAAACGACGCTCCGGAACATGAGATTATGGGCAGGAAGACTCTAGAGTTTTTTGATTTACTTGGAATGCCGTATAAAGTTCCTGATGAACATAATGTTCCTAACGCTCTTGACGAGTTGCTGGTACAAATGGAGATAGAGTCCATTCCGGGTGCCCTGATAATGAAGGGTGGTATAGTCGAATGATTAAAAGGTCTGATGCCATCCTCAAAATAATGGAATCTGTAGATAAGAATGACGTGGTTGTAAGTACTACAGGTATGATATCCCGGGAGCTTTTTCATAACGCTGATCGGCCAGCCAATTTCTACATGCTCGGCTCCATGGGTCTTGCCTCATCACTAGGTTTGGGACTGTGTTTGCAAAACCCCATGAAAAAGGTATTTATTTTGGAAGGTGATGGCAGCGCACTGATGAGTTTGGGAACTATTCCCTTGATTGGAGTTAGCAGCCCCAATAATTTGACTCATATAATTTTAGACAATCAGTGTTATGAATCCACAGGAGGGCAGCCGTCAATCAGCTCAGATGTAGATATATCAGAATTAGCACTCGCGGGCGGATATCATGTATCTGAAAGAATCCATTCTATAGAAGAACTAGACCACGCATTGTACGAATATCATAACGTTGTGGGGCCGATATTATTGTTGATTGAGTGTAGTCAGGAGTCATCTTCTGGAATCCCGAGGGTTACTCACACTCCAATTGAAATCAGAGATATGTTCAGAGAAGCATTCAATCAGATTGATTGATATGTGTCCGCTTTATGGTCTACTGCGAGTCCTTACCTGTACACTAGAATGCGACTAGTGCGTCAGCTGCTTTAACACCGTTTCCTTCACTTAAAACCATCAGTGGATTTATATCTAATTCTGATAAATTACCATCGAGGTGCACCGCAAGATTCGAAATATTAACAAGTGTTGAGACTAAAGCATCGATATCACCTTTAGGAGCTCCCCTGAATCCTTCTAGCAATCTGGACCCCCTTACTTGCTTGATCATGCCCCGAGCTTCTGAAGGAGTGATAGGACATTGTCTGAGGGCAACGTCATTGTATACTTCCACCATCACGCCACCAGTTCCAAAGAGAAGAATTGGACCAAGTTGAGAGTCATAGGACACTCCGACTATGAATTCTGTGCCGCCTGAGACCATCTCCTGTACCAGTGTTCCGTTTATCTTGGCATTAGGATTGTATTGTTTCGCATTATCCAGCACTTCGGTAAATGCCGCTCTAGCTTCCTCTTCGTTATTAATCCCAAGTTTTAGACCACCCGCCTCGGTTTTGTGGAGAATATCAGGAGAGTCAATTTTGATAGCAACTGGAAATCCTATGCCAGCCGCCATCTGGGCCGCCTCATCGGCAGTTGTCGCGATTGATTCTTGTGTGGTGGAAACTCCCCATGCAGATATAAGCTGCTTACTCTCGAATTCAGTGAATGTTGATCTTCCCAATGACTTAAATTCCGCTAGCTTTTCAGTCTGACGTCGATTCATATCGCTGGCTTCACCGAATCCATCTGCTAGCCTGGTGTCTCGCCATTCGTGATAGGCGACAAGAGTTTTCAATCCCAAGGCTAGTTTGTCAGGCACGTAGAATACTGGAATGTTAGCCTCTTTTAGCTTATTAAGACCGTCTGTGGCGCCTCTTGTGCCGGTCCATAGGAATGCTATTCCTTTACTACTGGAGTCTCTGAGCGCTATTACCTGTGCTGCTTGGGCATCTCCTCCTGCGCTCGCCACTACTAGGTTTCCGACTTCAGGTTCGTTGATCATATGTCCCATTATGTCAGGAAATGAGTCACTGTTAGCGAATCCTGTAACGTCAGATGGATTTGCTGCCCATCCAAAACCCTTCAGTATATCGTTGATCCCGTCTTCCGCTTTCTGTGTAAGGACTGGTAAATCAAGACCAGCTTGGCCACACATATCAGCGGTTAAGGAGCTGATCCCTCCCGAATGTGAAACTACTGATATCCCGCTTCTTTGCGGTTTTGGTAGCTGAGCTAGCAATTGTGCTACTTCTAATAGTTCGTCGTAGTCTTGAACCCTGGTAACACCGTACTGGGAAAAAATTTCGTCATATACGGCATCTTCTCCTGTAAGTGCCGCAGTATGTGATCTGGCTGCTCTAGTACCCAGGTCAGATCGACCAATCTTTATTAATACTATTGGTTTTCCGCGTTCGGCAGCCAGCTTGGCCAGTTCAGTGAACTTTCGACCATCTTTGAATCCCTCTATGAAACCTGCAATAACTCTGACACCGTCATCATCAAGAAGATATCGTGCAAAATCACAGAAATCCAAATCAGCCTCGTTTCCAGTGGATATTATGTGGCTTAGTCCGATACCTTCTTCGACGGCTCGAGTTAAAAACGGACCAAAAGCTGAAGCTCCGCTTTGGCAAACGAGTCCAATGGGACCGGTAAGACCATCTGCTCCACGTGAAGACGCAGTGGCCCATATATTGTCCCTGACATTCGCTAGTCCTAGGCAATTGGGGCCACATATTCTTATTCCGGATTCGCGGGCAAATTCTCCTAGTTCCCCTTGTAAATCATGCCTGGCGTCATCACCGCGCTCTGAGAAACCTGCAGATATTACTATTGCTGATTTAGCGCCCTTCTCTTTACTCTCCTTTAATACATCCAATACATGGTTGTAAGGGACTACTATCCCAACGAGATCGGGGCTTTCAGGAAGATCGCTGATGCTCGGATACGCCTTGGTATCCATTATTTCTTCATATCTGGGATTTACGGGATATATTCTTATGTTGTCCTTGGCTTTCAGCATGGCATTGAGCATTCGCCCGCCATATTGCATACGAGGAGTAGCCCCTACTATCGCTACTGATTTGGGATTCAGCATTTTATCGATTGAAGCGAGTTGACTGTCAGTCCATATAGCCATTTAAGAGTACTCCTGATTTGTAGTTTCTTCATGTACGGGGTAGCCAACGGATGATAACCCTCGTCGTCTAGCTCGGTCAAGATAGGATACCCAAAGCCTTAAGTGCTGTAGTTGTGCTTGTAAGGCCGAGTCGGTGACGTTGACCATGGGTATCCTAAGGAATAGAATCCGTTCAGAAAGCCACAAATTGTTATGTACTCTATCCAGTTGACATAACGCAAGGAGTTTATTATGCGCGGCGGAGATGCGGTGATCAGGGCGTTGGAGCAAGAAGGCATTCGGTATATAACAGGGTTTTCAGGTGGGGGCTTGGCTCCTTTATGGCAAGGTTTAAGAGAGTCTTCAAGTATTAGGGCATTTGCTACGAGACATGAACGTCTCGGAGTTGAAGTTGCAGATGGGTATGCGCGGGCTACTGGAAATGTTGGTGTAGCGATGGCAGGGGTAGGACCTGGCGCGACAAATACTTTGACCGCAATTGCCAGTTGCTATGCAGATAATGTTCCTGTCCTGCTGTTAATGGGTCAGCATCCCCTGAGAAATCTTGGGAAAGAGTACCAGCAGGAAATATCATCCAGTATTTTTGATACCGTAGTTAAGTGGAAAGGTACATTCACACGTACCGATGAGATACCCGGCATAATGCGCCGTGCATTTACAGCTCTTCGCTCTGGTTCCCCAGGACCGGTGGTTATAGAGATGCCGCAGGATGTTATGAACGCAGAAGCGTCTGACGAGAGTCTGCAGTACAGGCCAGTAGGTGTTGGGTCAAGATCATCTCCAGATGTTCAGAGTATAGAAAGAGCAGCTGATTTGTTGGTTAATGCTCAATATCCCATACTTAATGCTGGTGGCGGAGCTCTTTGGGCTGGGGCTTCTGAAGAAGTACGGGAACTGGCTGAATTGTTATCTATGCCGGTAGCAACTACGCTTCTGGGTAAGAGTGTTTTTCCAGAAAACCATCCTCTTTCTGTTGGTGGTGGAGTATACCCGCGGAGCAGGTATGCGTCGGGTCCTGCTCTTCATGTTAATCGTAAAGCGGATGTAGTTCTGGCTGTTGGAAATTCATTCCGTTTACCCAATGGTACTGATGGGAGGCCAATTCCAGAGCATGTAAAACTTATTCATATAAATGCAGATGAAACAGATATAAATAAAATATATCAGGCCGACGTCCCTATTCTGGCTGATGCGAAATTAGCGTTACGAGACTTGATTGATGCGGTAAAGGACAGAATTGGGAACGAGGAACGGGGTATCAAACCGGAAGTATCTGGAGAAATAAAGGAAGCTAAGGATAAATGGATTTCAGAATGGATGCCAGTGTTCACTGATTCATCTACCCCAACTAATGGATATAGAGTTATCTATGACTTGATGCAGGTTGTGGATCCGGACAATACCATAGCTATCCATGACGCTGGCGGTAGCCGCGGATACATGACCCCTTTCTGGGTTTCGTCGAGTCCGAGGAGTTTTGTAGCTATGGGCGGAATGGCTCCAATGGGATGGTCACTAGGTGCGGCAATAGGATCTAAATTGGGGTGCCCTGAGAAGCTGGTTGTTCATTTGTTGGGTGACGCGTCCTTCGGAATGGTTGGAATGGATATAGAAACGTCAGTGCGTATGGGGCTGCCAATACTGAGCATAGTAATCAATAACCAGGGTATTGGTGGCGGCATGATGGGTATGCATCAGCCGGCCGGTACTCCACCTGAAATTGCGCAGTTAGGCGGTAATTTTAGTGAAGTTGCTAGAGGATTAGGGGCCTATGCGGAAAGGGTTGAAACTCCAGATGGGATAATTCCAGCGTACAAGAGGGCTATAGAATCAACTGAAAAAGGTCAGTCGGCTTTGGTTGAGATAATGATCAAGCCAATGAAAACACCTGATCTACCAGATGACTGGTCTATGTGATCTGGGAATGAACTAATTTAATCAGAAGTTTCATGGATAAGGCCTCGGAGCCAATGTGAGGGAAAAATGAAGAGTGTTCATATTGATAGGTCCAAACGCCTGAAAGATGAGCCAGCTACAGGGCATAATAGGTGGCACCCAGATATTGAACCAATACTAGAAGTAGATGTTGATGAAGAAGTAGTTCTTGAGACTAGAGATGCTGCTGATGGTCAGATAAATCCACAGATGGGTCCTAATGATCTAGCGGGGTTAGATGCGAAGGTCGCACACCCTCTTAC
>JAPNTN010000041.1:0-6311 GCA_027249445.1 Dehalococcoidia bacterium | reverse complement strand
AATACAATCAAATCCTTCTTCCGCAGCTACATCGCAGAGTCTAAGCTCTTCTTCCCACATCTCCGCGTCTGAGCCTTGATCCCAACCATAACTAGAACAGATCATCATCAATCCGACATCCATTAAATCCTCTCTTATTCCAGCAACAAGCCCGTATTAACCCATACCACCACCTACCCAAGGCGACCCATCACTGTATGACTTCCCAAATATGACGGTGCCCTTCCACTGTGTTGTCATTAAATTTCCTAACAGACTCTACAGTTTCAGGGGATAGCGTATCATAATTACTGCGCTGATTATTAAAGTACTCGTCCAAGCTGTCAACTTCAATCTCAAAAGCAATGGTGTCCATTCGGTCTGTATAATCCGTGTATATTTTCCCTGTTTTATTGCCATCCCTGGCCCAGGAATCACGTACCTCTTTAACAACTTCCAAACACTCAGATACTTTTCCCCGCTCGCATTTCCAGACGTTCCTAACCATGTACATTACACATCTCCAGAGAACATAATTTGCCGCCATACTAACGCTTACAAAAATGTTCTACAACCCGGGCAGATAGACATATTCATTCACAATCATGTGTCATCTACAGCTTTGTTAACTGTATACATTAGATCTTGTATGTGAGCGTTTTACCCTCATATGTACACCAGTTGATGATGAATAACATACCCATCTCGCCAAAGAGGGCTCCTACTTCTTCTGTAACAAGTTATGTTGATGGTATGATTGCAAGGAAAGTTAAAGTAATTCTCTGGACACGTGTTATCACAGTCCAACTCAAACAATAAACTAAATGATTTACTCAGGCCTAATACAGCTCAACTATACTTAAACTCGGAGATAAACCCGATATGAATGCTGATAAAACTGCCTCTACAGATGCTTCCACTGTCACTGTTAATAAGCCAGGTATAACAAATATAGTTGTTGATCCCGATAGATCGGAGTCTGTGGCTTTTGAAGGTAGATGCTTTGGGAGTGTTGGCCAATACGAAAAAATCCGCGGAATAGCTTACGGAGAGATAGATCCGAAAGATCCGCAAAACTCTCTAATCACCGACATAGAATTCGCTCCAACAAACGCACAAGGTATGGTCGAATACTCTATGGACATATTTATTCTTAAGCCCAAAGACCTAAGCAAGGGCAATCACCGCGTTTTATTTGACTTCAACAACCGTGGCCAAATGCGAGTCGGACTTCTTAATGATGCAGTTCTAACGAATAATCCATGTACCTCCAAGGATGCTGGGACGGGTTTCGTAATGAATCTTGGATATACCATAGTATCGAATGGTTGGGATTGCGGGGCAACCGGATTCAATGACATGAAAATAAATGTACCAGTAGCCACCAATGGAAAGGATCCTATTACTGGACCATCGTATGAGTATATAGTATTTGATAACAACAACAGTTCAAACTATGGACTTGCATACCAAGCTTCTACTGAAGCCAAATCAAACGCCAAGCTTACCGTTAGGAATCGGTTGTCCGACGAGGCCTCCGTAATACCAGACACAGAGTGGGAATATACTTCTTCAGACAGAAATTCCATTAGACTTTTACCAAACGGCACCTGCTTTAAACAAAGCTGCATATATGAGTTTACATACACGGCAATAAACCCAGTGGTAGCCGGCATAGGATTGGCAGCCACACGGGATTTTGTTCATTTTCTCCGTAGCGCACAACAAATTGATGGAAATCCTCTAGCCAGAGATGTTAAATACACTTTTAGTTATTCCATATCCCAACCATCTCGAGTTTTGAATGACTTCCAAAAGCTAGGCTTTAATGCATCCAGAGATGGTCAAGCCATTTTTGACGGCATTTTGAGTCATACCGGCGGAGCTAGTGGCGATCAAATCAATTATAGGTTTGCCCAGACCGGAAGAACTGAACGTAATCGTCAAAACCATTTATATCCGGAAGCTGTCTTCCCATTTGCCCATCAAATATTGACCGATCACTTAAGCGGGAAAACAGATGGGAAAAGCCTCAGGAGCATATCTAGCCAGACGCAGACCAAGAGATTTGAAGTAAACACCTCAAACGAATATTGGGTTAAGGCATCTTCCTTATTACACACTGATACACAGGGTAACGATCTAAAAGATCCCGCAAACGTCAGATTTTATCTACTATCCGGCTTGTCACATGGTGTAGGCAAGATAAACGATAAAAGCATAGGGCAACAGTACACCAATCCTGTGGCGCCTTACTCAGCCCACAGAGCTCTTTTGATAGCACTAGACGAATGGGTAACCAACGGTACTACCCCACCCGATAGCCAAGTGCCTAGACGAGCCACAAATTCCGCCGTAGCGGTCACTATCCCAGGATCCCAGACAGGAATAGTCCCTCAGGAGGTTCTCGGTTGGCCTAATATTCCAGAAGTCAATTACAACGGACTAATTACCACACGGTATCTTCTAGATTTTGGAGACCATTTTGATAATGGAGTCTTATCCAAATACCCCCCATCGATTAAAGATCGACCAGCATACACAATATTCGTATCCAGAGTAGATGATGACGGAAACGAAGTGGCCGGAATACGACTACCTCCAGTCGAAGCACCAATTGCTACCACAACAGGCTGGGGCCTACGCAGAGACCAATATAGCGAAAATGAAGGATTGGAATCCGAAGGGCAATATATACCTTTCAAAATCACTAAGTCCGAACGCATCGCGGCTAATGATCCACGCTTATCGCTAGAGGAACGTTACGAAAATCATGACGGGTATATTGAGGCAGTTAAAAAGGCTGCGCAGAAACTTGAAAAGCAGCGGTTCCTTTTACCTGATGATGTCCAACAATATATATCTGATGCCAAAGCGAGTAATGTACTATCTGAATGATCGTCTGCAGACATTTGACCAGTTTGATTTGGCTTTCTAGAATTAACACAATATCCTGATATACATTATCAGTCACAGTTAGAATATGATTCATAGACAGTACCAGTAACGTCCAATATAATCCGACAATCAGTTTCATAATTATCTTAGATTAAGGCATTGAATTCGAGCCAAGGAATCGCAACCCTAAGTTAATCTCAAATCTTAAACAGACATAAGGAGATAAACATGACAGCGAAAGTTACTGGCCTAGGACACGTGGGAATTTATGTGAATGATCTGGAACTAATGAAGGAATTCTACGGTACATTCATGGGAATGACTTTGACTAAAGTCGGACCTGCTGGCGCGTTTTATAGTGCCGACCCAGAGAATTGCGACCATGAAATAGCACTGGTGAACGGAAGAAACTCTTTAGATGATCCTCATTTGATTAACCAGATATCCATGAGGGTTGATTCACTAAATGACCTTCGAGATTTTAAGAAACGTATCAACGAGCGAGGGTACCAATTGAACCGTATAGTCACTCATGCAAGTGCTATCGGTTGTTATTTCCAAGACCCTGAAGGAAACCAAACTGAGGTATTCTGGGTAACTGGACTCCCATCGTGGGCTCAAATAGGAATACCCATCGATATAGACCAATCAGATGAGCAAGTAATGGCAGAGGTAAACCGCTCTTGGGATACAGTGAAACACGTTGCTATGGGTACAGTACCGACCCCTGAGACCTTTGAGGCTATCCGAGATCTCAATCAGACTGTGAGCAGCGCTGGATAATACAGTTGTACTTTCATGGAAATATCGGGCAAAAGCGTCTCTATTTTTAGACTAGAATGGCGGCGCTTTTGGGTTAACCCAATCCTATGACAGTATCACGAGATAACAGGGGATCAACTACTAGTGCTCATATTGATAACCCGTGCTTTTTCCCAAAATTGCATTTAATTCCGTACTAGTAATGGATTTATGTGATTTCCAATTTGATCTTTTCCTAGCGACAAGCAACCAAGTGTCCTTAACCCCTTTACGAACATTTGTGACTTGGACATATAGATTTCTGGCAACGGAAGGCACCTTGTGAAGCATATGATCACAGCCGTGGAGTTCCAAGATTTCGCAATTAAGATATTCAGCAAGTAATGATAAATCGCTTTTTACATATTCTCTAACATGTCCTCGCCAAGGGCCAGGATACCAATAATAGCTTTCGAAACTTGGCAAATTTGTTTTACCTAATAAAACGCTCACCCTTTTACGTATGTTAACAGCATTTGGAACAGTGATAAAAATAAGGCCGTCCGGTTTCACTAAACCCAGGAGATCATCCAATAAATCCCTAGGTGAATCGTGCAAGTGTTCTAAAACATCATGAAGCATAACCATATCAAAGGACTGTTCTGCAAATGGCAATATTTCGCTTTCGCCTGCCATCTTAAGGTCTATCCCGCAATCATTGGCAAATGAAACAATTTTTTCCTTGTTGTCATCAATCACATGCCAATCATCTTGAAAGTCATCATATGCAGAACAATGAAACCCTAAGTGTTGCAACACCGCTGTCTTGTCACAAGGGCCGCATCCGAAATCTAAAATGCTACTACCACGACGTAAATACTTAAGAACAATATTGCCGATGTTAGAATATGGGCCTTGTGATTTGACATATTCCGGTCGGATATAACCCTCAAAGGGAAACATATTGAATGTGCGCTCTATTGCTTCATATATTGTTTTTGCCGGCTCCATGCCCTCAGACTGATTTTTCACAGACACACCTACTAAAGACTTCATGTAAACTTCTTAAAACATTTACAAAGATCAAAACACTAAACAAAGGTTTGATTAGCTGATAATCACTAAAGACTAGATATAACTCATTATACTCCTTGTGCTTTTCTAAACTGCCTATGGCCAATGCCACAATATATAACCTTTACTTGAATATCACGTTCTAGCCATATAGCATAGTTAGTTGGGCATTAATACTCATGATCAAAAAATTAGCACCTAAGGAGACGCACAATGTCACAAGCGGAAAAGATAGGATCTATTACAGCAATTACTAACGCAATATCGCTACCGGCTAATGGAACTAATCCCAGGTTTGAAGTACACGCAATAAGTGGATCAGGCACGCTTGCAGGAGCAGATGTATTTCAGATAATGGCTACATATTCAGCTGAAATGAGGGGTGATGGCACTATTTATGGAGAATGCCCGAATGCTGGGGTTGTTATAGCAGCTGATGGAGTGGCTACTTTCAGAGCTACCGGAATCGGGAGCTTTACGGAAGAGGGCGGAACTACATTTAAAGGAATGGTCTATTTTGAAACATCAGCGCCTTCCCTCGCTTCCTTAAACGGAGCCGCGGTTGTATACGACTGGGACGTAGATGCTGCAGGGAATGCAACATGGGAATTATGGCAGTGGAAATAGCTGAAATACATTCCATATCTGATATGGAATGTGTGGAACCTCTATCTAATTAGATAAAGGTTCCACACATTATCTCACGGTTGAAATATTACATAATAGCTTCGCTTTTCATTTGTTGTAATACCATGGAGTCACTGAAATGCGATCCCATCCAATAAGTTGTAGATATGACACATGTATCTGCTTCATGGTATTGTAATTTACATTATTAAGAGGAGCTGCCACTAGTTATACCAGCATATGTATTATAAATATGGACACAGAAACAAGCCAAAAAACCTACTGTTGATCACAATAGTTGTGACTCTATTGGCTATGGCACTAGGATGCACAACCGAAGTCGTACCGCAAGAATCTACTACAGAAACCATATCACAAAAACAAAAACCATTGGCAAGACTTTCGCTAGTAATAGAGCCCCCTGAATCCGCCGTACCATTATTCAATCCCACCCCACTCAGCGACGACAATCTTAGTTTTCTTTTCGGTGAAGTAGTTACGATTAATTTGATGCCAAAGGAAGGTTGGGAAATTACCGAATGGATCGGACCAGTAAAATCTACAAACAAAAACCAGGCACAAGTAACTATGACCAGGAGTCAAAGCATCGGTGTAACTTTAGCTCCAATAAACTCAGCAGATAAACTCGACTCCGACAATACTGACTCACTGGATGTAACTGAACCAATAAGCACTGTAACTGATACATTGACTATGACAACATCTGACTCCGAGCTACGCACGAATCAATCAAATTCATTTGCAAACAACTCAACCCCGGAACCTAATACCGTAGAGTTAATACCAGAAGAGTCATATGAAGATCAATACACGGAATATCCTAGTCCGACGGCTTTTCCAACCTATACTCCCTATCCGACACCAACACCGTACCCAACACCTTATCCGACACCAACACCTTATCCCACACATACTCCCTATCCGACACCAACGCCGTACCCAACACCTTATCCGACACCCACACCTTATCC
>JAPNTN010000040.1:0-4675 GCA_027249445.1 Dehalococcoidia bacterium | reverse complement strand
GGGGAGTTTCTGAGTAATATTTATGATGAGTGTATCCCTTCTGCAACGTTAGCATTTGGATAGGTGCAGTAATATGGTCGACAGATTTAAAGTGGACTCTATAAGAAAAGATTTTCCCATTTTAGCTCAGACTGTTAATGGGAAACCCTTGGTATACCTTGATAATGCGGCTACTAGCCAAAAGCCTCAATGTGTTATTGATTCTCTCTCCAATTACTATCAGACTGTAAACTCCAATGTACATAGAGGGGTCCACACGCTGAGTCAGCTGGCCACTGATGACTATGAGGCCGCTAGGAGTAAAATTAGGGCCCTTATTAATGCCGAAAGTGATCAGGAGATTGTCTACACTCGTGGAACTACAGAGTCTATAAACCTGGTAGCTTATTCCTTTGGTTCGCAAAACGTAAAATCTGGTGATGAGATAATCATAAGCGGGATGGAGCATCATTCAAATATAGTGCCCTGGCAGTTGCTATGTGAGCAAAAGGGAGCAGTGTTAAAAGTAATACCAATTACCGATTCAGGTGAATTGGATATCAACCAGTATGAGTCTATGCTCTCAAATAAGACAAAACTGGTATCTATAGTACATCAGTCAAACGCCTTAGGTACAATTAACCCTGTAAAAGAAGTAACTGAAATGGCGCACTCCTTTGGTGCTGTGGTTCTAATCGACGGCGCCCAATCTGCTCCACACATGAAGGTTGATGTACAAGATATAGGGTGCGACTTCTTTGCTTTCTCGGGGCATAAGTTGTACGGCCCCACCGGTATTGGCGTCTTGTACGGAATGGCTGATATTCTTGATAATATGATTCCGTATCAGTCTGGGGGAGAGATGATAAAGTCAGTGACTTTTGACAAGACAATTTTTAATGTACTTCCGCATAAATTTGAGGCTGGTACTCCTGATATTGCTGGTGCTATCGGACTGGGTGTGGCAATAGATTATGTGAATGATGTCGGGCTTGATGAGATCAATTCGTATGAGTCTGAACTTACTGCTTATGGAACTTCCAAGTTGGAGCAAATTGATGGTTTGCGCATTATTGGGACTTCGCCACGTAAGGGTGCGGTATTGTCTTTTACGCTCGGTGATATACATCCTCATGATATAGGGACCATCTTGGACGCAGAGGGGATAGCTATAAGGACTGGGCATCATTGTGCACAGCCGGTTATGGAACGTTATGGTATACCGGCTACTGCACGGGCATCTATGTCATTCTATAATACGAAAGAGGAAATCGATATTCTCGCTGCCGGTATAGATAAAGTGCTCGAAATATTTAGTTAGATTTACTAAGTATCAATGGAGTAATATTCTCAGGGCGTACCGGGTCAATTTATAGAGATTTTTGGATTTGTTATGTCAGACTTGAGTTATTTGTATCAAGAAATACTATTAGAGCATAATAGTAAACCTAGGAATTATCGTACTCTTACAGATGCTACGGTGAGTGTAGAGGGTTATAACCCTCTATGTGGCGATCAATACACTCTACAACTTAAATTAGAAGGCGATACTATCGTTGATATTGGATTTCAGGGTTCAGGATGTGCTATTTCTAAGGCTTCTACGTCGATGCTAACTGAGCGAGTCAAGGGTAAGACTACGTTGGAGGCGGTTTCGGTATTCGATGCATTTCACACGATGGTGACAGAACCAGACAAAGACGTTGATTACGATTTGTTGGAGGACTTGGAATTGCTTTCAGGCGTGGCTAATTATCCAGCCCGGATCAAATGCGCAATCTTGGCGTGGCATGCTCTGAAAGAGGCTGTAGAAGGGGAATCAGGATCTGTAAGTACAGAGTAAATAATGGCCGTATTTATCTGAATAGATGACGTGTTGATTCTAGTTCTTAGTAAAGCCTGATGATGTTTAACGACTCTAAACTACAATTTGATAGTATCTACGATGATCTTATCATGGATCATTATCGGAACCCGCGTAATAGAAATCCAATAAACAGATCCGATATCGAACATCATGATTGGAACCCATTTTGTGGTGATGAGGTCAATATTAATATTGAGATCAATGACGATAGTCAGATCTCTTGTATTTGTGTAGGTGCCCAAGGCTGTTCGATATTGCAAGCATCTGCGTCGATTATGAGCACACTTGTGCTAGGTCAGAAATTAACTGATGTATTATCTCTTTTCGAGCATTTCAAGTATTTGATGGAGACCTCTGAGTTGAACACATCTACTGAGATTTCCCGGGAAATATTTGCCTTACGTACGATTAGAAAGTATCCCGTACGCATTAAGTGTGTCATGTTGCCTTGGGTTGCAATGCGTGACGCTATAAAAATATACCTTTCTGGTTAGCTTCTGCTGAATCAGAGCATTTGTATCAGTTATCTATCCAGACATGAGCCCAATGATTGTATTCACCGATAGCATTAGTAGGGTAGAAGTTTTCAATGGTATCAGCATATATCCAGTACGATGGAGCGTTTATGGGTGTAAACATGTATCGATTCTCCAGTATGTGCTTCTCAATATCAGATAATCTTTGAATACGGATTTCCTCGCTAAGTTCGGATATTTGCTGTTCGATCATTAAATCTAATGTGCCATCCCTATGATCAGAAATGTTAAATAGACCTCTGCTGTGCAGTACTCCGGTTAAAAAGCTGTTCGTGGTTTGGATAGGTGGTAACGATCCTAATATCAGTTGATAAGTTTTTAGTGGGTTTAAAAGCTGTTCCCAATATTGAGACGGATGTATGGACCGTGTTTCTATATTAAAGCCTACATCTGTAAGATCTTCTGAGATGCGAAGAGCTAATTGTAGGTGGTCGTCATCGAAGTCAGCTACAGTTAATGATATCTCTGATGGGAAATCGGTTGGGAGGTCTTTGATTAAGTCACGTGCTTGACCTGGGTTTGCAAAATACTCCGTCCTGATTTCAGTTTCGCTTATGCCGTAATTGGGAGAGTATATAGGAATTCCTATATTAGATGATCCTGTTCCGTTCCAAACAATATCCATATAATCCCATGGGTCGAGAGCTTTCAAAATTGCAGTGCGGATGGCAAGGTCATTTAGAGGTTCTGACTGCACGTTGATCCCTAAAGCGATTTTTTTTGTTGCATTATTAGATTGATATACTTTATATGCTTGGAGATTAGGATCCCACTGGTTCATTTCCAGAGCATTCATCATTATCATGTCTACTAACCCTGATTCTAGGGCTGCTGCATGTTTTTGCCAGCCATCTTGTGTCGAATCATTGTTAGGTAGGCTTTTGATGACTAAGTGATCTAGATATGGTATGCCTGGCTCAAAATAGTCAGGATTCGCTTCAAATTCTGATCCAACTCCACTCGATGTGCTCTCCCATAGCCACGGACCGGTCCCAACCACAGGGCTGTTTTTTAAGTCCCCGTACTTATCAACGATTTCATGAGCCACTATCTTACTGCTCGCGTCGGCTAATGATAGTAAGGCATCATTATCCAGAAATCTGGTCTTCACATTGAGAATGTATTCTGATGGGGAAGTGAACTGTTCAATACCTTTGTCTTGGTACAAGCTTGATTTAGCCCATTCCTCAGACATAATTCTATTGTAACTGTATTCTAAATCGGCAGCTGACAGCCGACGTTTTCGCATATCGCGACTAGGGTGCCAGTATACATCATCTCTGATGTGAAATTCGTATGAAAAGTCA
This sequence comes from Dehalococcoidia bacterium, assembly GCA_027249445.1. Classification (GTDB taxonomy): domain Bacteria; phylum Chloroflexota; class Dehalococcoidia; order Lucifugimonadales; family UBA3495; genus UBA3495. The sequence continues at coordinate 986 of JAPNTN010000040.1, read as the reverse complement.
TCTTTCATAGTCCATGTTTTACATAAATCACATATTATAGCTAGAGAATGTTTCTCAATATTTTGACCAGTTTCGACTTTTGTAAGTCGGCTGTAAGATATACCGGGCCCTAAGGACGCAAGTGCATATTGGCTTTCTTGATGTATGTCTCTATGAGGTATATCGGCAACTGACGCTACGGTCAAAACGCCTCCCAGAATTGGGTTGAGATATGGACGCTCAATAGGCATAGGTGTGGCTGTAGGTGGTTGTGTGGGTCGTGCTATTGGCGACTGCGGAGCTTCGCGCGTTTGACTGGTGGGTGTGATGTCGCGAATTGATAATCTATCTTCAGACTGAGTATTTATTCCCTCGTCCGTACACGAAACAATTACTAGCGACAATACTGTCATAGCATAGATACATAATGACACAGTTGGCTTTCTTCCACCCATCTCCAAACACATCCTTAGGCTCTTTGTCTCAGTATTTCAGTTTCTATTAGAAACCTGAATGTAGTGTAATTTATTGATTGAATTTTGTTCTAGAGATTATTTTATCAAGATATGGAGGAATTATGGTGCATGGGTGCCGAAGATGAAATTATTGTCGGTATTTCATCTGTGGAGTCGCATAATCTTCCGGTATAGAAATGAAGCCTTGTCTTAATCCTTTGATGTAAGCTAGCTGTCCTATGTGCTGGTAAAGCTCTCCTAATAATTGCTGTAACATGTTACTTATTGAGAAGCTGTGCCACCACATATCAGGCTTATCTGACCATGGATTTCTGTTAAAGTCGTCTTCTTGTAATTTGTCTATGAACTCTGATGTGGAACCGCGTACCGATTTTCGGTACTCCATTAAGGTATTAATATCTATGCGTGGGAACGAGGATATTTGGTCCGGGTTATGCGTGAAGCCAGTTTGTCTGGTTGGCAAGTTGAATATTGTGTGCCAGTTTTCACTTTCCCACTTTTCCATTTCTCGCTTGCTGAAAAACTGTATCC
>JAPNTN010000039.1:0-4344 GCA_027249445.1 Dehalococcoidia bacterium | reverse complement strand
CCAGATTCATGTACACCAGGATCTGAAATATCTTTGCTCGATTTCTGGTTCACCCCAAACACAATCAGATCAAGTTCTCCAGAAGACATCGAACTAACACATAGCCTAAGAACAAATGGCAGAGGTATAAATCAGATCGAAACTGAGTTCGTTAGCCCCCAAGGAGATTATTTTATATCGTTTATAAATGAAGATTTAATAAACGGCTATGGCAATCCCGTAAGTGGAAATTCAAAAGATGGTGTTTATAAATCAACATGGGGCATGGATTGGATGGGACTGGAAGGACGAGAAGGTCCATGGACAGTATCAGGCATACGTATTATAGATTCCCAAGCAAGCACATCACAAGATGGCCCATATAATACATTATTCCCACCGGACTGTATTCGAGATCTTGGGTTCAGCATATTTCTAAATGTTGTTCCTTAAGAATTACGCTAAACACCAGTCAATCTAGTCTGTTAAAAACGAGCCGATTTCGCACGCAATCTGGTAATGGCAAGCGGTTCCAGTTCCAGAGTCAGCTACACTATATATCAGCAAGGATTAGGTAGGTATTGTTTAACACCGCTACGGTTGTTAATTTTCCTGTAACTATATTCTCGTCATACTAGTAGTTCTTACCCATACAAAAGGTCTGATCCTCTTTCGGACTGACCTCAGCGTGACATAGCCACCCACTATATAAGCTAGGTAATGTTACTAACGATAAGTGATCCATATTCAGCAATGCGATATTGCATATTTCAAATTTATAATAGTTATCTTTTCATTCTTATGTTATATATGAGCCACAGCACGGTGCAGGGACCTATGTTATCTACCTAGATGCAACTTTATTTTAGGAGATTGTTATGTTATTTCACGTAACTGCCCAACACGATCATGAGACATGCCCTGGTAGAGAGGAAGGTATGGGAGGCGAAGCCGTACGTATTGCACAAAAATGGTTAGAAGGCAACGATGAGGTAAAAGTTTTAGGAGTTTGGGCCCACCAACCATCTCATAAAGCATTCGCAATAGTCGAATCATCTGATTTCTCTGAGGTGTGCCAACTGTTAAGAGGTATGATGTTAATAGGTAAATGCGAAGTGTTACCAGTAAACGATAACATTGCCGCTAGAAAAAACAGAGGCCACTGGGAAAGCTAATAAATCTATGCACCGTGCTCAATCATATCGTTTCTCCACATTACTAGGATAATCTATGGATCAACCCGAAAGTACAAAACAGGAAAGCACAAAACCTAAGAGAAATTACGGTTGGGTAATTTTAGGCCTATCTTTTGGGAATTTGATCGTAGAGGGTGGCATTACAAGAAGCCAGCCTGTATTCCTACCAGCTCTACGGCAAGGATTCGGAGGAAGCGCGGCTATGACAGCTGCTATTTTTTCCGCTTCCGGAGTTTTCGGGGGGTTAGCTGCTCCTATACTTGGGAAAATCCTCGATGTTATAGGTCCGAAATACATGTTTCTCTTAGCAGGCATAGTCATTCTGGTCGGATGGTGGGCCAGCAGTCTGGCAAGCCATATGTGGCAGCTATTTATATTTTATAGCCTGATATCTGCAATAGGTCACACTTCTATCGGCTCCTTCTCAACTATCGCCATCTTAGCTCCCTGGTTCCCTAAGTCAAAGGGGGTTATTCTCGGAATTGCTGATTCTGGGACTGCGGCGGGCCAGGCTATAACGCCTCCCTTACTGCAACTAGTCATCACTAATTATGGATGGAGAGCAGGATTTCGAGTTTTTGGTATATTGTTTTTCCTAATAGCCGCACCCTTGAACTTTTTACTACAAAGGCGCCCTCCTAATGTGGGCGCAAAGTCAGATGATCCTGAAAATGCGGCCGCAATTAATACCCCTGATGAAACTTCACAGTCACCTATAGATACACCCGGTCAATCAAAAGACATATCGAACGATGCCTACCGGTTTAACGCCTTAAAGGAACCAGCAGTATGGATGTTGCTATTGGCTCGAGCAACGGCATCTATTTCGAATCAAATGACAAACTTGCACATAATCGCGTTCTTCGTTCTGGCTGGCTACGGCGAAATGCAATCTGCTGCCGCCATTGGTGTCGCAGGCTTATTCGGAATAGTAGCAAGGCCAGCATTTGGCATACTGTCAGATAAGATCGGAAGAGAGCTGGTGTTCTCTATAGGCATGGGTATGACGTTTGCAGCGATATTAGTTGTCTTACTGTTTGCTGGAGGAGCGAATCTGTGGGTCTTAATAATATTTGTAGCCTTAAACGGTTTGAGTGATGGTGTAAGCGGATTGATTATTGGTGCAAAGGCTGCAGACGTTTATCCATCCAATATATTGGGTTCTGTTATGGGCGTTGTACAAGCAGGGCGAAATCTCGGCACAGCAGCAGGAGGAGTACTAACAGGATTACTATTCGACATAAACGGGAACTATGAGCTAGCTTACTGGATAGCATCTATACTCGCGCTATTGTCAATTGTAGCTGTATGGGCCGTTCGAATCGTTGAAACACCCCCCCAATAGTGTTGATTAGTCAGTCAAGGCCTTCCTAATCAACATATCCTGGTTATTCTACAGCGTTCTTGTTCATCGAGTCCCATTGAAGTTCTTGGAAAGCAACAGAGTTCGAAAGCTTGTAATATTATTCATAATGCGGCCATATTACTGCTAACTAAAATGTCAGGCAACTGATCCGGTTGGACGTAACCACACCTCTTAATGTGGTAGGTAGTCTCAGGGTCGATAACTAATTAAATACGAATCGCACTAGACTAAACGAATATAATGTGCACACGTAGAATCAAAAGTAGGGGAAGCACATGACAATAATGAATTTTCTTTCAGACATTCGAAACGCAGCAATAGCTAACGCAGTGATTGTAGCATTTCACATATACGTCGCTTTCGCTTGGGAAGGGCTGGACTTTCTCGTCATCGTACTTGCGGTTGGCGCCCTCGTAGGCGGGGCATATTTCGTCAAAGGAAAAATAGGAGCTGCTTTACTTGCTATTCCCACACTCGCTTATCTATTTGTTGTACTAGTATTTGTTATCCCAGACATGTTTGGAGAATTAACAAATTCGGGAGGCGACGGGGATATCGGATGGGGCATATACATACTAGGACCATTTTCTAGGACCATTTTGGATGTTCACTATCTTACTGAACATCATGTCTATAATTTCTGAGGCTCGATGAACGAGCAAATACACAAAGTCTACTTAATGGCCGGCAAAACGCCAAAACCAGGGGTTTTTGTGCTCAAATTAATGGCTGGGGATCACAGAATCGCACTGGCGTTTCCAGTTCCAGAGTCCTACGCTGGTTAAAATCAAGCAGTATTTTATGGATCGTGTAAGTTTATTCTGTCCGGGTATCCCCCTAAGAAGGCTCATTAGTGGGCAAAATACCCCGAGAAGTTGTCCCATTTTTGTCCGATATTATGATAGCAGTCCGGTTCATACAAGCATTATAATGCCGGAAGCGGGGGAGTAACTCGGTTGGAGTCCGCTACTAAACAGAAATACATGCCTCTTACAATATAAATAAGATTTATTATTGAATTAGTTTTGAGAAGATTATGAGTAATCAATTTAGGATTTGGGCAATGAGCTGCGCTCATGTAGGGTCAGATATCCGTGAAGGCAGAGAAAGCTTAGCCGATGCGATCAGACATTCCGAGAGAGATTTTGATTGGGATATAGCAGTCAATTTAGGAGATTTCTCTGGGACACGAACAAACCTGGAAGATTCGGAAGGATTGGAAATCGTTAGACAATTTTCGGCCCTTACTAAACATAACCGTGAAGACATTTACACTTTGGCAGGAAATCATGACGCAACCCACTATTACGAGGAACCCACTCAATGGTGGTTTCGGAAATGGATAGACCCCACTGGGGAATCATCTGAATATTCAAAAGTAGATCCAAATAATATGCGATTTGGAGTTGAAGGTTCTTGGGAGAGGTACTCGTTTAGGGCAGGCAATCTTCTGTTTCTAATGATGAGTGATAGGAATGATCTTCCGCCTCCTGTTGGAAGAGGAGATTGGGGTGGATATCCAGCGGGTGCTGTAACGGGTGAAACATTTGAGTGGTGGAAATCCATGGTCGAAGCTAATCAAGACAGTATAATTATATCCGCTCATCACCATATGTTGAAAGATACGACAGTAGCCTCAGGTGCATGGGAAGGGCATAAAAAAGACGACGAAGGTAACTGGGAATCTTATTATCACGGGTATTTCCCTGATGGAGGTCCTGAAGGGTCGTCTTATTTGTACTTCCTTGATGATAAGCCAGATGCCCAAGCCTTTGAGGGATATCTATCTGAAAACGTTTCTGC
>JAPNTN010000038.1:0-4135 GCA_027249445.1 Dehalococcoidia bacterium | reverse complement strand
TTTGAGTCGATGATCAGTGGATTGGTTGCAGCGGCTCCGAACATTCCCATTCCGGGTAGCGGAAATGTCCATGCTATTTCAAGATCGCTGATGTTTGCCGATGAAATGTCAGACGCTACTGCCTCTCGTGTGCCTGCGTAGTCTTTGTTGGGAAGTGGCCATTCATTAGAAGCCTTGTCAATTTCGCTCGGTATGGCTTTGGTAGACACACTGCATTTGAATTGATTGTCAGGTCCGTCACAATTCCAGAGCTCTCCCGCTGGTAATGGGTCTCGTTCTGGACTTTCGGTTGGAGAGATGCTTGGTACGACCGGACTGGGTGTAGTAGTGGGTTCCGCTACTGCTGGAGTAATCAGGTGAGGGCTACCCGTTGATTCATATCTAGTTGGTTCTGGTGCTGCACATGAGACTAAAGAGAGAAGAATTAGGGATATCAATATTAATTTATACAAGATGTACCTTGGTTTAGAGACTCAATACCTTGTCGTTGTATCAACTTAATGAGAGATGGTATCTATTTAAATATTATGCTTTCTACATTGACCTAAATCAACATCAACAGATCAGGTACTTTGATTATCTCAAGTGCTGAATACTTAATTGCCGTTATCTGCAATCCCCACAGGAATTGGTTTAAGACGGTTCTCATAATTGGCTATACGGCCTAGTGATATCCATTCGTAAGACTCCAGCTTCTCAGGTTCAAGCTGTTTGTCTCGTGAAATGGTAAGTCGTATGGCATAGACTCCCACGGGCAGATCTTCTGGCATTGGTCTGATATGGTGATCTTTGATTATCTCTCCGATTCTCCATGATTCTGGAGATACTAGATTGTGCGTCGGCACATGCCTGGAATAAAGGTATTCTGTTTCAAGGTCTTCGCTCAAGATTTGCATGTGTACCCAATAAGGATGAGACAGTTTTTCTAGAGTTCGGAAATAAAATGTGAAATTTATAAACAATGGATGATACGGAATTTTCTCTATTTGACGATAATCGATTATATATCCGACCAGTTCAAGGGTGTTATCAACTGTGTTCCCTAGCGGTTGGAAACCAGCGTCGTCATATTTGAATGCTTCTAACACTCCTGTCTTTGTTTTGGGATACCATCCAGTTATTTCATACATATCAAGTCTATGGGAGTGGGTTAAAGTGGGAGCAGTATACTGGGGATAACTATAGTGTACTAGAGGTTTTTGGGTTAGTAGCATAGGGCCTTCATAGACGGCTTTGTAAATCCCATTGTATACATCTACATCAGGATTCCTGGAGTACATTATGTAATCTGCGTCAGAGTTATGGAGAAACTGCCCACAGGATCTTAATGCAAGGCATTCGTGTGCGTCTCTTGAGATGATGCCGCCGAGGTCAATAATGTGGCGGCCGCTGATGTATTTCAATATCCCGACATCAAAGGCTGCAATGGTGGCATTCTTCGGAGTGTTGCTTGAGACCCAACTCGCCATTTGTATGTATTCATCTGAAATCTGCCTGATGTTATTGTGGTATAGGTGGCTCCAATTTATGCAAGTTATAGCGGAGGCGATTACTGCTATGGGTATCAGGCCTACGCTGATAGGTATCCTTGTGAGGCTTTTGTGCAGGTATCCAATTGCGATGACCCCTAGTATTGTTAATATGATGTATTCGTTGGACAAATACCTTGTATGGTGTAACAGTATCCGGAACGAAATAGCGTACATGAGTAAGTGTGCTATTCCCCAAGAGATCAATAGGGTCATCAGTAGATTCTGGTTTACCATTGTAGATGATTTTATGAATGTAGACATACTTTGGGCGATTCGATTGCCATCAAATGGTTGTGAGTAGATACGACCGGCTCGGGTTTTGGTGATCTTCCACAAGTCGTCAATAGACTTACCTTGGACCCGTACCCCCATAAAGACTGCTAAAGATATCAGTATTGCTGCTAGTAGGACATAGTGTTGAGGAAGAAACGATTGGTACTGTATGAACGCTTTAAGGAAAGCCATCATCGCTGATATGTCAAAACCGGAATCAACGTATGTTAGTACTTTACCTCTTCCTGTAGTTGGCAAGATATCGCCGTTAACGAGCAACGAAAACAGCAAATAAGGCAGGATCACTAGGGTTGTGCTTATAAGGCCTATGCCTGGAGTCTTCCATTCTCCACGTGCTAGGCTAACTACTAGCAACGCGGCTATTAGTGCTATTCCTGAAGGATGCGTTAGAAGTAGTAATCCACATAGGATTCCCGTAAGAATTTTATACCTATAATTCTCGTATGATAATACTGTGAGCAATCCTAAGGCTATAAACATCAGCGTTTCCATACCACTAAGCGACAGCCAGATAATGTTACCGTTTATCGCTATTAACAGACCTGCCAGTAAGCCTAGGATTGAGGAAATCGGATCTCCAAAATTCAGGGATAGCGCTATCCGCCGAGAGATTACAGTGGTCAATATTAAGACGGCTACGAACATAAACAGAGATAGGGCTAATACTGACCAATAAGGAGGTACTCCGAGGACAACTAATCCTGTGTTAATAACTACCCAGAGTGGACTTGAAGTTCCTGTACTCAGTTCTCCTAGGTTGAATGAAAGTGTCCCCGTTTCTGATAGGTTCGCTATATAAACTAAGTGGATATAAGCGTCGTCAAGGGGAAAAACGCCGTATGATTTGGGAAATGCTATCCAGAGAGCGAGTCCTATTAGGACAACGAGTAGTGTCCCTAATATTAGTAACGTCGTAGGGGTCTTACGATCTGAGCCAAGTGTTTTTGAATAAAATAATAATGAAAGTGGCATAATCGGGGATACGTGTGTATATAATCTCTTCGCGTTTATTTTATAGAAATAGACTTACTTCATTTGGAAACCAAAGCCACGTTAACTGGAGTGACCGATTGAAAGTGATTTTATATAGACGGGTATGTGGAGTCAAATTGACTAGAGTATCGAAATACTTCTTAGTTCAGCGTTACTGGACCGATATGGTTAGACGTCTAGAGTTTTGAACTATACGCATATGCGATCGGAGTACGAGAGATCAGTATTAGAGTAAATGGAAAAGTTCTTAGGGTTCTAATCCTAAGGTTAATGGTGATTCTGGTCTGCTGTATATCCTGCAGTCCTTCGGGCGCTGAATATGAATCTGTGGAACACACCCACGTAAGGCCGATTAATTCAGAAGCACAGGTATCCGAAACAAATTCCCTTGTGATGAAAGTTTCCGGAGAACTCTCATCGCCAGGGAGTGTGGTGGTGCATTATTGGTATGATAACGGCCCCAAACTTCAATCCCAACCGGTTACCATCTCTGGAATCTCATACTCGGTAAACATATTGCGGTTGCGCGCAAATAGTGTTTACAAATACCAAGTAGTAGCTATAAGTGATTCGGGTTATAGGGTGGCGTCTGATATAAAGAGTTTTGTCACAGGACCGCTTCCGGATGGTCTAGATAATGCTAGATTCAATGTGCTGTATGGGCAATCGTCTTATCCACTAACGTTTTTGGAGTTTAGGCAAAAGAGTTTTTATGGGCTAGTGGCCGTGGATTCGGCTGGATATGTAGTTTGGTATTACGAGGCTCCAGAAGGTCATGAACCGTATGTGATGGATCAGCGAGACGACGGGAACATAGTGTATCTAGATGGTGGATTTGGTGTTGTGGCAAACGGTTTAGCCGAAATTACTCCTCTCGGTGAAGAAGTCGCCCGGTTAGATGATATATGCCCTCCTAGGGGTCCAATGCATCATGAAGTGAAATTGATGCAAGATGGCCGCGTGATGTACCTGTCTCGTGCAATAGAAGATTGGGGTGATGGTATAGATGCTAGGCCTCAAGAGGGTGATACGCTGGGGATTTGGGATCCAAGTAACGGGTCCACCAAAATAGTGTGGAACATCTTTGATCACATCTCGCCGATGGATCGGACATTCCCTAATTCTGATTCGACGCTTCCCAAACAGTTTATGTGGGGAGGATGTAACGCCGATACAGATGTGCAAGATTGGAGTCATGGGAATTCTATTCATATAAATGATGATGGTACGGTTCTGATTTCTTTCCGGCATTTAGATCAAATTGTGAAACTTTCATCTGATTTTCAAGAGGTGTTATGGAGGCTGGGTGGGCCCGG
>JAPNTN010000037.1:0-8671 GCA_027249445.1 Dehalococcoidia bacterium | reverse complement strand
TCTTCGCCTTTTAGCTCGGAATACGCTCTATGAAGGTTTCCGACAATTCTCTCTTTGTCATGCCATTCGGAGAATGGTCCGAGATCGGTAGATAAAGCGGTTTCCAGAGGGCTCAGCCCGCTGGCAAAGCCGTCTTTCGCGGTATGTTGTATAAAGCGTAAATATTTTTCCATGTCTTCAATAATCTTAGAATTACATATCCTTCCGTGACCAGGGACAATTATTTCCGCGGGGAACGATTTAAGTTGTGTAAGGGCTCGTAATGATCCTGCTACTGATCCCATCATAACGAACGGAGTCCCTCCATTGAATAATAAATCTCCCGAAAATAAAATACTCTGTTCAGGTATCCATACTATAACGTCGTTTGTAGTGTGTGCCGGCCCCATATAGTGCAATTCTATTTTTGTGTTATCAGAATATAAAGTTAAATTGTTTTCGAATGTTACAAATGGCGGTGACAGTGTAAGGTTTCCCCATTCCACTCCTGAATACATGGGATTCGGATTCACCGTGGGAACGTTAATCTCTAACATTTCTTTTCGGCATAGCTCATGACCAATGATGGTCGCATTTGGAAGTTGGTAATTGCCATTAGTGTGGTCGCCGTGTTGGTGAGTATTTACAAGAGTTCGGATTGGGAGGTTCGAAACTTTAGTTATAGACTCAATAAATGCCTTGGTGCGCTTTTCGGTGAAGCATGTGTCTATAACTGTTATACCGTTTTCTCCTACAATAAAGCCGCTATTGTTCAATCCCCAACTTCCGTCCAATTGAACGTAAGCATATACGTTTGCACTTAGCTGTTCTAAGGTTGGATCGGGAGCTTTTTCGTCATCATGCGCATGAATACTGTTCATAAATGATACTGTCCTTTTGGTATGTGAATTTATCTGGGCCCTAGATAACCATTTCCGTGAAATGGGTAGATTGAATTTCCTACTCTATCGAGTTTAATAATCTGGCGGTAAACGGTTTCATCAAACTTGTGTTCCGCTGAGTGTATTATCATCTCACTACATATCGTCTCTGAGCTAACGCCGTCCAGTAAAGCTTCTTCTAATACCCTGCCATCGAACTTTGTTTTTGTAGTCAAACCCAGTATGTTTAGTACGGTAGGTGCAATGTCGATGTTGCCAGTAGGGTTATCTATAGTAGTCTGATTTTTAAAACTTGGTCCATTTGCTAATAAAACGTTTGCCATTTCGTGAGCACTCAATGATCCGTGTTGACCTAGACCTGTATCTCCGCTGGTAGAATAAACGAATCCAGGGTAACCATGTAAGTTCTTTTCACTGTCCCAACGAAAAGACATTGTGAGGTCCGGTTCTCGATCACCTTCAAGGCCTATTATGCTGTTAGGCAGGGTGCCTGATATATCACCGACTTTCTTTGAGGCTGTTAGAGATCCACACCAATATTGTGACATTAGCCAATGAGCTATAGATTTTGTCATGTCCGGATCGTGGTCTTGAGTATAAAAAAGAACGGAACCACCGTTACCCGCTATTGAGACATCCTTGGGATAATGTTTGTCCAAAATTTGTGACTGGTCTAATAATTCTCTGACGTTTATAACCTCTTGTATCGTGGAATAACCATGGTCAGAAACTATCATGATATCGGGGTTTGAATTAGACCTTCTTAACCAGTCCCAAAAAACACCGAATTCTTTATCTGCTTCGTGTAATACTCGATTAGAAATTTCAGAGCCCACGCCAAAAGCATGTTGAGACTTGTCAGGTTCAGATGACCATAATAGGGCTACCTCGGGTTGAATATCTTCTAGAATATAGTTTTGCATTACCTTAATTGAATGGCGCAGTCGGGGGATATTTGGCACTTCTTCTATTGGCCATTCACCAAATTTATCTATGATGGATTCATTCAAGTCTCTAGGTAATGTAAAGTCAGGATGGATGGTAGCCCCTCCACATCGTGATGCCCGCGGGTTATGGATATAGGCGTTTCCACTGGTACCTGTTCCTATAGCTATGTATTTCTTGTTTGCTCTTCCGAGGATATCTGCAATGGTAGGTGCAAGTAGGACTTGTCCGGTTTTTTGATTTATGGATTCTAGTTGGGATTCTAGTGCTGGTATCACAGTGTATGGCATAAATTCAGGCACAACTAGAGTGTTTCCGGTTAAACCGTGAGCGCCGGGATATCTACCTGTTACCAGGCTTGCTGCATTTGCTCTAGTTACACTTGGGAATATTGGGTGATGGTTTGTAAAAAACACCCCTTCATTTTTGAACGCAAATAAATTGGGGGTTAGATACTTGTCGATCTGTGAGGGCTGGAGTCCATCAAATACAATTATGATTATTGAGTTCATGTTTAGCTCTTGTCTCAAATCAATCGATTTACTTCTCATTGGGAAGGTTTGATCGAGTGTCCTCCGAACTGTTTTCTGAGAGCGGCTAATAGTCTTCGGCCAAAAGGATTTTCTTGTCTTGATCTAAAGCGTTCTAGAAGCGATAGAGTAATAATAGGTGCAGGGATCGCCAGGTCTACTGATTCTTGGACAGCCCAACGACCTTCTCCGCTGTCTTCAACGTATCCTTCTAGACTAGATAATTTAGGGTCTTCAGATAGCGCTTCGTTCGTTAAATCTAATAGCCATGACCTAACTACACTGCCAAACCTCCAAGTTTCCGCGATGGATTGCAAGTCAAGATCAAATTCTGTCTTTGCTTCTAGTAATTCGAATCCTTCGGCGTAGGCCTGCATCATTCCATATTCAACCGCATTGTGAATCATTTTGACGAAATGGCCAGACCCCCTTTTGCCTACGTAGCTGTATCCCGTATCTGGAGTAGGAGCTAGCGTTTGAAATATAGGTTCAATACGACTAAAAGTGGATTTATCTCCTCCAACCATTAGCGAATAACCATGGTCTAGCCCCCATATTCCGCCGCTTATTCCAACATCCAGAAAATGTATTCCGTGGTTAGCCAATAACCCGTATCTTCTGATACTGTCTTTATAGTTCGCATTACCGCCATCCAATACGGTATCTCCGCTTGTAAGCTCATCTTTTAGCTGCAAGATGATATTTTCTGTTGGCTCCCCGGATGGCAACATGGAAAAAATGCATCTAGGTGGCGATAATTGTTCAATTAATTCTGCGATTGATGTCGTTGTAGATATATCTAAGGAACTGATACGAACTCTGGCATCTGTGGCTTTGTCATAGGCAATTATACTATGGCCCCCAGAGGATAGCCTCTGAGCCATATTGCTGCCCATGCGGCCCAGACCTATCATGCCGACTTCCATTATTGAGCTCCTGGGTGTTTGAATTCGTTTATCGGTGTTACCCCGTATTAGTTACGCCTGATTGAGATTGTAGCAATTGGGTCCGCTTACCTTCTATATTGTGTAATAGAAGTTCGAATGAATCTGCAAAAGCCTTTACCCCATCTGACAACAATTTTTCTGTTACGGAGCTCAGTGAGATGCCTGCGTCTATAATAGATTTAACAGCTTGTTCAGCTTGCTCTAATTCGACGTTAACCTTGTTTGTAGCGTTACCGTGGTCTAGGAATGCTTCTAGTGTTGCGTCAGGCATTGTATTTACAGTGTTCTTGCCGATTAGTGAATCAACGTACATTACATCGCTGTATTCAGGATTTTTAGTGCCGGTGCTAGCCCAGAGAGGTCTTTGGACCATTGCGCCTTTTTCTTCGAGATTCTTAAATTGTGACGATCCGAAAGCTTTTTGGAATTCATGGTAAGCTATTTTAGCGTTTGATACAGCGGCTTTGCCTAGTAATGCATGTAACCCATCGTCTCCGGCCGTAATTTTTACCGATAGTAAATCGTCTACAGCAGTGTCTACTCTACTGACGAAAAATGATGCTACAGAAGCTACTCTTGATAAGTCATCGGTTGTCTGAGCTAAATCTTCTAGCCCTAGCAAGTAGGCCTGTTGAACGTTTTTATAAACTTCGACAGAAAATATTAGGGTCACGTTGACGTTTATTCCTTGACCTATTAGTGCTCGTATAGCTGGTATGCCTTCAGGCGTGGCAGGAACTTTGATCATTACATTCGGTCGGTTTAGCGCAGCGAAATAATTAATGGCTTCCGATATAGTCCCTTCAGTGTCATAAGCTAGGCGTGGGCTAACTTCTAGTGAGGCATAGCCGTCAATGCCGTAAGTTTTATCGTAAACTGGCCTGAGGAGATCAGCGGCTTCCTGTATGTCTCTTATTACAAGTCCGTCATAGATCTGGGCTGTATCTTTGCCATTGGTAGCTAAAGTGAAAAGTTGATCATCATAATCATTACTATTTGAGATGGCTTTTTCAAAAATCGTTGGGTTCGCAGTTAACCCGGTAACTCCGATGTCTATTAGGTCTTTTAATCCACCTGAATTCAACATGCCACGGCTTATATTGTCGTACCACACGGATTGGCCTAAGGTATAAATCGACTGGATTGTATTAGGCATATTGCCTCCTAATTGACTCTGAAGAGGATATAGTTTTTAGTATCTTATCATCTGTGTCGGATATATCGTTCGAGATAAGTACTACTTTATTAGTTTTTTAACCTCGTTAGCGACTTGCTGCGCAGTTAACCCTAGATTTGAATAAATAACATCTGAAGGCGCTGATGCTCCAAATCTGGAAATGCCTATACTAGTTCCATCGGATGTCGTGTAGCGTTCCCATCCCAAATCAGTTGCAGCTTCAACTGACACACGAGCTGTAAGGTGTGGCGGCAAAACTTCCTGTTGGTAAGTTAAGGGTTGTTTGTCAAATAATTCCCAAGATGTCATAGATACGATTCTTACTGGTATATCTTCTGATGCAAGTAGTTCTCCTGCTTCAATCGCTATTTCTATTTCGGAACCGGTAGACAGTATTATAGCTTTAGCTGGGCTGGGACTATCGTGCAAGATATAAGCACCGTTTTGGACTCCTGTTGAGGGAGCAAATTTCTCTCTGTCCAGAATCGGCAAATTTTGTCGGCTCAAAACAATAACGGTCGGTCCATCGGTTCTAGAAACGGCTAGTTTCCATGCTTCAGTAGTTTCGGTAGCATCTGCTGGTCTCAAAACCACCATATTGGGTATTGCGCGTAGTGATAGGAGTTGCTCTATTGGTTGATGGGTTGGTCCGTCTTGGCCTAATCCGATAGAGTCGTGAGTGAATATATAAATTACTCTTAGGCCCATCATAGCTGCTAATCTCATTGGAGGTCTCATATAGTCAGAAAAGAGTAAGAATGTCGCCGTGTAGGGAATAGTACCTCCATGTAGTGCCATTCCATTGGCTATTGCACCCATAGCGTGCTCACGTACGCCGAAATGGAAATTGTTTCCGCCGTAATTATCTGCACTAAAGTGAGCTTTGTCGTTGAGCAGGGTTTTTGTAGAGGGTGCTAAATCGGCAGATCCGCCGAGCAGCATTGGAATAGTCTGGGAGATAGCGTTCATAACTTTACCTCCCGCATCTCTGGTAGACATAGTGGTGCTAGCATCGGTGAATAAACTGTCTAAGCCTCGGTCCCACCCTGTTGGTAGTTCTCCTAATATCTCGGATCTTAGGTTCGTGGCTTGAACCGGATAAATGCTTTCGTATTCGGCAAAGAGTTGAAGCCATTTATTTTGGGATTGTGTGCCTTTATCACGCATGAGACCAAAATGGGATTCTACTTCGGTTGGTATTGTAAATGGTGTGTCGTACTCCCATCCCAGTTGTGCTTTTGTTAGCTTTGTTTCTTCTGGTCCTAATGGTTCCCCGTGTACTCCACTAGTGTTGGCTTTGTTAGGGCTTCCGTACCCTATTGTAGTTTGGCATATTATTAAACTGGGTTTTGTTTCATTCTGCTTGGCAATTTCTATGGCCGCCGATAAATCTTCTGTGTCCATACCGTCTATTGGCCCTACGACATGCCATCCATAGGCTTCAAATCTTTTCTTTACATCTTCAACAAAAGTGATGTCTGTATTGCCTTCAATCGATATGTCGTTGTCATCGTAGAGGTAGATGACTTTTCCTAGTTGTAAGGTCCCTGCTATTGAAGCTGCTTCGGATGCGACTCCCTCTTGGAGATCGCCGTCCGATACTATCGCATAGGTATTGTGGTCTATGATATTAAAATTGGGCTGGTTGTATCGTTCTGCCATCCATCTTTCAGCTATAGCCATTCCTATACCATGCGCGAAGCCTTGACCCAGCGGTCCAGTAGTCATTTCTATACCGCTAGACAAATTGTATTCGGGATGCCCAGGTGTTTTACTTTCCCATTGTCTGAAATTCTTAATGTCCTCAATAGAGATATCATACCCGGTGAGGTGTAAGATGCTGTATAGCAATGCTGAGGCGTGTCCGTTAGATAATATGAATCGGTCGCGATTGATCCATTTGGGATCGTTCGGATTCTGACTGAGGAATTTGCTCCATAGGATATATGCCATTGGTGCGCATCCCATAGGCGCTCCAGGGTGACCTGACTTAGCGCTTTCTACAGCATCTATACTTAGTGTTCGTATTGTGTCTATGCACAATTGATTTATGTTGGTGATAGCCATTTTAATTCCTCGCGGTAGAAATAAAAGCTGATGGTATTACATATATCGTTATGTGTACAAGGTTATTTTGCGTTTCACTAGGAAATAATTGTCCAGAAATAAATATATGGTTCAGAATGCAAAAGTGTTTAGATACTAGATTCTGTTGATTTCATGCAATTATCTCGGTATTTGTGTGCTGGGATTTTCATGCTTATACTAGTTGTCTAATCATGTGGTATTAAATTTTTATTATTCATTCCGTATTGGTAGTGAAAGAGGTGTTTATGGCTTCAGATTCACGAGCTCTTATTCATGATCTAGATTATTCACAGGATCCTGTAGAAGAGTGTTACCGCAGAGGTTGGACTGATGGAATGCCTGTTGCTCCGCCGACTGTTGAAAAAGTCAATCAAATGCTCGATTACGTCGGGTTGTCACCTGGAGATGTGTTGGGAGAAGTTCCTGTCAGGCGGAGAGTGTTAACAGCTGAGCAAGCAGCGGCTAATTGTGTTATGGCCGGATGTCTGCCTGAATATTTCCCTATAGTATTGGCAGCTATGAAAGCTCTATTTGATCATGATCCAAACTGTATTCATGAAATTTCAGCTGTTACCAATTCTACAGGAATTATGTTACTGGTAAATGGACCGATACGAAAAAATATTGATTTGAATTGCACTGATAATCTATTTAGCCCCGGATATAGGGCAAACTCGACAATCGGGAGGGCTATTAGGTTAATTTTCATTAACGTATTTGAACAGCGACCTGGAGTATTAGATCGGGGATGTATGGGCTCTCTGACCAAGTACAGTGTCTGTTTCGGAGAGGATGAAGAAGATAGTCCCTGGGAACCGTACCACGTGACTCAGGGATTCGCGGCCGATCAATCGACCGTAACTGTCTCTGCGATACAAGACCCTGAAATGTTTGGGAACAGATATGGCACTACAGGGGAAAGCCTGATGGACTCAATAGTGGAAGGGATGGCTTCCCATGGTTTGGCTATATATTTCGGGAGAGGAATTAAATGGTTTTGGGTTGTGGGTCATTGGCATGCAGAAATGTTGAATCGTCTAGGCTGGACACGTCCGTTAATGCAAGAATATATTCAGGAAAAGAGTTACAGGACTAGAGCGCAGTTAAAAGGGCTAGGATATATTAAGGGCGAAATAGTAACCCAAGATGAGACTGAAAAGGTGTATGCTGCTCAAGCTGCGGAGGATATACTAATCGTTAAAGCCGGTGGTAACAGTGGTATATATAGTAACCTTATTATGAATTATTATGGTGTAGAAGCCACGACAGTCCCAATATTAGATCCTAAAAATTAGGAGGCGTTCATGAGTTTGCAATCATTAAGTCTGGTGGATCCTACAGGAGCTGACCCAGGAAAAACTTCTCTAAATTTGTCGCCAAGGCCAGTTGATCTAAAAGGTAAGAGGCTAGGGCTATTAGATAACTCCAAGGCTAATTCGGATGTTATATTAAACACTATTGCTGAAGTTCTGAATCAGCAGTACGAGTTTGCGGACATATTTTATGTACAGAAACATTCTGCGTGTTTGCCGCCTGTCCCTGAGATCCTCGCAGATTTACACCGCAATTGCGATATTGTGATAGCTGGAGTGGGTGATTGAGGGGGATGCTCGTCGGGCAGTTTGCACGATGGAATTACTCTCGAATCTCAAGGTTTGCCGACGGCGACTATTATAACTGATGTGTTCGTGAGTACAGCTCATGCTTATACTAGGTTGATGGGTGTGCCGGATTTCCCTTATTTAGCTTGTCCACATCCAATTACTAACATAAAAGGTCCTGAACTCGAGCAACGGGCACGAGATCTTGCACCGAGAGTAGTTAAGCTTCTATTACAGGGTGATGTTTAAATCAATTAGAAGTAACACAACAATAAAGAAGGGGCAGGATAATTCCTGCCCCTTCTTTATTGTTGTGGCTATGTGGCTAACCGCCTTTTTTTACTTCTACATGAGAGAGTTTTTCTAAGAAATGGAGGATTGCCGAGTGGTCTAGGTCCTGTTCTCCATCGTTTACTAGGGATCCGAGCATTTGCTGAAGAAGTGCAGTAACCGGTAATGGGACGTTTAACTCTTGTGCTGTTTGCAGCACATTTCGTAGATC
>JAPNTN010000036.1:0-6008 GCA_027249445.1 Dehalococcoidia bacterium | reverse complement strand
GCATCGCACGAATCGGATATTCTTTCGTCATCCGTTGCTACGGTGATCCAATCAAATATCGAGCATTTTGCAACTGCTTCATATACTCGAGCTATCATGGGTTTTCCATGTATGTCGGAAAGAGGTTTTCCGGGGAATCTAGTGGACCTGTACCTAGCTGGTATAACCGCTATAACATTACTATTTTCGGGTGGTGTTAACATTTCATAGTCCTGTTTGTATTCTAGTTGGTATGTTTATAATCCTTGGCGTTGTTCCCATCCTTCAGTGAATAGAGCTAAGGTAGCATTTTCATCATAAGGATGTTCAGAGATGGCATCAAAGTTCAATGTCCTTCCTATACCTGGGTCCGAGGGTATGAAAATACATCCTTCGCCCCTATTTAAAGGAGACGATAGAGTTTCGGTCCAAGGGTCGTTAAACAATTCAAAATCTTCTTGAATGCCAATTGCTGGGGATAACGCTGCTAATTGTAAACACATCGCTTTAGATATCGGGCCTTGCGCGTCATGTGGCGCCACAGGTATTTGAAGTGCTTCTCCCATATCGCAAACAAGTCTGGCCTCTTCAAGTCCGCCCAAATTCATAACATCAGGTTGCAGTACAAGGTTTCTCGTGTGTCTTGTCAACTCTATGAAATCACTAAATCTCGTTAGGTTTTCTCCTGTAGCTATTCTAACAGGAGACCGCTGGCTAACTTCAGTCAACCCTTGAGTATTCCAATAAGCCACGGGTTCTTCAAACCATCCTATATCTAGATTCCCTAACGAGTAAGAGAGTTCTATGGCAGTTGGCACATCGAATCTGCAATGACCTTCAATGAATAAATCGGTGTTTTCTGGGATTGCATCTTTGATTGCTTTTATAATTTCTAGGCTTAGCTCCTTCCCTGATTTTGTAAACCCTCCGCGAGTAGACCCGAAGGGATCTACTTTAAGTGCGGTGTAGCCTAGTCCTATCGCATTCTTTGCTCTTTCAGCGAACGATTCAGGATCACGTTCGGTTCTGTACCATCCGTTTCCATATGTTCTTATATCGTCCCTTACCGACCCTCCCCATAATTGATACAACGGCCGCCCTAGAGCTTTGCCCACGATGTCCCAACATGCAGTCTCCACAGCAGTAGTAGCACTTCTGTGAATCTGTCCGCCATCTGAATAGACAGAAAGTAGCATAGACCTTCGGATATCTTTAACATCAAACGCTGACTTGCCTATAAAGTATTGTTGGAGTTCATGTATAGCGCTTTGCGTAGACAATGCAAATCCGTTTAGGCTTGCCTCTCCAATTCCTTGTATACCATCAGTGGTATCAAGAGATATGAACACCCAATTCTTCCACGGATTTCCTACTATGAATGTGTCGCATCCTGTAATTATAAGTTCTTCACACGGCATTAGGACGTCCTCTTTACTAGTATGATTGGTTGTATAACTTTCATAGTCTGGATTCTAGCCTTGGGTATGGTATTGGCACGATAAAAACCCCACCATTTCGAAGGTAATCGTTTTCCTTCTCTAATATTTCATTTTCATAATTCCATGCTAACAGTAAACAAAAATCTGTGTTGCTCTGCTGAAATATTGAATCACTCACTACTGGTATGTGAGTGCCGGGAGTGAATAAATTTTGTTTAAAGGGCGTATTGTCAAAAACACAGTCCAATATGGTATTGTCTATTCCGCAATAGTTTAGAAGTATGTTCCCCTTAGCAGGTGCGCCATAGGCTGTTATCTTTTTTCCGCTCTGTTTCAAGTCATTTAACATGGTATTAAGCTGTGCTTTTAATTTGTTGACGTCCGTCGCAAACTTTTTATAGATACTTATGTTAGGTATCCCGAGTTTAGTTTCTTGGTCCAGTAACTCTTCTAAATAAGGGCAATGCTGGTTTCCAACAGGGCTGATGTATAGTCTTATAGAACCTCCGTGTACTGTTAATTTCTCCACGTTAACTATACTCATGCTATGGGCTGTGAACAGCGTGTTTAATGCATATAGAGAGAAATACGATAGGTGCTCGTGGTATATCGTATCGAACTCGAGGTTCTTTAACATGTCTACTATGTAAGGTACTTCTATGATCAATATACCATCGGGATGAAGAATTCGTTTTGTAGAAGTTATGAATCCGTTTACGTCATCAACATGGGCGAATACATTTGTTGCAGTGATTATTTTTGCCTTCCCGTACGTTTTTAGTATTTGGGAACAAGTGTCGTTAGTGAAGAAAGCTCCGATAGTTTCAATCCCTTTTTCCGACGCAAGTTCTGCTATATTGCTTGCGGGTTCAATACCTAGAGTTCTAAATCCACCTGATTTAAAGTATGACAGTAAAGTACCGTCATTACTGCCTACATCAATCACGAGATCATTTTCTCGCTGCGCTATAGAATAGGATGCCCTTTCGTACAACTCGAATAGATTATCCTTCATGGTCTGGGATGTTCCGGTCACATATGGATAATCAGTGAACATAACTTCCGGTGGCACTACATCAGTTATCTGAACTAAGCTGCATATACTGCAAAAATAGACATCTAGAGGATATAAAGGTTCTTCAGAACTGATCTGATCATAATTCAGAAAACCATTAGCCAAAGGCATATGTCCTAATGATAAAAACATATTTAGATTGTTGTTAGCGCAAATTCGACACTTAGTCACAGAAATTTCCCCGCCATAATAAAAATACTAAATTACTTGTGTGGTATTGAAAACCAATCGTAGGGTTTTTGTGTTCTTGGATCAATAATAGTCGGATCGTTCCATACTCTTCGTTGTTCATCAGGGTTATCATAATCGTATAACTGAGTAACCATATATATCGATAGTGTGTCAGAACTTCCGATAGCTTTATGGCCATGCCAATAATGTCCAGGTATACGCACCAGTTCTAGTTGTTCAGAAGATGCGGTTAACTCGCAAATAGTTCCCTGTGTCGGTGAGTTGGGCTCGTCATCATACGCCACGATCTTTAGGGAACCTTCAAGTACTAAAAGGTAATCTATTTGATTTCTATCGTGCCTATGCCATGCATGAACTATTCCCGAATGGCTTCTAGATAGGTTTACTTGGGTTATCCAATCTGCGTGCAGGAAATCGCCCCAATCCTTGCGAAGTACTTCGGTAAAAAATCCACGATCATCTATATGTTTGTTCAGACGATAAGACGCTACCCCGGGGAGATTATGATTTTTAATGCTTGTCATTCGACTCATTACCTCAACCGCATGTTGTTTTAAAGGATATGGTTACCGTTCATATATATGCCAATGTGATTTAAGGGTTCTTTATATGACCTTGGCGGGTCAAATATTCGGTTACAGCCAGTTTCCAGTTTCTCATAGGTTTTAAGCCGTTTTTAGATAAGTTTATGCTGGTTAGTGATGAGATAGGAGGTCTAATAGCTTTAGATGGATATTCAGAAGCTGGCACCGGTTTGAGCTTTGCATTTGGGTTTGTCTGGGTTAATACCTCTTCAGCTAATTCAAACCAACTGCACGAACCGGAATTACTGAGATGATATATTCCTCTGGGACATCCAAGTTGAATGATGTTATAAATTTCTTGAGATATATCCGCGGTATATGTCGGGGACATGTAAATATCTGATATTACTTGTATGGTTTGGCCGGATTTTGACTTTTCAAGGATAGTTTCAATAAAATTTGATCCCTTTCCTCTCGATATATTTGCTCCAAACAGACTTGAGGTCCGAATTATAAGGCTATTCGGTGCGTAACTATTAATGATCTGCTCTCCGACTAATTTAGAAAGGCCATATGTATTTATAGGATTTGGTGTGTCTAATTCATTGTAGGGTTCACCTTTATGCCCGTCAAAAACAAAATCTGTACTAATATGAATGCATATTGAGCCTATTAGAGAGCACACACTTGATACATTTAAAGGTCCTAAAGCATTTACCTTGAAAGCTAACCATGGGTGATCTTCACAGTCATCCACTCTTACATATGCTGCACAGTTTATGACGACATCCGGAGTTATATGCTGCAATAGTGTTTTTACACTTTCGTAATCGGTTATATCCATTTGATCATGGGTTATCGGCAACACGTGATAATTTTCATCCGATGTGAATGCAGCATAGACATCGGCCCCCAGTTGTCCGGTGCTACCAATTATCGCTATTCTGGTAATGTTTCCCATGTATGAGTATGCATTTAGCTATAGTGTTTTTCGGAGTCGGCATCTATTACTCGTTGAATCCATTCATTACTAGACAAATACCAATCTACTGTATATTCGAGACGTTCTGTGAAGTTTTTCTTTGGTTGCCATCCGATTTCAGACATAATTTTGTTATTGACACAGGAGTACCGTATATCGTGCCCAGGTCTATCTTTCACGTGCTTAATGAGGTTGTAATATTGATCTACGGGGATTCCTGTTTTATCAGATAGTATCTGGCAAATCGTGAGCACCATATCCAGGTTAGAGAGTTCGTGATTGCCGCTTATATTGTATATGTTGCCGTTTGTACCATCTGTTAATATCTGTGTCAGTGCTTCACAGTTATCCTGTACGTAAATCCAATCTCGGCTTTGATTTCCTGCCCCATATATTGGTAAGTTTTCACCTGAGATAGCTTTGGTTATTATCAGTGGTATCAATTTTTCAGGGAATTGATAAGGCCCGAAATTATTCGAGCTTCGGGTTATAATTACTGGTAGATGATATGTTCTAAAATAGGAGAGGAGCAACAGATCGGCAGCAGCCTTGCTAGCAGCGTAAGGGCTACTCGGTTGTAACGCGCTGGTCTCGTCAAAGTTTTTATTTGGGCTAGCATCTCCATAAACTTCATCTGTAGATATTTGTAAAAATCTAGTGATGTTGTACTGCTTGGATAAATCTCCAAGTATTTGTGTGCCCGTGACGTTAGTTTTTATGAATGGAGACGAGTCGATTATGCTTCGATCTACATGCGATTCTGCGGCAAAATTCACTACTACCGAAATGGGTGGTTGTCTTTGTAATCTTGGATTGGTATTGTTGTTCCGCGAAAATATACTTTTGACAAACTCTTTATCGGTTATATCGCCTTTAACGAAAATATATCTATCACCAAAAGCTTTTTCTATGTCCTCAGTATTGGCTGTATTCCCTGCGTATGTAAGTTTATCTATGTTTATTACAGTAGTCTGGGTGTGCTTTGATAAGATAGCTCTGATGAAATTGCTACCAATAAACCCGCTTCCCCCTGTAACCAATACAACGTTCAATTGTTCTTCTTGTAGGTAATTAATACTCATATATGATCGGATTGGTGAAAATATTTAATTTGTACTCGATGTGTTTCCTCTGTCCCGAGCGATATTCATGATTTTGTTGGCGTGACGTTGCCCCCAGATCATTAGTTTTATTGATGTATAACATTGATTAAGGTCTTCTTTTATGGAAACTGATGTGGTCTGCCTAGAACTAATCGGGATGAGCATAATGTTATATAGGGCTCGCGTCAGAAAATTGATTGTTCCCAGAGTGGACTCTATTAAGCCACATGCATAACCATAATGTTTTCGTCTCCAATAATATCTGGAGGCTAACCTGCATTGTTCAACCCAACGCCTCAAGGACGGGTTTGGTTTGTAACTACTCCCTTGATAATGTACAGCTTTAATTTTAGGTAATACGAAGCAATCCCAGCCGAGTTTATTGAGTCGAAGTGATAAGTCTATCTCTTCTCCAAACATAAATGGCCATTCATCGAAATACTCTGCTTGGTCTAGCGCAAGTCTCCTGATCATAAAGCAAAACCCTGAAAGGCATGATACTTTGATATTTGGTAGGTCACGGTCAATTCTTTCACCTGGGTAGTTAGAATGTATTGGAAAACATCTCCTCAATTTTTGCCAGGCCCATAACGGTCTAATAACGCCGGTTTTGGTATGTATGGGTTGTAGTATTCCCATCTCATTGATTTGTGTAGGTCCGACTCCGCCGGCGTTCGGATGACTGTCGAGGAAATCGGTTAGATTCCTGATTAG
>JAPNTN010000035.1:0-4606 GCA_027249445.1 Dehalococcoidia bacterium | reverse complement strand
AATCCTGCAATAACCGACCAAGGCTGAGATCCTTGTATAGACGGAACCACATATCCATCTCTAGCCGGCATTAATTCATCAAAACCAGACCCTCTGATCGGTCTACGACCCTTTATTGCCCCCATATATTCATAATACGGAATTGCCTGAACTAGATGCGATGCCAGGCATTCGGTTAGACAAACTTCTACCGTTTGTCCTTGTCCATCAGTTAATCGTTGAAATAAGGCCGCAATCGTAGCAACAGCAGCATTTATTCCTCCGACATAAAAAGATTGATTAAGCACATTCCTTAAAGGTTCGCGATCAGAATCACCGGAATGATACATAAGGCCGCTGAGAGCATAGACTATGATGTCACTCGCCTCATAATCTCTATATGAGCCTGACAATCCGAAAGGGGTAATAGATGTACTTATGAGCCTAGGATTAACGTCTCTCAGAAATCCGGGATCGATACCAGCAGCGGCCATATCCTCAGGCGGGAGATTATAGACAATAATATCACTACCGCGTAATAAATCAGACAGGATAGCTTTGCCCATGCGGCTGAATACGTTGAGAGTAACACTGCTCTTGTTAGTGTTTAAATACAAGAACGGTATACTCGTTTCTAGATTGGGTTCATCGTTAACAAAAGGACCAACAGATCTGGTCACATCTCCCGTACAAGGAATTTCAATTTTAACGACTTCGGCACCATAATCCGCAAGCAATTTTCCGCAAAAAGGAGCCGATATACCTCCCCCTACTTCTATAACACGTATACCTTCGAGCATATGACCGATTACCAATCTTCTACTGCCCATTCAATAGGCAAAGACTGGCCCTTTTTCGGAAGCACTACCTTGCCAGTACCAGAAGCGGTCATTTCCCCACGGTTGTTCGTGAGAGACACCTGACATTCAACATACCCATACCCTTCCGACTCATATGTTTTAGTTACAGTCCCTCCAGCGGTTATAGTGTCTCCCGGAAAATCCATGCCCCTATGCTCAACATAGAACCGTTTAAACCAACCCTCTTCTCCAGCAAACTTGATCAACAATTGCCCAAGATATTGATTCTTCAACGATCCATTAACTACCACATTCTTCAGTCCTTGATGTAATTGAGCAAACGGAAGATCCCAATGAATACGAGCGTAATTACCGTTAGCTGCTGCCCAACGAATCAGATGGGTAGTAGTCATGGGGCCTTTAATAACTTCTTCCAGCTTGTCACCAACCGATACATCCTCGAAATACCTTTGACTAGTCTTGGCATGTTCCGGTTTAGGGAGAATAACTTCAGGATTAGGTGGAGCAACAATCACATCCTGCAAGGTATCATTTGCCAATGCGACAGTGTCTGGAGTATCACCTTCAGGCAATGCTCTATGGATACTTACTCGCTTGGCCTTATTGATAACGTTCCCTGATTGATCAGTTTGAGTTTCTTCGCGAACTATAAAGACCAATGGCCCAGAACGCCCCTGTTTTTCAAAAATATCGAGCATTCTGAATCTTCGTGTGATCCAGGTACCTACTGGACAAGGCCGTAAGAATTGCCAATCGCTACCACCGTTAAGGCCGTAACTATTAAATGGCAATGGAACCTCAAAATGCCACTCCTGGCCAGCTCCAAAGTATCCTATAGGCGGGCCTATGTCTTTCCAGGTCGCCAAAGGGGGGCATAGTAACGTGCCAAATCTGCTATTTGCTGCGTACTTCGGGTCGATGTATAACGGATTGAAATCTTCTATAGCATCTGCCACATCAAACGCCATTTCATCGCTGATAGCAAATCGGTTGGTTTCTGGTGGACTGTCCTTACCTATAAGGGCTTTGATATCGTCTGTAATAAGATTATTCGCCACAGTACTAACTCCACTAATTACTTGAGGGATTCCCGAATATTAGCATCTTTTCATGCAGAAATTCCATATATGATTTCATCACGGCCTTAATATAGTGCACTAAATTTGTGCTGATGTTAATATTTCACCATGCCAGAGGGGAATTTTAGAATAAATATTCTGGATCAAAGTCCCGCCAATCAGTTTGAGTCAGGGAGACAGGCTATCTCTAACACAATAGAGTTAGCCAAGAAAGCTGAGGCTTGGGGGTATCACAGGTTTTGGGTAGCAGAACACCATAATTCACCCCGACATATGGGCTCTTCACCGGAAGTCCTGGTGTCTCATCTACTCGCGAAAACAGAGCATATAAAAGTAGGCTCTGGGGGCGTAATGTTGCAACACTACAGCCCATATAAAGTAGCCGAAAACTTCAACGTGCTAGCTTCCCTAGCACCAGGTCGTGTAGACCTCGGTATTGGACGTGGCCCCGGTGGCCTGCCAATCACAACAAAAGCTCTTCAAACGTCTGAGGAGCCTGGCATAAATTCGTTTGAGACCAAATTAACTACTTTACAAGAATTTATCGTCGACAAAGTAGGGCCAGATAGTCCTCTTTATGGCATACAAGCTAAACCTGTTCCAGACATGCCAGCTGACCTGTTTCTTCTTGGAACCACAGTTTCGAGCGCTGTTCTAGCCGCACAAATGGAACTTCCTTATGTGTTCGCCGCGTTCCTTAATAATGATCGTGCCATTATGGTTGATGCGATCTCAAATTACTTAGAAAGTTATAAACTAACCTCTGATAAGAAGCCAAACCTAATGCTGGCACTTCCTGTAATAGTCGCTGATTCGGAGAAGTCAGCTGAAGATTATGCATCGGACGTAGTAATAGTTCGTGTAACATTAGAAAACGGTAGAACGTTCACGGTTTTCTCAGTCGAATCTGCCGAAGAATTGGGCAAACAGTCAGGTCAAAAGTTTAGCTACGAGCTGCAGCCCGGAAGCGTGATACACGGATCTAAGAGCACAGTAAAACAAACAATAGACGAGATTAGAAATTTATATCCGGTAAATGAGATCTTTGCTGTCACAGCCATAAATAATTTCGAAAAGCGTCTCCGATCTTATGAGCTCCTCAGCGAAATATGTTGGACATAGCAAATCTGTCTGATATTGGTGAAGTAATGACTAGTAAAAATATGATGCGTATTGGGGCCTTTCTAGCTGGAACAGGTAGTAACATGGCCTCTTGGAGACACCCGAACGCAGTCGCAGACGGAGCTATCAGTCTAGAATATTATAGAGATCTAACACATAGGGCCGAGGAAGCATTGCTAGATTTCGTGTTCTTTGGTGATGGGCTTTATATTAGCGAAAAATCACACCCTAATTTTCTGAATCGATTTGAGCCGCTAACTTTATTGGCAGCACTATCCATGGAGACAACCCACATAGGGTTAGCTGCCACATTATCGACAACTTACAGCGAGCCATTCACAGTAGCTAGACAATTCGCATCCATAGACCATATCAGCAACGGTAGAGCCGGCTGGAATATAGTCACGTCCCCTCTAGAAGGTTCTGCTCTTAATTACAGCAAACCCGAACATCCTAAACACGACCTACGTTACGAGATAGCTGATGAATACCTTGAAGTTACCAAGGGTCTCTGGGATTCCTGGGAAGACGATGCTTTTATAAGAAGCAAGGAACAAGGGGTATTTTTTGACAGATCAAAAATGCACAGATTAAATCATATAGGAAAACATTATTCAGTTCAGGGGCCTTTAAACATATCGAGATCGCGACAGGGACGTCCATTGCTGATACAAGCTGGCTCATCGGAAGCCGGCAAAGAATTTGCTTCAAAACATGCGGACGTAATCTTCACAGGACAAGCATCAATAGAAGATGCTAGGTCATTCTATCAAGACGTGAAAAGCAGGGCGGTATCTCACGGCAGAAGTCCGGATGATGTTCTGATATTACCGGGTTGTGCCCCAGTAATAGGGGACACCCCAATTATCGCCGAGTCCAAGTACCAGGAGATAACTAACCTAGTGGATATAGAAGACGCAGTCAATTACCTTGGGAGATATTTTAACGATATGGATTTCAGCTCATATAACCTTGATGAACCATTTCCGGAATTAGGCGACTTCGCTAGAAATGGGTGGGAAAGTGCAACGGACCGATTGAAAAAACTAGCCATGGAAGAACATCTTACCCTGCGAGAATTAGCATTAAAGACCACAACACCCAAACCCGCATTTTTTGGAACACCCACGCAAGTAGCAGATACGATGCAAGAATGGTTTCAAACGGGAGCCTGTGACGGATACATGTTAAATGCGGCTGTGTTACCAGATGGATTTAACGACTTCGTCAACCTAGTTTTACCAGAACTCAAAGAAAGAGGTTTATTTAGAGAATCTTACCAAGCCAACACTCTCAGAGGTAATCTAGGCCTCCCCATTCCCTCGAATAGATATTCAAAAGAGTTAGAATAACTTATTAGAAAACCCCTTTCTGTGTAAGAAACGGAAATGCATCCCCGTCCAAACTCGATTACATCTCCAAGTCCCAACCTATCCATTTGCACAAGGCGCGGCCCATGATTAGCTCTTTGTCACTCTCAGTCAACCAAGTTAATTCCTCTGTAAACAAGCTTACACACTCTTTCCAGGAACAAGGCATACGAGTTATATCAGTTCCCCAAAACATCCTATCAGGACCAAATGCGTCGTATATTTTATGAATATG
>JAPNTN010000034.1:0-8149 GCA_027249445.1 Dehalococcoidia bacterium | reverse complement strand
AAAGATACCAATAAAGTTGTCATTATAGATGACCAACTACAAGCGGAACATCTTCCTATACTCACCAAATATGATGTAGGCAATGAAATCCTAAATAGAGTCTTAAAAGTTATTTCAACTCGTTAGCTAAGTAGTACGACAATATATCTTCCCAAAACTACTATTCGTTTGGATCTACTCCAAGAGAGACTTTGCCAATAAATTCTATAGCTTGCATTGTGGCAAAAGGTTGCATAAGCGGACCAGCTCTAACGTCTCTGTACAGTCTGGATAGAACATTACTATCTAAAAACCCCGAACCGCCAGACATGGTTATACACCGATCAACTATGTGATTAGCAGTTTCATTAACAAATTTTTTAGTGCAGGCAGCATTCTTAACAGCTACAAACGGATTCAGAACCGGTTCAGCCCCTGAATTGGCAGATTCATTGTTGGATAGATAGAACTGGTCAAAAGCCATAGCGCCTCGAGTTAACATAGCCCTAGCAGCAGCCATACCAATCTCATTCTCTGCAGCTAAAGACTGAACTAAGGGTTGGCGCTGTCTATCTCTAGATATAATAGATTCCACTACAAGGGAATGTGCTGTCTCTGCTATGCCCAAAAATACTGAAGATAGGCCTAAAGTAGCCCCTCCAGAGGTAGCCAGGAATCCCGCATTAAACTTCCCATATTCCCCTATGTCATCGAATTCAGTATCACTTACAAAATAATCGGAGAATATGACATCATGGCTACCGGATCCACGCATACCCATACCGTCCCAATTATCCAAAATTTCTACCCCTCGTCTATCGACAGGTACAATAGCAGAACCCATCCTATCTTCCCCATCTTCATTCTGATATCTAGCTCTCACAGCTAGATAATCTGCTGACGGCGACCCTGTCGCGAACGTCTTCGACCCATTTAAAATCCAACCGCCTTCAACTTTCTCTGCCAGACTTCTAGAGGTCCTTATATCAGCTCCCGGTTCGGAATTGGCCACCGATATGATCGCCTCTCCAGAGCCTATCTGTCGTAACATTTCTTCGCAACGGATTTGTCTGCGTTTGTCCCCGTTAGAAATAGATCTTTGTAAAAGCCTCGATATATTCAACGTCCTAAACAGGTGCATGTTGAATGCTAAAGACGTCGAACCATCTCCTCTACCTAACCTATTCATAGCAACCATACAGTCGTGGGCAGACGTTACACCGAGACCACCGTATTCTACTGGAATAGCCGAGGCCGCAAATCCACTTTTTCTTATGCTATCTATATTTTCATGGACAAAGGTCTTATCTTTATCATGTGTGGAAGAACGGGTAAAAAAGTCCGACGCATGCATTTCAGCGAGATCGACCATTTTTTTCCCTGCGTCGGTATTCGGTTCCATTTGGAAATCCATACTATCGTTCTCCTATAATATTACCCCGTTATAGCTTCCTTAAATCTACGTATGGCTTCTATATGCTCATCTGGACCCTGTAACCCAGACTTCATGGTGTTCACTGACAAGTGAGTTGCCCCAGCTTCATCCCAGGCAGCTGCGAGTTTATTCCATTCGTCCTCATTACCGGAACCATAGTTAATGCGGCCTTCTATACCAACTGACTCCGGAGTCCTTCCAGCGGATTTGACTAGTTCTTTCATCTGTCCGATTTTCTCTTGTCCTTCAGAATCTGGTTGGAACTGAGGAAACCATCCATCTCCTAATCTAGCTAACCTACGAACTACCTGTGGAGCGCCACCACCAAACCATAAAGGTATTGGCCTCTGAACTGGAGGAGGATTTATACCTGCATGACTAACCTTATGGTATTTACCCTCATAATTGACTACATCCTGAGTCCAAAACATCCGTAACAATTCTATTTGCTCTGAAGAACGTTGTCCCCTATTTCCAAAGTCTTCACCCAGCGCTTCATATTCAACATCATTCCATCCAATTCCGATCCCCAAGCGCAGTCTTCCACGTGTCAAAACATCTACTGCCGCTGCCTGTTTAGCCACCAAAGCAGTCTGTCGTTGTGGCAATATCAATATACCCGTAGTCATTTGTATCTTCTCTGTAACTCCTGCCAAATATCCGAACAATACAAATGGTTCATGGAACATATCCGTATGCTGATATGGGCGATCCCATTGATCTCTCTTACTCGCATCGGCTCCTAATATGTGATCAAACACCAACAAATGCTGGTATCCCATTTCTTCCGCAGCCTGAGCAAAGTCTCTGACTGCCACAGGGTCTGAACCGATTTCAGTTTGGGGAAAAATAGCTCCAGTCTGCATATCACTCCTCCAATAATTACATATACTTTACTTGGCAACCATGTTTCCGACAGTATCTTGTCTGGGGGCTTCTCAGTCAACCGTCAAGACTCTACAATATATTCAATATATCGGTCTAAATTGTCATATAAAAAATTACAACTACAAATGTGGTAGCAAGGCCATTAGAGGGAGCTAGAACAATATGAGAACTAATACAACTAAGAAAAGTTTAAGTGAAGGGAAAGTAGTATTCGGCGCCATTATATCTAGGTATTCACCAGACCAAGTAGAATTATTCGGCGCCATAGGTTTCGATTTTGTGATGATCGATTGCGAACACGGACCCATGAACCTAGACCAAGTTGAGCACATGGTCAGGGCAGCAGAATCATTCAACATCACTCCTATTGCACGCATACCAAATCACGAAGACTCCACAATACTTCGGTACCTAGACAGAGGTTTGCAAGGAATAATAGTTCCACATATTAATACTCCTGAGGATGCTTCAGATGTAGCTCGAGCCGCAAGGTATTACCCAGAAGGAAACAGAGGCATGGCAGGAGGGGGGAGAGCTCATGATTACGGAGTAGGAACAAATCCAGTTGAATCCACCCAATGGGTCAATTCACAATTACTGGTAATACCTATGGTTGAAGAAGTAGAAGCCGTTTCAAACCTTGACCAAATCCTAGACATCAACGGACCTGATGTTTATCACGTGGCAGCTTCAGACCTAGGACAAAGTATGGGCAATCCAGGAAGAGATGAAGTAAGAAAAGTAATGGCAAGCGTTATACCGAAGATTCGAGCGGCTGGGGTAAACGTTGGTGTAGGCGGTAACGCACCGTCTGATGCCGCAGGAGTTGCAGAATTCATCAAATTAGGGGCAAATTTTGTAACCGTATCCGCAACAGGTTTACTACGACTAGGGGCAGAAGATTTCCAAAAAAGAGTCGCATCAGAATTAAACAAGTAATTTTGTCATGATGCTTCGTGGTCTATCCTGTAAGGGTCAACAAATCTAACATTCCAAGTATCTTCGTAAGATGGATTGGTAAAATCGATCTTCCTCCGCCGGTTTGTAGGTTTGTCGTCGTTGGTGCTGACAATCTCAAGGTCTTTGTGGGATTCGTCCTCGGCAAACGTCGACTGAGCAATCATAGCATTAACCCTGTTTAATACCATTTCAGACTGGTTTGTTTGTATCGCAGACAATATATCAACATCTTCTTGCGACATCGGAAAATCAAGATTATCAATACTGAGATCTAAGATAAAACATAACTTCTTAACATTCGCTAACCTTGGTTGATTAATACCGCGTTCCCAGGCTGATACTTGATTAATAGTCACTTTCATAATGTCTGCAAGTTGAAACTGGGTCAGCCCTTTACTAACTCGTGCTTCTCGTATCGTAGGCATCGCATCTCTCAAACGCTTGTATATTGATCATTTTCACGTTGTTTATAATCGCTAAACACCAATATATCAAGCAGAACTTTGACAGTGCAGCCTAAAACTCTTTTTCTGGTATACCTTTACTAACATTTTGGTATAATACCGGGCCAGAACACACCAGCATTATTAAATATACAAGAGGTGAAGTCATGAAATATGACGTTATAGTAGTCGGAGGAGGAGCAGCAGGCTCAGTTCTAGCCAGCAGATTGGCGGAAGATCCCGACACTTCCGTATTATTACTAGAAGCAGGTACAGACTACCCTGAATTTGATGCGCTACCAGACGAAGTGAAGTATGGTCATACCAGATATGCCGAGTCACCAGAATCAGATCACAATTGGGCTCTACGTGGCACAATAACCGAAGAACAAGGCGAAATCCATGTGGCTCAAGGAAAAGTAATTGGTGGCGGATCGTCCATTAATGGACAAGCCATGCAGAGAGGACTTCCAGAAGATTTCGAGTCATGGGCATCATTAGGTAATGAAGAATGGTCTTACACAAAAGTCCTACCATTCTTTAGGAAAATGGAAAATGATTCAGACATTAGGGATGATTTTCACGGTACCGACGGACCTATGCCGGTAAGACGTCGCCAATCAGGAGCCTTACCAGACATACAAAAGGCATTCCACACTGCTTTAACCGGTGCAGGCTACCCTAGTGTAGAAGACACTAACGGGGCGAACCCTTCCGGTATCGGAGTTTCCCCCACAAATAATCTCGACGGAGTTAGGGTGAGCACTGCTCTAGCATATCTAAACCCAATGAGGCATTGTCTCAACCTCACGGTGCGAGGACAAGTCCACGTTAGAAAAATACTATTCGATGGTAAGAAAGCTATTGGAGTGGAAGCAGAGAGCGGGGGAGAGATATTCACAATCGAAGCAGGACGTGTTGTACTAAGTTCAGGAGCAATTAGGTCTCCGCAACTCCTCATGTTATCGGGGATAGGGCCCAAAGAACAATTGGAGCAATTTGGTATCGCACAAATACAAGAATCTCCCGGAGTCGGGCAAAATCTAATGAATCACCTGAGTGCCCAAGTCACTTTTAAAGTCAAAGACAATATCGTTTTAGAAACTGACGAGGACGCAGCCCACTTTGGTCTACACTACACCTCAGCTGGTTCAGAACAGAAGAATGACATGGTACTCCGAACCACAACGGTTATCGATGAAAGAGAAGAGCGCGTAGCTGGTGTAAGAACAAAATACTTGACTGGAGATGTTCCCGCAGATAGGGCTGCACGAATATCATGCACTCTAGGGCTACCTGACGGAACGGGGCACGTAAGATTGGCGTCTGACGAAGCGAGTGTACAACCATCGTTCAATTATTGTTATTTGCAGCATCCCAACGATATCCGACGAGTACGTGAAGGTATAAGATTTGGGGTCAAAGTCCTAGAATCAGACGCATACAAAAACGTGTTAGATCACCGTATACAACCAACTGACGAAATCTTGAACGACGACGACGCATTGGACCTGTGGATCAGGCAAACGGTCGGCACGGCAAGACACGTATCAGGGACCTGTAAAATGGGCCCTGATTCCGACCCAATGGCTGTAGTGGATCAGTACTGCCGCGTCAAAGGTGTTGAAGAATTATTCATAGCAGACGCTTCAGTAATACCCCGTATACCACGTTCCGGAGGCATTCATCCAACAGTAATAATGATTGGTGAACGTGTGGTTGAGTGGATAGCCCCTAAGTAAGTCTCCAATGTAGCCATCTAAAGCCTCCTGATGATTCGGGAGGCTTTTACATATTACGCGACAGACAGATATCAGGATTAACTCATGACAATTTACGATCAGGGTACTTTTATAGGCAGAGTATGGAACCACAAGGTTTGCGGGCCCAGCATAGTTACCGTCAGAGATAACATGATTTGGGATATCACCTCCAAAGACATACCTACGATGACCAAATTGTTGGAACTCGATCACCCTAACCATTACGTAACGACATTTAAGGGAGAAATATTAGGTAGTTTAGCCGATATCGAAAACAAAATTAGAAATCCTAAACAAAACCAGAACGATCTAAACATCTCTCTACTAGCACCATGCGACCTTCAAACAATTAAGGCTTGCGGCGTCACTTTCGCAAATTCAATGGTAGAACGCGTGATAGAAGAACGGGCTGCTGGTGATCCTAAGAAAGCCGACGCTATTCGCCTCAATATTGGGGATCTAATTGGCAACAACCTAAAAAATATCATACCCGGATCTCCCAAAGCTAAGGAAATTAAGAAAATACTCATAAATGAAGGTATATGGTCCCAATATCTGGAAGTAGGCATAGGAGTAGACGCAGAGGTTTTTACAAAATGCCCTGTCCTTTCACCGGTCGGACATGGATCTGATATCGGTATACTTCAGACGTCCACATGGAACAATCCAGAGCCTGAGATAGTACTAGCAGTGAATAGCCGTGGGGTCATAGTGGGAGCGACACTGGGAAATGACGTAAACCTCAGAGATATTGAAGGCAGATCCGCACTCCTCTTAGGAAAATCTAAAGATAATAATGCCTCATGCTCTATTGGGCCATTTATACGTTTATTTGATGATAAATTTAGTATTGAACAGGTTAATTTCGCAGAGCTAACACTAAAGGTTGAAGGGAAAGATGGATATATTCTGCATGGAACTAGCTCTATGCGAGAAATCAGCCGCTCTCCAAATGACCTGGTCCGTCAGACATGTGGTGCTAACCACCAATATCCAGATGGATTCATGCTATTCTTGGGCACATTGTTTGCCCCTACTGAAGACAGAGACATACCTGGTGAAGGGTTCACCCATAAACTAGGGGATAGGGTGACAATCTCAGAACCTCAGCTTGGAGACCTCATAAACACCGTAAAGTTCTCAACAGACTGTCCCCAATGGGAGTTTGGGATTTCATCTTTAATGGAAAATTTGGCTCAGCGGCAACTGTTATAGAAACTACTTCCACTGAAATACAATCGGGCTAATATCTGGTTATATAAACCCTGGTGCAGTCAGGATTAGTCAAGCCATTCTCGAACGGTACTGGGCAATCTACTCATCCTGCCCCCTAACTTCGATACAGACCTCTCGAAGAACCATGCCAATCCAGAATGTATATCATCGTTAAACAGATCAAGCCATCTGGGTTCTAAATGACCCGGCCCAAAATACGCACCTAGAATAGAGCCTGACGTAGCACCAAAACTATCCGTGTCAGCACCCTGACTGACTTGAATACATATTCCATGGCCTACATTTTCAGCAAAGTTAAAAGTGTTAATCAGCATTCCTATTTCTTGATATATACGGCAATGACCATATTCCCCAAATTTATTATTAATCTTAGAATAAGCTTCTTCCCAATCACTTGATTCCCTAACATCTTTCAAAGAAGCAGATACACGTTCATAGAAACGGCTCCTCTGAGGAACAAATCTTAGAGCGGTTTCAATTATATCCATACGATCATCCATAACTTGTGCGCAAGCGATAGCCGCCGCTATGAACATAGTCCCATAAATACCAGTCCCTTTATGAGTAAAGATAGCGTCTTTCCATGCCAAACTTGCTGCCATTTCTGGATTTCCGGGACAAGCATATCCATACGCATCCGCTCTTATAGCCGCGCCACAAAGTTCTGCTCCAGGGTTCATAATGTCATTGAAAACATTTAAGAAGCTTTCTGATTCATCTGGAACCAAGACACCACTCAATCCTACACCACCCTTATCGGCAAAATAATCTCTGTGCTGACTATCAAATGACTCTGCTCCAGACTGCAACAACAGCGTCCTCTCAGGACCAAAAGTAGTGCTGATAGGCAAGTGATGCAACCAAAGTTCCTTCATATTTGCGTGCGTAAAATTAGGACCAAATCTTTCGAGGACAAGCATACCCATAATCGTATAGTTAATATCGTCATCCGGAGCTACATAGCGTATGTATTCTCTAGCCGTCTCAGGAAATGATCGATGGACTCGTGGAAGGACAGTTTCAATCCGTTTTGATACATACTGATTTAAAGGCCATTCGCCAATTTTCTGTAGCGCTTCCCTAATTTCATGACCTGTAAATCGCGCCTCTAGTGGCTTACCTAAAATGCATCCACAGATTGACCCAAGAAACGCAGCCTCCACCCTTCTTGCACTATCATCGAAATCAATCTCCGAAATTTGTCCTGGCGGTCTATTGGGAGCTGCTTCTGCCCAGATATCGTCAATATCATTAGGTTCTACGTAATTCCAATCGGACCTCATTGCTAACGAAGCTAGTCCTTCTGCAAATTCAATCAATCGGTCGTAACTATCGGGCAGAGAATCTAATTCTTTATCCAAACCTTCCGTCACGTAACCCTGTTCACCTTTATTCAATATAACAGCATGAAGGCGCTCACGAAGTGTAGCTATTTTAATAAACAT
>JAPNTN010000033.1:0-5371 GCA_027249445.1 Dehalococcoidia bacterium | reverse complement strand
TAAAGGCTATCTACTAGACCTGATGCTAGGGGCGTTTCTGGACCTACTACTACCAAGTCTATATTCAAATTTTGAGCTAATCTGATGATTTCCTCTGTATTTAGAGGATTTACATCGACGTTAGTGGATAGGAGATCAGTTCCAGCATTACCGTTAGCGGTCCAAATATTATTATCAGAGTCAGACTGATGGATGCGCCAGACTAGTGCGTGTTCTCTGCCTCCAGACCCTACTACCAATATATTCATAACAGTGAATCCAACTGGAATATTCTCTTGTGCAATATGTGTCTATACTCTATCGGGCGATGCATTGCTCCGATTATTCCCACTCGATAGTTCCCGGAGGTTTGCTTGTGATGTCATATACCACTCTGTTAACTCCGGTGACTTCATTAACTATCCGGCTAGATATCTGAGCCAGTAAATCATATGGCAACCTGACCCAATCAGCCGTCATTGCGTCGTCACTAGATACTGCCCGTATTGCACAGACGTAGCCGTAAGTTCTGTAGTCACCCATTACGCCGACAGTACGGTTATCACTTAATACTGCGAAGCTTTGCCATATATCTTCATACAATCCTGCGTTGCGGATTTCTTCGAGAACTATGGCATCACATTCTTGGAGCAAATGTAATTTCTCTTTAGTAATTTTCCCTATAATACGAATAGCCAGCCCAGGTCCTGGAAATGGCTGTCGATATACCATTTCTCGGGCTAAGCCTAGCTCAACACCCACGTCTCTGACCTCATCTTTAAATAGGTATCTAAGGGGTTCCACAAGTTTGAGTTTCATGTCTTCTGGGAGCCCACCGACATTATGATGGGTTTTGATCCTCGCTGACGCGCGATTATCGGGAGTTTCACTTTCTATTACATCCGGATACAATGTGCCCTGCGCAAGATATTCTGCATGACTAACATCTGATGATACTTCTTCGAATACTCTAATGAATTCTTCCCCGATTACTTTCCGCTTCTGCTCAGGATCTGTAATGTTTTCTAATTTTTCTATAAATCGGTCGGCAGCGTCGATATAAATTAGATTTAGCCCCAGATTGTTCTTAAATGTATTTTGAACCGCTTCGGCTTCTCCTTTTCGGAGTAGACCGTTATTGACGAAGATACATGTTAGTTGGTCGCCGATAGCTTTGTGTAGCAGCAAAGCAGTCACCGATGAATCGACTCCCCCTGAAAGTGCACATATTACGTGTGCATTGCCTACTTGGTCCTTTATTCTTGTAGTACACTCAGAAACGAAATTTCCGGGAGTCCAGTCTTGTTTACACTGGCATACCTTTTGTAGGAAATTATCGAGTACGCTCATTCCCAATGGAGTGTGTGCTACTTCAGGATGGAATTGCAGAGCGAATATCTTGTTCCCGTCCCCAATGGCAGCCATGGACGAGTTGTCTGTATGGGCTAGAGGGGAGAGAGTTTCCGGTAATGCTTCTACTTTGTCACCGTGGCTCATCCAGACTTCAAGCGATTTAGGAATATTGTCGAATAGAATACAGTCGGATGTTTCTTGGCTTAAAATTGCGTGCCCATATTCTCGTTTGGAGCTCGGGGCTACGGTTCCACCCATTTGGTGTACCAAAGCTTGCATACCGTAGCATATCCCCAATATAGGTAAGTTACTCTCAAAAACCCATTCGGGTATTGTGGGCGCATCATCTTCGTATACGCTGGATGGCCCACCAGACAATATAATGCCCCTTGGAGTCAGTCGTTTTGTGACCATTTCCCAGGTTGAGGAGGGCGATACTAGCTCAGAATAAACGTGGAGTTCACGTACTCTACGCGCTATTAGATGGCTGTACTGAGAGCCGAAATCGATTACTACGATACCTTCGTCGGTTACTATATGTGATTCGGCATTATCAACTATGTTTGCTTCCGAGTAACCCACCTGCCCTGCCTCCCTTTATAGCTGGTTTTGTCCGCACATATCTCAGGATTTGAGGTAGGTATTATGCTTCAAATTGACATAATAAGCTAGACCTAATTCGTGAGAAAAGCATTCCCGAAATAGTCCCATTGCAATGGAAAATATCGACCCTTTTAAATCTACGTGCTAAACTCGTTCTGCTATGGAATCAGTAGACTATTTTTGCTCGTTACATGGATCAAAATCTGAATGCTTTGACGAGATAAAGGATTCAGCTAATGTGGTATCGAATGGTGGTATCATCATTTATCCCACTGACACTCTGTATGGCCTGGGAGCAGATATTCGTAATGAGGAATCACTGCTACGGATATACGATATTAAGGGACGTCCCAACGACATGGCTTTGCCGGTATTAGTAAGTGGTTGGGAAATGGTCCGGTCAATATCATCGGAAGTAAATGTTATCGGTGAAAAACTGGCTGCTAGATTCTGGCCGGGGCAACTTACTCTGGTAATCCGAGCAAATGACAACCTATCTACAATACTGACAGGAGGCAGGGGGACTATAGCGGTCAGGCAACCAGACCATTGGATAGCTCAACAGATTATTGAGCAGGTTGGTAATCCGATCGTTGGTACCAGCGCGAATCTTAGTGGCTCGCCTGATCTAGTTGAAGCTTCAGACCTAGTTGCTGAGTTAGGCGATTTGGTAGACCGTATAATAACTTGTGGGCTAAAACCATTTGGTGTGGGGTCAACAGTAGTTGATATAACAGGGGAACAGCCCAAACTTCTGAGGGGAACTTCGATATCAATTGAGGATATAAAATCTGCATTAGGATAAATGGAGTTTTGAGATTTTTACGATAGATAAATTACCTGAATATAAATCAGCAGTTAATGAAGAATTAAAGGAGTCATTTTCTGGCAGGGACGGTTTTCTGTATGATTTGTTACGGTATCATCTAGGTTGGACAGATCAATATGGTCAAACACAAGACGCTCTGGTAGATATTAGATTTCAGTCAATGTTAGCTCTTTGTGCCGCTGA
Organism: Dehalococcoidia bacterium; assembly: GCA_027249445.1. Classification (GTDB taxonomy): domain Bacteria; phylum Chloroflexota; class Dehalococcoidia; order Lucifugimonadales; family UBA3495; genus UBA3495. The sequence goes on along the minus strand of JAPNTN010000033.1, from coordinate 2,424 downwards.
TCTGATGTCGGGTGATATAGAACCGGCGTTGCCTATAGCTGCAGCTGTGCAGCTAATCTGTGATTTTATGGACGTACACGGCGAAGTACAGGCGGGAAGAGTTGGCTCCGATGTGGAAAGACCTACTATATGGTGGATTTGGGGGCCCGCACAGGCAATAAATGCTGGAGACGGTCTGCACGCACTCGCCAGATCAGCCATGATGAGACTATCAACGCGTAGCATAGAGCCATCAAAGATTCTAGAGTCAGTCCGATTATTGGATAACACATGTTTGACCTTATGTGAAGGTCAATACATAGATTTGACGTTTCAAGATCAAGTCATGATCAGATCGTCAGATTATGTGGAGATGGTTTCCAAAAAGTCAGGATCTTTGTCAGGCTGCTCAGCTAAATTGGGTGCGCTAGTGTCCGGTTCCAGTAGAGATGCTTGTGCGGCAATCGAAGAGTTTGGTATAAAACTAGGAATTGCATGGCAACTAAAACGGGATGTAGATGGGCTGTGGGGTGATCTAGGCAATGGTATAACGCCCGACAATTTATTAAATAAAAAAAAGACCTTGCCTCTGATACATGCGCTGGAAACAGGATCAACTGCAGTAAAGCGCGAGATAACAGGAATTTATATGAAACGAGTTCTTGAACCTTCAGATATATCGCGTGTTCTCGAACTACTTGATGAAGTAGATGCCAAGAGCAACGCGTTGCAGGTAATTGATGGTATTTTGGACGAGGCAGGGAAAAGTATGCTCTCGTGTGGGGTTGATAGTGCGAAAACCGATGAGCTAATTGACTGGGTAATAGGAAATAATTAGGAGAGCATTCCGTTTTTGGAATATTGCAGGAGTTATCTTTTCATATGCCAAAGAAAGCTTTAACTGATATAGATGTTAAAGGTAAAAAGGTTCTTGTCAGGGTGGATTTTAATGTTCCCATCGAACAAGGTGCGGCTGGTATAGCTTTATATGATCAGAGGTTAAGGTCGACGTTGCCGACTATAGAATATCTGCGTAACCAGTCTAGTATCGTCATATTGTGCTCTCACCTAGGTCGCCCAAAAGGTGAGGTGGATGAGGAGTTAAGACTTGCCCCAATCGGTGATAGATTGAGTCAGTTGCTGGGTTGCCCTGTAACGAGTTTATCCGACTGTGTTGGGCAAGACATCTCTACTCATATTAGTCACTTGGAAGCAGGAGATGTAGTTCTTCTAGAGAATGTGCGTTTTCATCCAGGGGAAGAAACTAACGACGAGGACTTTATTAAATCGTTAGCTAGTCTTGCTGATGTGTTCATAATGGATGCTTTTGCTGTGGCTCATAGAAGTCATGCTTCTGTTGTTGGTATAACTAAGCATTTGCCTTCTGCCATGGGACTCTTGGTAAAGCAGGAAGTGGATTCAATGACCAAAGCTCTGGATCATCCAGAGACACCAATGGCAGCACTCTTGGGAGGTGCCAAAGTTAGCGATAAAATTCTAGTTATAGAACATTTGCTTGATAGGCTAGACCACCTGATTATAGGTGGGGGTATGTCAGTCACTTTTCTCAATGCCTGTCAGAAGCCAACCGGAGCATCTAGGGTAGAGAGTGACCGTATAGAATTCGCTCAGTGGGTTATGGAGGAAGCTGGAAGAAGAGGAACTCAGGTGCATCTTCCAAAAGATTTAGTAGTAGCTAGTGAATTCAGTCCAACTCCATCGAAAGTCGATATAGTTGGACTTGATCAAGTTCCCGATGGTTGGTTCATTATGGATATTGGGCCTAGGTCCGCTGAAGCATTTGCTAATATTCTCGGAGAATGTAAAACGATCATCTGGAACGGCCCAATGGGCGTTTTTGAGATGGATAATTACAAGCGTGGTACCGTTACAATTGGAGAATCTATTGCTAATATGTCAGGAGTGACTACTGTGGTTGGAGGCGGGTCTACGGCAGAGGCTGTGGAATCAATGGGGATATCTGATAAATTGACACATGTGTCTACTGGCGGAGGGGCTTCACTTGAATTTCTCGAAGGTAAAGTGCTTCCAGGTATAGATGCTCTGCCAAATAAATAGAAATCATTCTAGCGGAAGGGATAGTGGGTTAAATATGATAGATCTGGAACTATTGCATGATTGTTATGTGAAAACTGGTAGCAAAATAATACTTTTGGTCGTAGATGGGTTAGGTGGCTTAGCGCACCCAAACACTGGGAAATCGGAACTTGAAACTGCCCATATACCGAATTTAGATGCGATGGCACAGGAAAGTGCCTGTGGTTTAACTACACCTGTAATGCCAGGAGTGGCTCCTGGTAGTGGCCCTGGCCACTTGGCGCTATTTGGGTATGACCCTCTCAAGTACCTCATTGGAAGAGGTGCTCTGGAGGCTCTGGGTATAGACGTAGAACTCTTGCCCGGAGACGTTGCTGCTCGCGGAAA
>JAPNTN010000032.1:0-3891 GCA_027249445.1 Dehalococcoidia bacterium | reverse complement strand
TTGCAAATGACCAAGCCTATCAACGGATAGGTGGATTTTTATTCCCAGACGATTAAGTCCTACGGTATTCAATCGCCGCGTTTGTGAACCAACAATGTCTGGTTATACCTAAACCTTGTATTTCTTATTCATTGAAAGCAATCAGCGCTCGCTGAGCTGCTGCTAAACTAGCTCCAAAAGCGACCTCGTAGCCTGACTTAGACAGGATGCTTTCCATTGCCGATAGAAAGGCGAATACGTTGGTTTCGCGGGCGGATTCACCCATTAACCCGACTCTCCAAACTTTCCCCCTTAGTTCTCCGAGGGCTCCACTTACCTCTATGTTATAGTCTTGCAACAGTTGGCGTCGAACATCAGCTTCATCGATGCCTTCAGGAACAACTACGGGTGTTAATGGGTTAAGACGATAATCCTCATCAGCTAGTATATCCAGTCCGATTGCAGAAACTCCTGAACGAAGAGCTGACGCAACTCTGGCGTGTCTATTTATCCGATTGTCCAACCCTTCTTCCATCATCATTCGGAGCGACTCTCTTAGAGCGTATGTCATTGATATTGGGCTAGTGTGATGGTAGGCACGAGTCTGCGACCAGTAAGTTTCTAGATCTTTCAGGTTAAAGTAAAAACTTTGAACGTCACTTGTGCGACCTTTTATAACTTCTTCAGCCCTTGGCCCAATTGTTATGGGGGCTAATCCAGGAGGTGACCCGAGGCATTTTTGGCTCGCGCTATAGGCTACATCAATGTCCCATTTATCCATTTGGAAATCATGTCCGCCAAGAGATGTTACAGCATCAACCAGTATTAGAGCGTTATGAGAGTGTACGAGTTCTATGATTTCTGTTAACGGAGTTAGTACTCCTGTAGACGTTTCTGCATGCACCACTCCGACCATCTTTACGTCAGCATGCTTTTTTAGCTCGTTTTCAAGAGCGTTAATATCTACGGGTTTACCCCAAGGTGCGTCAAGTATTATAGTTTCCGCTCCGCCTCGCCTAGCGATATCAGATAATCTGTCACCAAAATAACCATTTCTGCATATGATGACCTTATCGCCTTCTTCCAATACATTGAAGCAAGCGGCTTCCATAGCGCCTGTTCCTGTGGAGGATAAGGGTGCGGTCATAAAATTAGTCGTGTGGAATACTTTACGAAGCATTTCACCGACTTCGTCCATGACTTGAAAAAAATCTGGGTCCAAGTGACCTATAACGGGTTTGGTCATTGCCTGTAGCACCCGGGGATGCACGCTACTCGGGCCTGCTCCCATTAATATTCGCTCCGGATTCTTGAATTCTTCTAAATAAGTCTGAGTCAAAACCATTGCTCCATATGTTGGCCGATTATGAACTTAACGACGGCATTTATTATTTGGCGTACGATTCTTTTTCAGGGTTGGTTATACTACCGGTGACGTTCCCCCGTCTATGTTAATCGCTACACCGGTCAAATAACTTGCCATGTCAGACGCTAAAAATGTTATGACGTCTCCAGCTTCGTGGGTTTCTGCTACTCTTCCTAGGGGGATACCCCGTGCTTTGGCAGTTTCTGAGTAAAATTCATCCAAGCTCAACTCTGGCCTGCTTTCTTTGAGTGAATCATATCTTCGTTCGTGTTGCCCGCTTTTCACTGTACCTATGCAAACCGTATTAACTAAAATGTTATCTTTAGCAAGGTCTTTGGACATAGCTTTTGTTATGGCTATGCCTGCGGCTCTGGAGATAGATGTTGGCATTGAAGATGCGCCGGGTGCTTTACCGCCGAGATTAGTGACATTGATGATTCGTCCGCCACCGACCTTCCGCATTTCTGGTATGGACTTTCTCATCAGGCGAATAGCTCCCCAGACTTTGAGCTCAAAATCAGATTCCCAATCGTCATCACTGACGTCCTCAAAAGGTTTCGCCATAGAAACGCCTGCATTGTTGACCAATATGTCTAGTCTCCCGTAATTGTCAATTGCAGCGTTTACGATCTTTTCTGGGGTGGATTTGTCAGATATGTCTGCAGCTAAAGGTAATACGATTCCTTCGGTTGAAGTTTTTATCTCTGATGCGGCCTGGTCCAACGTCTCTTGTGTGCGTGCGACGATAATGACTCGGGCTCCTTCTTGAGCCATACGCATTGCGGCATACTTTCCGATTCCCTGGCTTCCGCCTGTGACTACGGCAACTTTATTGCTAAGACCTAAATCCATGTGAATTCCTCCATCTATGTGATACAGGACAGCCGATGACTATTATAGTAAGGTGCCCGAAAGCAACTTTCTATTCGCCTCGGACCTGTGTCAAATTCTTGCGTTGTTTCCAGCGATATATTTTAGTGTCCTTTGTGACAACTGTCCATTAAGGTTTGATCTTAATCGTGACATCTAATTTGTTCTAAAGCTATAGCCAAAAGTTATTGCGGAATAAGTAAGTAGCATTTGTTTGACCGAGCTATTTCGGCCATTTAATCCTCGTTATATTCGTCTCCAATCACTTGATAAACATCAATTTCTTGATGTGCGTCAGTTGTTGTTTCGTGGCTTAGAACACCGTCTGCAACTAACTTATCCAAACAAGAGGCCAGTTTGGATTGCCATATTGGATTACCTTCATCGTTGGCTTCAAAGTCTGACGGATATGTATTCTCGTACGACTCGCCGACACCTGTTTTGGCGACATTAAGCCAGAATTGCACCTGGTCCTGTAATTCTTTTCTGGTGAAACCTGACAGTGTCATGTCTGTGACCTCAGGTACTGACCCGAATCTAATACTTCCTCCTCCACGAATGAAATAATGAATCCAGTCAAAATACGAATTTTCAGGAATTCCGGCATCGTTATTGGGATTGTCTTTCATTGATGTATTCCTCCTATAATCGCATTCGTATACATTTTGCTCAAAAGCAAGTTACAACTCTATATTAGATTTTTCAGCTACTGTCGGAACGTCTTTATCACCTCGTCCGCTTAAGCATACAAGCACTGATTGATCACTGCTCATTGTTTTTGATAATTCACAAGCGTAATAGACGGCATGTGCGGATTCGAGGGCAGGTATTATTCCTTCTGTTCTAGATAAAAGATGAAAACCTTCTAGGGCTTGTTCGTCGGTTACGCTGACATAATTAGCTCTACTTATGTCTTTCAAATAACTGTGTTCGGGTCCGACTCCAGGGTAATCTAGTCCGGCCGATATACTATGAGTTCCAATGATTTGCCCCCTGTCGTCTTGAAGCAAATATGACATAGACCCATGAAGTACACCAGGTCTTCCCGCAGATAGCGGTGCTGAGTGCTGTCCGGTGTCTATTCCATGCCCGCCAGCTTCTACACCAATCAAATCTACAGATTCTTCGTTTATAAAATCGTAAAACATTCCTATAGCGTTACTGCCTCCGCCTACACATGCTACAACGCAATTCGGTACCTCATTTGCTATGGCTAGCATTTGCCCTTTGGATTCTCTACCTATCACAGATTGGAAATCTCGTACGATCATAGGGTATGGATGTGGGCCTACGGCACTACCGATTAGATAATGGGTGTTGTCCACATTGGTAACCCAATCTCGAATTGCTTCGTTAATAGCATCCTTCAATGTTTTCGTTCCTGACTCTACAGCGATAACTTCGGCTTCTAATAAGCGCATTCTAAATACATTTAGGGATTGTCGGTGTATGTCTTCAGCTCCCATATATACTATGCACTTTAGCCCAAGCATTGCGCATACGGTTGCAGTTGCAACGCCGTGCTGGCCGGCACCTGTTTCAGCAATAATGCGCTCTTTGCCCATATGCCTGGCCAGAAGGGCTTGTCCTAGCGCGTTGTTGATTTTATGAGCCCCTGTGTGTGCTAAGTCTTCTCGCTTTAGATAAATCTGAGCGCCATCACATAATCTGGATAA
>JAPNTN010000031.1:0-8189 GCA_027249445.1 Dehalococcoidia bacterium | reverse complement strand
GCGTAAACGCTTCAAGAGGCAACTCAGACATGTCCTTCACGTCATCAAAACTAGAATCTAACATTCACAGAATCTCCCAAAATCCAAGTGATTGATCACTCTCATGATATTCTATAACTAAGCTTGGCACCAATCATAAATAACTACATAATCGTACTAAATCTAGATCAGTATTAGACTGAATAACTGTCTATATATTCCCAATCAACCAGAGCTGAACGTTGTTTATCAATTTGTTCGAGTTTCAAAATACCTTTTCTCATATCGCTAGCAATCCTAGCGGGATCCCATATATGCATACGGAGCTTAAATAATGAATAAGTAAACTCTTTTTGATCCGACAATGAAAACCTTACGGACTCAGATTCACTCTGATTCAGACCATTAGACTCTGCAAATTCAATCAAGAGTGCTTGCATATTTTTGTTATAAAGGAATCCGAAGGCATCCTCAACGAAATCTTCACTATCCGGATAACATAGAGCTCTGTGCCTTTTCCGTACTTCTTCTTCAACAGCTAACTGTAGCGCTTCTTCTATCACTACCCCATACCAGTAATTCAAATATGCACGATACTTGTTAGGACCTATCAATCTTCGAAAGATATCTCGATCCACATAACTTGGCATAACACCCTCGAATACCAACTCCTCGTATTCATTATCAGTAAGATACCCATTCATTTCTATTAACAATCGTTCTGCTAAAAGCAACCAATCCAGTGCCTCGCCGTGGATTAAGTATTTGTACTTTCGGCCGTCTATAATCTCTTCAGGCAACGTCCACAATCCAATAGCCTCTAATAGAGTTGTCGCCCAATCATTGCCCGTTGCCAAAGATTTCCTAATGTGGATAATAGGAGCACTTGCCCCTCCTATTATAGCCTCATCATGAGCATTATTAGTCTGCATCAGCTATTCGGTCCCACAATATAACTACCGAATATCGCATCACGATCCGGTTTAGGGCACGATATATAATCTGTAAACCTATCTAAACCCATTGTATTCACCACATGCTTGGTCATGCATCCGGCTCTTCTAGCAACTGCGATGCCATATTTTCTTTGCAGAAACCCTAGTTTGTCATGGGAATCAGTATTAACTACCAAAGGAACACCCATCTCCTTTGCTAACCTAGCATGAGTGTCCTTTAGGTCTAGCCTCTCGGGAGACGAATTTATCTCTAATACTGTGCCGGTCCTTTTCGCCTCTTCTAGAATCCGATCGATATTACATTGTACTGGAGGCCTCTGGCCAATGATCCTAGTGGTCAAATGTCCTATTATGGTTACAGATTGATGGTTCATAGCAGATATTAATCGCTGTGTCATCACTTCACTATCTTGTCCCATAGCAGAATGTACAGAGGCGACCACTATATCGAGTTCATCCAATAAATCGTCTGGATAATCCAAAGTCCCATCTGCCCTTATGTCCACTTCTGAACCAATAAATATTCGTATAGAGAATTTATCCTGTAATTTCCGAATATCCCATAAGCGATCACGCAAACGATCAACAGACAACCCCCTGGCAACACCCAACCCAGCAGAGTGGTCCGTAATGGCAATATATTCGTATCCCAGATCACTAGCAGTTTGGACCATCACTTCAGTACCATCGTTACCATCGCTCCAGTCAGTATGAACATGCAGATCACCTCTTAGATCTGTCTCGGTTATCAATTTACATTCCAAAGAGTTCTGTGCCCACTCTACTTCATCTAGGCCTAATCGAAGTTCTGGGGGGATATACTGCAATCCTAGTCGATTATATAAAGCCGTTTCATTGGAGAAAGTTTCCTGTATACCAGTAATTACTTCCGTTATCCCATATTCATTTACCGAGAGGCCTTTCGCCTTAGCATAATCACGTAAGCGAATATTATGCTGTTGGTTCCCAGTAAAATATTGGACCATTGCTCCCAACGCAGCAGTATCTGCTATCCGCAAATCTACTTGCATACCAGAATCAATAATGACGCTACTTTTCTTGTCACCCAGTACCAGTACTTCAGACACACAATCAAGCTCAGTAAAAACCTTTAATAAATTTGTCGGATCGCCACATATAGCGATGATATCTATATCACCAATGGTCTCTTCCCATCTACGCAGGCTGCCGGCTATATGCAAACTTACAATATCGTCACAGGCAGTTTCTAATTGATTAATAATTGAATGCGCAATTGGCAGAGCCTCACCTATCGGTGTCCGTTGATCTTTCACCCGCATTTCTCGCAAGCTACGATGAATAATCTGACACGTTCTATCACCGATGCCGTCTATGCTTAATAAACGGTTATCTAGGATCGCTGCCTCTAGTTCTACTAAGGATTTAACTCCCAACTGAGTAGCGACTAAATAAGCCGTTTTTGGGCCTATGTAAGGGACCGTCATTAAGGTCAGGACACCTTCCGGTAATTCCTTCAGCAAACGTTCATAAGCAGAAATATGCTCAGTTTCTATATATTCATATATTTTGTCATTAATTGCCTTGCCAATTCCCGATATCTGTTTCAGGTCTGATTTAGCTAAAACAAGCCCTTCCAATGAGTCTTGAAGGTTCTCAATAGTGTTCGCCGCCCTTTGGTACGCCCTAACCTTGAACACACTCTCACCCTTAATTTCTAGCAAAGCTGCCATGTCAGTAAAAATATTAGCTATTTGTATGTTGGATATTGCCATCAGATTAACACCTTTTTATTTGCCAATAGCCTAACCAAATATATCCTGCTTAACGGGTTATAATAGTATAATACCCACTGGAGTATTAGCATATGCTCTGCTTATAAATCATGAAACCACGCATAAGCTGTTAAGACTCTTTCAACAGAAGGAAATACACATGTACAATCATCGCCGCCAGATAACAATCGTCGACGCTATTGCACCCTCATCAATGTTTAAATATAGGATACTACGAGATATCACTCTAGTGGTCGCATTCGTAATAATCACCGCGGCATTTGCCAGAGTAGCAATCCCCCTTCCCTTCACACCTGTACCAATAACTGGACAAACCTTTGCCGTACTATTAACCGGAGCATTATTAGGGAGCCGTCGAGGAGCCATAACCATGGCCCTATATGTAATAGCCGGGTCATGGTTACCACTATATTCAGGAGGGACATCGGGAATATTTTGGACACTGGCTTCAGGTGGTTACATATTAGGCTTTGTTCCTGCGGCATATATTGTAGGATATTTGAGTGAACGCGGTTGGGACCGAGGACCAAAAATTATATTAGCCATGGTGATAGGAAACGCCTTCATTTACATTCCAGGGCTAATGCAATTATCATTATTCGTACCGGATGGTAATACCTTATCTCTGGGTCTATATCCGTTCATACCTGGAGATATAATTAAATTGTTACTCGTGTCTCTAATACTTCCTTCGTCTTGGAAAATCTTAAACTTACGAAAAGGATCATAATACTAATGGAAATAATTTGGCTTGGGCATTCCTGTTTTCGCCTTAGATCACAAGAGACAGTAGTCATTACTGATCCTTTCCCTGACTCCATAGGCTTAGCATTTGAAAACAGACCCGCTAGCGTCGTGACAGTCAGTAACAATAATGTAAACCACAGCCATACAGAGGATGTATCCGGAAACCCTAAATTGTTCTCTGCTCCTGGAGAATATGAATACTCTGGGGTATCTGTAAAAGGAGTAATGACCCCATTGGCAGACCAGACTAGCCGTGAAGAACGAAATGTCGCTTTTACTATCACTCTTGACGGCATAAATATCTGCCATCTCGGCAGATTAGGAACGCCTCTAACAACGAATATCGTAGATGAACTAGGTCCCATAGATGTACTGTTGGTACCTGTCGGAGGTCACGGCCTTATAGAACTGAACGGCATACAACAGATCATGCAAGACTTTGATCCTAAAATCGTTATACCAATGCAATATAAAACTCAGGGATTGCAGTTGGACCTGGATCCTATCGACGCCTTCTTAACCATGCAAAGTAGCTCTGAGCTCCAGCCCCAACCCAGGATATCTGTAACCCCCAGTAATATTCCACCATCTTTGACTATTTCTCTACTGAGTCCTCAATCTAGGGCCTCGTGAAATCCTAGCCTTAGCCCAGGACCCCTTTGTTCCTAGTAGGCACTGTGAGAGCCTTCTTATAGTTCGATCATAGCAAATTAAGGGATAAGTTTACGCGTAAATCGCCGCTTGCTAAGAATGACACTTAATATAATTGCGCTAATCCCGAAGATAGTGGCATATTTAGGCAATAGTGGGATAAACTCATCTCCAACCGAAGGCAAGCTTGGCAAGTCTGGAGGTACTGGTAAAATCTCATTAAACGTCAAATCTACCTTATGCGTCTTGAATCCTCCTGAGAATACTACAGTTTCATTAGCTCTCAGTCGACCATAGTCGTTTGACAGGTAGATTATCGCTGACCGACCGGCTAGTCTCCGGTCCTCTGGATGAAGGGCTAACTTATACTCACCATTTTCACCGATCCCAACCTTGTCCGTTTCGTATACGTTACACCCTGATATGCACGCGGAAACTCGTAAATCCTGCACAACAACTTGCTCTCCCAGATCAATCTGGCCAATAACGTAATCTGCGTAATACGGTTGCGGCGGACCACCCGCGTCAAGAACTTCCCACACCGGCACGCCCCCAGCAAATACAACCACTACAAAAAGCGATGCCACAATATTCCTCATCCCTCTCATAACTCACCCCACATATCCGAAAGTTCTCCTATATTTTGGGTCCACGGTGACTTAAATGCCAAGAGTAACCGTTACGTACTGTAAGCATTTTTCTGAGAGCCTTAAGCGCGCAAAAAGGGGAGTACCCTCTAAAGAGTACTCCCCTTCTCTTTATTCGCCTTAGCTGACTTAGCTTAAGCTGACTGTCGTCCCATAAAGTACACAGCTCCTACACCAATCAACGCTATTATTGCTAGTATAAGTGCTATCATACCCATGGCTCCGCCACCACCTGTGCCAGCAGCACCAGCTGAACCAGCGGGACCAGCAGGACCAGCAGGACCGGCAGAACCAGCAGCACCATCGGCGCCAGCTTTACCATCCGCTCCAGCAGGGCCTTGTGGGCCAGCAGGGCCTTGTGGGCCAGCAGGACCAGCGGCACCATCGGCGCCATCCTTACCAGGAGCGCCAGATCTACCCGTAGCTCCCTGTTCGGCATCAGCGGCCGCAGCACTACCGGCTGCACTTGCGGTCAAAGCAACTTCTCCACAATTACCCTTCTTCCAGGTTATCGTTTCATTAGCTGTAAGGGAATCTAGAGTAAAACTCACTTCTGTCCCGTCACCGGACGGGATTTGCAAGGCTCCTATATCCCCTTTTGCTTCAACTGCTTGAGATTTAACGACTGTTCCGCCAATTATAGCGGAGACGACTGTACCCACCGGAGCAGCCAGACCGTTCACCGTAGCAGTTCCTACCACAACACATGGTACGGACTGCGCGGAGGCAACGGCTGGGACTAGGGTGAGTAACAAGGCCAGCGTAGCTAGCAAGGCCTGGACTCTCACTTTGAGCATTTATTCCTCCTTGGTTATTGCTTCGCGTGGGGCCACCATCTTAAATGATGGCCCCACATTAGTTTCCTGAGCTTATACCTCTAACCTTACGGGAATACGATCAGGTTGAAGCAGTCTCCATTTACGCAGGTCAAGTCGAAGGACGTGCCACCCAACTCGGCCGTTGTGTCGGTAGTTACCTCTATCCACAGTGGCTCGCCACCTTGGATCTCGGTCAGGGTATTCGCATCGGTGAATGCATCATCGACTATATGGAAATCAAATTCCTTCGTTCCATTGTTAAAGTAGAACGCACTTGCCAGAGTACCAGCAGTCAGTAGAGGCTCAAGAGCTTCTGCCGTAGGCGTTATTACATCTGACACGATCTCGCTAGTTACCGTGTAACCTACGCTAGCAGTGGTACCACCAACGTCAAGCTCTACAGTCTGCACACCAGTGTCAGTACCTGGTACTACAAAGTCGAATGATAGATCACCATTAGTATCGGTAGTCGGCTTCGGTGATGGAGTTACGTCAATGGCACCAACCTCGAGGGTGGTAACAGTGGTGTATCTCTTAAATCCTGTACCGGTTACCGTAACTGTACTACCTGCTCCACCGCTCGAACTACTCAGTGTTACAGAAGCTGATGGGACAGCATGGGTCTGGGTACTGAGATTATCGGCACCCGTATCTGTACCAGCCGTGTTATACACGTTGTATGCGGCCTGGACAGTGTTAGTTGACGGAATTGCAGCTCCACTCGGTACCTGTACAGTCGTACTGAAGTTACCACCTGAATCAGGTGTCACCGAAGCAGTGTTCGTTGACGATCCAGACGTGTAAGTCACGGTAACAGTGTTGCTACTACCATCATTATTCTTTGCAGGGAAACCTGTTCCCTTAACCGTCACGTTAGAACCAACCTTACCCGACTCGGGGGTTATGGTCATCGTACGTGCAGCTATGTCAATGTCCAAGTTTCCACTTCGACCTGAACCGTCTGTAACCTTAATCGTCTTAGAACCGGTCACTTCGGTCGCTGTTGTAACTGGTATATCGACTGAAGACGACCAGCTACCGCCATTGTCTATGCTAATGGTAGTACCATCATTAATCCTAGCAGCAGCGATCGATTCGCCACCAATAGTAATAGTACTAACCGTTGAACTAGCAGTGAAGCCACTACCCGTCAGAGTTATCCTCTGGTTAGGTACTATGCTGTCACTTGGGGTTGAAGTAACGCTAGCAGAACCAATAGTGATATTGGACTTTAAGCTGTTACCACCAGCATCTACAAGATAGAACTTCTGTGTACCTGATGCTACGTTCGGGATCGTGGCTGTTACATCAAGCATACCAGAGGCTGGTACTGTACCTGAACAACTTCCGCTGTTACCCGTATTAATTATGTAGCAGGATGCAACGGCACCGGCGGCACCATCAGTAATCTGAACTGTGATGGTATCACCCGGGTTGGCCGTGGAAGGTACTAGAGAAATCGATCCTTCTAATTCGAAGACCGCTTTATCCATATCATCCTGGGATGTCCACTCAGCTCGTTTGTTTTCACCGTCAATCGCGTTAACGAGGTTAACGATGTGCCCATTGGAATCTGAGTCGGCCAATGCACCAATGCTCTGGGCATTAGAGAACGTACCTGCAGCGTCATCACCCTTACCAACTTCAAATGGTGGAACGCTTACTGTGAAATCACAAGTAGCTGTGCTACTGCTTACACTTCCGGTACATAGATCAATCTCATCACTATCCCTTGTTCCGTTACCATCAACGTCGGCCCAGAAAGTAGCTGTTCCGCTAGCATATCCGGACGCAGTAGCGGTAACTGAGTCACCACGGGATCCGCTAACAGCTGACAAGGTTACGTCTCTATACAGGGTGATTTCATCCCCCTGGTATTCCGCCCAAACGTCTGAGCTGTCATTGGTAGTGTTGATGGAAATATCATATCCGCCAGCTTTAACAGGCAACGAAACACCAGCTGACTGGAGGATAGTGATGGTAACTGTAGCTGCGCTACCTATACCATGGGCACCATCTGTATCTCCATCCATGTCAGGAACTACCAGAGTTATTACTGGTAGATCATTCTCGGCACCTGTTGTTGAGACCGTTACGCTGCTCGGATTAACAACTACATTCGCATCTCCACGAGTCACATTGTAAGCCAATGTGTTGGCTGAGATTGTCACCGCGCTATTTGCGATGGTGGCCGGCACTGTGAACTTGCTGCTATCGAACCTGATTGCGATCTCACTAGAACCTGTTGTCAGATCACCATCACCAGCAGATGTAGTGTTATTAGTAGCATTCGATCCAGTAGTGAGGAACGTGATTGTCATCCTCGCGTTATCTCCTACTAGAGTAGGACTGGCGGACAGAGTAACTGTCGTCACTTTATCCGTAGCCGAAGCTGTACCTATATTATTGATTGTGGTTGTGCTTGGATTTTCTAAGCTAGCTTCAACAGCATTAGGCGAAGCGAAGTTAAAGATGCTAAGCATCCCTACTACTGCCATCACTACTAACACTGCTAACCCAGCGGGTATTACGATTTTTCTATCCATTTATTAGGTTTCTCCTTTCGGTAGTCACCGGAATTAAGTTTCCTTGAAGAAAATTCATTTTAAACTTCAC